>CAZLWH010000122.1:0-4579 GCA_964563265.1 uncultured Erysipelotrichaceae bacterium
GAAATCAAAGTCCTTCTATTGTCTGCGACCCCGTATAAACCGTATTCAACCATCGAGGAACTGTCCTCTGGTGAAGCCGATCATTATAAGGAATTTACCGAGGTGATGAATTTCTTACTGTATACCAGTCAAAAGAAAGAGTACTTCCATGAAGTGTGGAAGAATTACTCCTTGATGTTAAGCAAACTGAAAACTGACAACCTGACCATTCTGATTGCTCAGAAGAAACAGGCAGAAGATGCTTTGTATCAAAGTGTATGCCGAACGGAACGCATGAACAATGCGATGATCGATACCAGAAAAGCCAAGACGGTTTCCGTTTCTGCGGAAGATATTTTTTCTTATGTTGAAGCACAGAAACTGATGACTGGTTTAGGCTTGGGGAACTTCCCGATTGATTATGTTAAGTCATCACCTTACTTGCTTTCCTTCATGATGAAATATCAAGTGAATGAAAAGATCAGTTTAACCCTAAATAAGCTCGACGATTATTCCCAAGTCACCAATTCGAAGTCTCTTCTGATTCGCAAGAAACAGATTATCAATTATAATCCCATTCCCTGTAATAATGCGCGTCTTCGTGTTTTGTTTGATGAAGTATTCAACAAAGAACAAGAAGGGCCTGAAATGCTGTTATGGGTTCCGGCTTCTCTTCCTTATTATCAAACCAGCGGTTTATTTCACCGCAACGCAGGCTTCTCTAAATTACTGGTCTTCTCAGGTTGGGAAATGGTTCCCAGAATGATTGCGGTTTTAACCTCTTATGAAGCTGAAAGAAGAACGATTGGTCAGTTGCCTTCTCAAGCAGACGGAAAAGTGAAGAAGTATTTCGCTGATGACGATAAGAAAAGAGCTGTCTCAGTCCGATTGAAGGATCAGACTGAAGACCTCGTTAAGTATGCCTCCCCTTATTTAGCATCCCTTTATTCCCCGCTTGAACATCGTAATGAGAGCCTGGCTAAGATCAGGAAATCATTGACTCTAACGCTTCAAATTCGAATTGATGAGATTGCGAAAGAAAATAATCTTAAGCGAGGTAAAGGCGGAGCCGCCCAGCTGCTTGAGTTATTGAAAGTGTTGGATGGTAAGAGCTCAACGCTTAAACTAGAAGTTATCACATCCTATGCGGCAGAAACCTTGGCTTATATGGCAATCGGATCTCCTGCGGTATGTGCATATCGGCTGTTTAAAAATGAGCAGTTTGCATCAGACTTGGCTGACAGTTTTGTATCCCTTTTCAACAAGCAGGAATCCGTTGCGATCTTGGATATGATGTATAAAAAAGATCCCGAAGATTATTATGAGAATGTCTTTAAGTACTGTGCTGAAGGCAATCTGCAGGCAGTCTTGGATGAATATGCCTATGTGTTGGGTAATGACAAAGAACAGCTTCTAAAATCAATGAAAGCAGGCTTTATCGATACCGTACCGATTCAAATCAAGACACAGGAGACTTTCCAGAAAAATAAGGATCACATCCGAGTTCGAACTCATTTCGCAACCGGTTACTTCAATGCCCAAATCAATGAGAAATCGGTTCAAAGAACCGAGAACATTCGTACTGCATTCAATTCACCGTTCAGACCTTTCGTTTTAGCAACGACCTCCATTGGACAAGAAGGATTGGATTTCCACAGTTACAGCCGAAAGATCATGCATTGGAACTTACCTTCTAATCCGGTCGATCTTGAGCAAAGAGAAGGTCGTATCAACCGATACCTTTGTCATGCGATCCGACAAAACATTGCTGTTAGCACATTTGGTAAAGAGGAATTTAAACTGGATGCCTGGGGTGAGCTGTTTGAAAAGGCGTCGCTTGAACTCAAAGGCGACAATTCGGATTTGGTTCCGTTCTGGTGTCTGCCTGAAGACTTCCCGATTCCGATGAAGATCGAAAGAATCGTTCCGATGTATCCCTTTAGTCAAGATAAGCTCAGATACGACAGGCTCATCAAAGTGCTTTCTCTCTACAGGCTAACTCTAGGTCAACCCAGACAGGAAGATCTGTTGTTGGCTTTGGAAAAGCAGAAATTGGATGGAAGTCATCTCAATGACTTATACATCAACTTATCTCCGTTCTCTCGGAAACCCTAATCAAATCAGAAATAAAGCAGCCGTTAGGCTGCTTTACGCTGGATTAATGATGAAGGTGAAGATGGTTCCGGAGTCATGCGAACTCTCCACATCGATCTTGATGTTGTGTCTATCGGCGATCTTCTTGCAGAGTGCCAAGCCGATGCCGTTGCCTTCAGTGGTATGGTAGCGGACAAACAAGGTCTTGAGTTGAGCTTCGCTCATGCCTTCACCATGATCGGTAATGGACAAGAAGATCTTGTTGTTTTCTTTCTTCGCTATGACACTGATGGTGGATCCGTCAGGGCTGAATTTGACCGCATTGTCGATGACGATCATCAGCATTTGTCTGAGTCGTTGTTGATCGGCTTCGATGGTCCAGAGGCCTTCTTCGATGTGGCATTCCATGCTCAGTTTCTTAGGTTCGATCAGGGGTTTGGCTGAACGGCAGACATCGGCGAGAAGATCATGGATCTCAATGGGATTTTTTTCGATAGTGAAGTCAGGATCTTCGAGCTTACTGAGCTCTAAGAGATCCTTGATCAATCTTTGCATGGCTTGGGTTTCGACGATGATCTGTTCACTGACGTCTTTGCCTTCATAGAGTCCGTCTTTGACGCCTTCCGCAAGGCCTCTTATCACTGTTACCGGTGTTCTTAACTCATGGGTGATGTCGGAGATGAAGTTTTGTCTCATCTTTTCAAGGTTATCGGATTGGGTCTTGGCTTTGGAGAGGCGTTTAGAAAGGATATTGATGTTGTCGGTGAGTTGACCGATCTCATCATTGGAGGACTTGGTTAAGTTGACGTTATAGTTGCCGGCAGCCAAGGTATCGATGGCGCCATTGGCCGTTTGCAAAGGCTGTATGAAGCGTTTGGATAAGAAGTAACCAAAGAGACTGGCAAACAGGATTCCGATCAGGGTCGCAAACAGCATCAGTCTGACACCGTCATTGCTGATGGAGCTGATGGCTTGTAAGGAAGCACTCACAAACAATCCTCCAATGACGGTTGTTCCGTTATAGATGGGAGTTCCGATGGTTAAGGTTTCCTGATTGAAGACCCCTCTGACATTTTCGGAGGAGATCTCTTCACCGGCTAAGACACGGGTGATGTAGGTTCTTGTGGTGGAGGTCAGGTTGGTGATGTCTCTCATCATGCCCATGCCCATTTTACTGGCGGTGAGTCTTGTAATGTCTCCGTCGGTATCGACGACCCAGACTTGGACATCTTCCAAAGACAAAGAGGCCAATAAGTTAGCAACTTCAGCTTGGGTCAGGTTGATCGTGCCTTTGGTTTCAATCAGATTGACGATCATGGCGGATTCATGGGTCAAGGATGTTTTAATGGTGGTCTTGGTTTGACGTTGATAGGAGACACTGAAAACAACGCCAATGATGATGGCGAACGCAATGATGACTAGAATGAAATAAGTGACCAGCCTTCTGGTGATTCCGGATTTCATACGTGACCTTCCGTTTCAAACTTATAGCCGACACCCCAAACGGTCTTTAAGGACCAGGTCGGATGAGCAAGCTCATCGATCTTGGATCTTAAGCGGGTCATGTGGGAATCGACGGTTCTGGAGTCTCCGTAATAACTGTAGCCCCAGCACTGATCCAGTAAGTTTTCTCTGGAGAAGACCCGGTTGGGGTTATTGGCCAGGGTATATAAAAGCTCGATCTCTTTTTTAGTGAGTAAGAGTTCTTTTTTATTGATGGATACTTTATAGGAATCCAGATCGATCTCTAAAGTATCGATCATGATTTGTTTCTTATCAGAGACCTTGCCTTCCAAGCGTCTCATGATGGCTTTGATTCGAGCCATGACTTCTCCTGGAGAGAAAGGTTTGACGATATAGTCATCGGCTCCGATATCCAAGCCCATGATGCGTTCATAGTCTTCGCCTTTGGCTGTGATCATGATGATGGGGACATTGTTGGTTTGACGTATCTGACGGCAGACTTGAAAACCATCCATATTGGGCATCATGACATCCAACAGGATCATATCGAAGTCTGTTTTTTCAACTTTGTTTAACACATCAAAACCATCAACAGCGATGGTGACGGTATAGCCTTCTTTCTTCGCATAGGTAGCTAGAATAGAAGTGATCTGTGGGTTATCATCTGCGATCAGTAAGTTCATAAGTCTCCCTTATAAAACCATTATAGGGGGAAGATGTGTCGAAAGTGTTATAAAAGAATGGAAAGTATTTGTTACTGATGGAGGATATTCTATAATGTAGCCAATGATCTAGTCATGTGGAGGGATAATGATGCCAAAAAAGAAAAAAGAAGAACCGAAAATTGAGGTACCGTGTCTTAATATTACAGTAAGCACGTGTTGGAATTGCAGTCACCAGATGCTTGTGCCATATTTCTCGAATGATTTGATGATGCCTTGGGGGCCAGAGAATTTCTCTGACAAGCAATTAGAGATAGCAAGAAACGAAGGTTGCCTCATTGAAGAAATGTTCAGTAAAACAATGAATGAATCATATAAAG
>CAZLWH010000123.1:0-4527 GCA_964563265.1 uncultured Erysipelotrichaceae bacterium
GACCCCAAGATCATCCCAGATCTTCAGGAAGAAAATAAATTTAGAAGCGCGTACGGGAAACTGATCGCCTCTGCGCAGATCGACTTCAACGGTGAAACCTTGACCTTGGCTCAGCTGTTTCCTTATACCCAAGACAAGGATCGTTCAGTGCGTCAGAAAGCCTGGGAAGCCAAATCCGCCTTCTTCAGTGCCCATGAAGCCGAGATCGATGAGATCTTCGACAAGATGGTCACACTGAGAGATCAGATCGCCAAGAAACTGGGATTCAAGGACTTCATTGAACTGGGCTACATCCGCATGAACCGTTTGGATTATGATGCAGGGATGGTTGCGAATTACCGTAAACAAGTCCTGACCGACATCGTTCCATTAACACAGAAACTTTATCAGAGACAGGCCAAACGCTTGGGCTTGAATCATCTGTACTACTACGATCTGGGCTATGAATTCCCTACCGGCAATCCCAAACCGATCGGCACACCTCAAGACATCATCAACGCGGGTCAAGTGATGTATCATGAGCTTTCCAAAGAAACCGGCGAATTCATCGATTTCATGATCGACAGAGAGTTGTTGGATCTGGTGGCCAAAAAAGGCAAAGAATCCGGCGGATATTGTACCTACATCAACGATTTCCAGTCTCCGTTTATTTTCTCCAACTTCAACGGAACCCAAGGCGATGTTGAAGTCTTGACCCATGAGGCAGGACACGCGTTTCAGGCATATGAGTCTCGTTGGATCGATGTCCCCGAATGTGCTTCTCCGACTTATGAATCCTGCGAGATCCACTCGATGAGTATGGAATTCATCACTTGGCCTTGGATGGACAAATTCTTTGGAAAAGACACCGACAAGTTTAAATTCAGCCATCTCTCTTCCGCGATGACCTTTATGCCTTACGGCGTCTTGATTGATCATTTCCAGCACGAGATCTACGCCAATCCGTTATGGACCCCAGCCCAACGCAAAGCGGCGTTCAGAGCCTTAGAAAAACAATACCTGCCGCATAAAGACTATACCGGCAATGACTTCCTGGAAAGAGGCGGTTACTGGTTCCAACAGGGCCATGTCTTTGGTTCCCCCTTCTACTACATCGATTACACTTTGGCTCAGATCTGTGCCCTACAGTTCTTCAAACGGGCACAGGATAAAGATCCCAATATGTGGAGCGATTATCTCAACCTGTGTAAGATCGGCGGGACCCAATCCTTCTTGGGCTTGGTCAAAACAGCCAACCTGAAGTCTCCGTTTGAAGACGGTTGCGTTTCTTCAATCACCGCCTTGGTTGAGAAGACCTTGGATGCGATCCCCGACAGCTCCTTATAAACAAAAAACCGATTGGGATTCCAATCGGTTTTTACTGTGATCATGGGTTGTTTGCCTCTGAGAAATCTGATCTCACTTTACTTGACGATGATTTTCACCAATACTGAATATACTTTATCTACTTCCCCCTTTTCATAGGAATAGTCACTCAATTCTGTTGTGGCACTGACCTTGATGGTCGCCGTCCCCGTTTCTACAGCCGTAATCTTCAAGTTTTGGATCGCGATGATATCCGGATTTTTCACCACTTCAATCTTCTGGTTCTTCCAACCAAACACCATTGAACCGCCAGCATAGGGATAATCTATCTTGATTTCAATGGTTTCACCGACATGAAGCCATTGGATTTGTTTGACGCTGATGTTTCCCGGAGGATACTTCGGATCACATCCTGTCAGTAGAAACAAAAAAACCACCAATAAACCCATCCATAGTCTGTGTCTTTTCATATCAGATTCTCCTTTATGGGTGAGAAATGATCATCTTAAGGATATGTTTTGAAAATCCTAAATAAGAGAATACGTGTTGAATTCATATTACGCCTTCTCTGTCTCATAATCTACCCACGATGCGTGTGATTTATCAATTTACAACTATAGAAAAGCGGAATCTCTCCGCTTGTTAACTTTAACTGTTCTCTAAGATAAATACGCCCATCTCAATCGCAAGATCTTCACACTGAGGAAGTATCCCGCATTGATCGAAGAAAGCATGACCCATCCCTTTATAAACAAAGGTCTTGGTTTTGATACCGGCATCATTCAGCTTGGCCGCATAGGCCAGATTTTCTACTTTCAGGTAATCATGTTCACCGACCGCAATGAAGGTCGTAGGATTGTTTTTGGGATCCCTACTGTAAGGATTGAGGTAATCGTTATGAGGATCTTCGACCCCCAAGACACGATTCAAACCAGTCCCCATGTTGCCCAGCATGCCCAGTGAGGTCTTGATGGCAGCCTTGTGTTTCTTCGACATCTCATACTGATCCAAAGACCAGTGAAAATACTCATCCTCAACAGACGCCATATTCAAGGTCGCATACAGTAACAATTGTCCCTTGACCAGGATCAGTTTATCTTCGTAAGCCTTGGTGCTGCAGTATTGAGCCAGATTGCCTCCGGAACTGTCTCCGGACACAAAGATCTTGTATTGATCCCCATGAAATGAAGCCGCATTTTCAATGATCCACTTATAAACGGTCAAAACATCGTTATGACCGATTGGAAACGGATGTTCAGGCGCCCAACGGTAATCAACCGAGACAACGGGAAGATCGAATTTCTCAACAAACAGTTTCACGGATTCTTCAATGACATCGGGATGACCCGCAAAGAAACCGCCCCCATGGATATAGTACAAGACAGGCAGATTTTTACCCATGGTTGAGGTCGTATAGATTCGGATCGGGATCTCATAACCGTCCTCGGCCTTAACCGTTTCCAGGGTTATTTTGATCGGTGTGATCGTGATCGGAATCCCTTTGACATCGTTGAATATGGCTCTCAGTTTAATCAGTCGCTTGGGCGACATATTGATCTTTAAAAAGCGCCTGGGTACAAAGCGCATCATCTTCAGCATCTTCTGATTGTCTTCATAAACACGCGGATCCATCGCTCCCGTTTCATCACAATCCGGGATCTTTTTAACCAACACGGTATTCCCGTGAACAATCGTTCTTTCGGACATTCTGGCCAGTGTGCGCAATAAATCGCTTGAATACTGTCTTTCCATAGCTGCTCTTTTCTTGTGTTTTTGTATATGGTTATTATACACTACGCACAAATCAAGAAGCAGGTTTCAAAAAAACAGACAAAGAAAAACGGATCTTACGATCCGTTTAGGAGTTGGCTTTGGTGCCTTCTTTCAGGATGATCCTGAAGAGTTCGATGCCTTTAAGGAAGGAGTCTATTTTCAATCTTTCGTTGTCCGCATGGACCGTATGACGGTCGTCTTTGGAGGACGCGAACGGTTCGACACGATAGACGGCTTCCGCCATCCCGTGATACACGCGGCTGTCGGTCGCGGCCACCATCAAATATGGCGCCACAACGGCGATTTCGGGATAAATGGTCTTCACGGCTTTTTCAATCAAGGCAAACTGCGGGATATCGGATCGGCAGATGTCGGTCGGCTGGGTTCCGTTGAGCAGATTGATTTTGATTTTCGGTCCGACACGGTTTTCGATGCGGGCTTTGACGCGTTCGATCGAATCCCCGGGGACGATGCGGCAGTTGATGTTGACCTTGGCGACTTGAGCCAAGACATTGGGTGCGGAAGAACCCTGAGCCATGGTCATGACGGAGGTGGTCCGTACAGTAGCCGCGGTATCCGCAGATTTGACCAGAGCCAAAAGGATGATCGGTTTGAATATATTGCGGTATTTGAAGAGAAACTTCATCGGTTGTTTCATATACGGCACCAAGGCTTTAAACATCGCATCGGTGGCCGGATTGAAATCTGCCTGGAATTTATGAGACTCCATCTTCATAGCAGCCTGGAAAACATCGTATAAAGCACTGGTATGAGGCGGCATCGACGCATGGCCGCCGGCTTGGGTCGCAGACAATTCAACATCGAGATAGCCCTTCTCACCCACCCCAACCAAAACCACGGTCGACGGAACGCCCAAGGCTTTCCCATCGATGTAGGCGCCGCCTTCATCGACCACCAGATTAAAGTGGATCCCTCTGGATTTCAACAGATTACGGGTATTTTTGGCCCCGGAGTCCGGCATTTCAGACCCGGTTTCTTCATTGTGTCCAAACAGAAGATACACATCGCGTTCAAAGACATATCCTTCTTCCAAACAGCTTTCAACGGCTTCCAAGACAGCGATAACTTGGCCCTTCATATCCAAGGTGCCGCGTCCATAGACATAGCCGTCAATGACCTCACCGGAAAACGGAGGGTTCGTCCAGCGTTCCGGTTTGACCGGAACGACGTCATAGTGGCCCATCAAGGCGATGGGATCTTTGTCGGTGGTGCCTTTCAGATGAAAGACCAGAGAATAATTCTCAACCAGTTCAAGCTTGGCTTTCTTATGAAGCAAAGGATAACTGTGTTTTATATGATCGATGAATTTATCGTATTCCTTGAAGTTGATGCGTGAACGATCCGGATAAGACACGGTTTCACATTTGATGGCTTTTTGAAGATGTTGGATTTGTTTGTCTTCTGTCATTTTTTGACCCAGCCTTTCTT
>CAZLWH010000124.1:0-4517 GCA_964563265.1 uncultured Erysipelotrichaceae bacterium
ATAAGGACGCACTTATGGACACACGACTACAGAAACTGATTTTGATCTTGATCCTGCTTGGCACTACGTTCGCGGCCATTCAGGCGGTAAAAGCCGATGATTGTATTACCGACGGGTTGACCGTCTGTTTTGTTGCGCACAAAAATGAATTTAAGATCGAAGCCCATGCGAAACTGTCGATCCTGGTTCCCAATGAAGCTTACGGCCAAACTGTGGCGGCTTACTGGGACTGGTATCATCCGGATCGTCAAGGGATCGTGAGCTATGAAGTTGTGTCTGAAACCTCAGGGTCACAGGATGTCTTGTTTATCAATCAGAATCAAGCCGGCGTGCTTCACGAAAAACTCTACCCCTTAAGCGACATCCTGACCAAGAATGTCGATCTCAATAAAGTCTTTGCCTTGAATGCGGATCATTTGACCTACTTGCCGGTCACGGCGGAAGGCTTGGCCTTTGTGGTGAATAAGACTCGTTTGGAATTATTGGGACTTTCCGTTGACGATCTCAACAAGGACGGTCTGATCGACAGTGTTGATACCTTTGAAAAAATCATAGCCTTAAAACCCTTGTGGGAAACATTGGATGTCAACATCCTGCCGATCTCACTGAATGAACCGTATTCGTTTTATCCTTTACTGACCGCAGGCGGGTTCAGTCTGTACAGTGCTTATGATGCCTTAAGACCGGGATTTGATACTGAAAGCTTTAAAACTGGACTTCAGTTTATTTCGGCTTTATCAGACATCAACTGGATCAACACAGAAACCAATACTTCAGACAACTATACCTGGAAACTGGATGACGTTTTGATCAATGACAGTTTCGTGTTTAGTATGGCCGGACCTTGGATGAGCATCGGTGCAGCCGATCACGAGGCCGTCAGTGAGTGGGTCGTCTCAAAATTCCCGACTTATCAGGGCAATGAGTTATCACCGATGGTAAAGACCAACGGATTTGCAATCAATGCGGATACGGAATACCCGAGTGCCGCCCATGAATTGATCCGCATCCTGAAATCAATCAAAGGCATTCAGCTCTTGATCGACAATACAGACTATATCCCGCTGGTCAATGATGAGATGCTTCAGTATCTGACCTTTGAGGAGATCCATGATCAGGAACTCGCCAATGCGTATCAAAGCTCCGTCGGGGAACCGGTGATTGCTTTCCCTTTAAACGCCAAGCATTTGGCGATGGAATTGGTTTATCATATGGATATGATGAGCATCATGCAAGCCTTGTGGGATAAGACGATCACCGTGGATGAAGCCCAGGCTCAGATGATCGCTGAGGCTAATCGTGTGATCGGTGAACTCAATGCCCAAGAGGCACTTCCTCAATGACGCAAAATGAAAAAAGACTGCTGATCGTCAATGCCCTGTATTTTTTATCGGCGACGATGAGCGGTGTATTTGTGAATGTCTATTTGTATGCCTTTACCGGATCGCTGGTGGCGATGACCATCTATGCGATGGTCCGTTTCGGATTTTTCCCTGTGGGATTTTTCTTAGGGGGCTATTTTGGCCGCAGGACCCGTTTATCGATGGCCTTGACGATCGGTTTGGTGACCATTATTTCGACTTTGGCTTTCTTGCTGACCTGCAGCGGTCTCTTTACGACCCATTATTACCTGATCCATCTGATCGGGATCGCTTTTGGGATCGGAGAAGGGATGTATTGGTTTTCAGCCAACAATCTGAGCTTGGCAGTCTCTGAAAAGAAGACAAGAGCCAAGTTTGTGACCACGATGTCCATCACCAATTCGATATCGACCGTCTTAGCCCCTTCAATTGCCGCTATGATCGTCGGTTTCTCTAAGACGGATACCCAAGGCTATATGTTGATCTTCCAGTTGGTCATCATCCTTCATACGATCACTGCATGGTTGTCCTCCAAGATCGATGTCTCTGCCAATAAACAAAGTTATACCCTTTTCGATAAATTCAAACTCAGACATGATCCGCAGTGGCGCTATCTGATGTTTACGCACTTATTGTTTGGGATCAGAGATTCTGCCACCTTGGTCGTTATGGGCTTGCTTCTGTATAATGCCTTAGGTAAAGCAGGGTCCCTTTATTCGACCTTACTGATCATTTTCTCTATCATGGGGATCATTGGATCTACCATCGTCAGAAAGATCCAGAAGCGAAACAATCGGATGAGGCTGTATACCTATGGGGCCTTTGCCTTGTTTGGGGCAGCCATGGTGTTGGTCTTGATGCCCAATCTGTATGGAGCTTTGATCTATGGGATCGTCAATGCCTTTGCCGCACCGTTCTTCATCAACCCTTATTCGATCATCATCATGAATGCGATGCAGGATTATATGGAAAAGGGCTCTGTCTATGGTCATATGATCATCAAGGAAGTGATGCTGAACGCAGGAAGACTGATCGGGATGGGTTTCATCCTGTTGTTTTCCGTGCTTTTGCCAGAGTCGCTGTATATGATTGTTGCAGTCTTTGCCTCATCGATCTTCGCACCGATCCTGGTCTTATACGCCAACCGTTACCATGCTCAAAGAGATGCGCTAAAGAGGACCTGATATGGACTACTCGGCTTTCATCAAAGCACAGTTTGAACAGCCTTACTTCAAGTCTTTATCGGATTTTCTTAAAACCGCCTATGAAACGACCACGGTTTATCCACCCAAAGAACAAATCTTCAATGCCTTTTCCTACGCAGCGTATACTGAACTTAAAGTCATCCTGATCGGTCAGGATCCGTATCATCAAGCTCATCAGGCCCACGGTTTATGTTTCTCGGTCAATCCGGGGATAGAATTTCCGCCCAGCCTTCAGAATATCTTTAAGGAATTGACAGAGGATATCGGATGTCCTGTTCCTTCACCCGGGTCTTTGGTGCCTTGGGCCAAACAAGGCGTTCTTCTTTTGAATACCATCCTGACGGTCGAAGCGAATAAGCCGTTGTCTCATCAAAATCAAGGGTGGGAAACCTTTACCGATAAGGTCCTGAGTTTGGCCAATGCTCATCCTGAACCCTGTGTTTTTCTGCTTTGGGGAAAGAATGCGCAAGCCAAAGCTTCGCTGATCACCGATCCCAAGCATCTAATCCTGATGGCGCCTCATCCTTCGCCTTTATCCGTTTATCGGGGGTTCTTCGGATCCAAACCCTTCTCGCAAGCCAATGCCTTTTTAAAGAAAAACGGCAGGAAAGAAATCGTGTGGTGCTTATGACCTTCAACACTATCGAACAGTTCTTAGCGTATACAGAAGTCAGAAGTTCGACCGGCCGTTTTGGGTTTGATCACTTCAAAAAGGCCATGAATGATTTGAGCAATCCTCAGTTTGATATCCCTTGCGTCCACATCGCCGGAACCAACGGGAAAGGATCCACCACCAATTACCTCAGAAGCATCCTTCAGAGTGCCGGTTATACAGTCGGTTCTTTTACCTCGCCGCATCTGATCGTCCACAATGACCGAATCCGCATCAATGATGTCTACATCACTGATGAGGTCCTTTTGGCTTACGGGAACCGTTTCTATGACTTCATTGAAAAAAATAACCTCTCGATGTTTGAGATCGATACTCTGTTTGCGGTAACTTACTTCAAAGAACAGAAGGTGGATATCGCCTTGTATGAAGTTGGCTTGGGTGGCAGATTGGATGCGACCAACATCGTGACCCCGTTGCTGTCGATCATCACCACGATCGGTTTTGATCATATGGAACTCTTGGGCCACACCTTATCCATGATCGCCACAGAAAAAGCCGGGATCATCAAACCCAATGTCCCCGTATTGACCGCTGAACCCAAGAAAGTCTGTCTGGAGGTCTTTGAAGCTTTCTGCGAAAGAAACAACAGCCCCTTGATCAAACTCAGCAAAATCAAACGGCTGTCGTCTGACCTTGGACTCTCTTATCTGTATCAAGGACTTAAGATCCATCTGGATACGATGGCCCTTTATCAAATCGCGAACTCAGCCACGGCTGCAGAAGCGGCTTTGTATCTAAGACAGATTGGATATGCGATCAGTGATGATTCAATCCTGAGAGGCTTAGAAAGTGCCCATTGGAAAGGCCGTTTCGAAAAAGTCAGCGAGGATCCTTTGATCATTCTGGATGGCGCTCATAATGCGCATGGGATCGCTGCCTTAAAAGAAAGCGCCAAGCACTTGCCTCAGCCGATCTTTGTCGTCTTCAGTGCCTTAAGAGACAAAGAAACCGACAAGATGATCCATGGGATGCTGGATCTTACCTCACATCTGATCGTCACCGAGTTTGATTTCTACCGTGCTTCCACTGTCGATCAGATGGCCAAAGACTTCCCGGTCGAAAAGATCAAGGATGCGAAAGAAGCCATTGAAAAAGCAATCCACCGTAGTCGGGGAGGCAGTCTGTTGATTACCGGATCCTTGTATTTCATTTCTGAGGTCAGACAAAAAATATTGCCTGAACTGTTGAAGAGGACGCTATGAACACGGTCAATCTGCAGTATATCCTGTTGATCTTTGTTGTATTAGCGGCACTGATCCTGGTCGTTCATTTTACCAC
>CAZLWH010000125.1:0-4514 GCA_964563265.1 uncultured Erysipelotrichaceae bacterium
AAATTTGGGCTTTTTGTTGATCATGGTTTAATTATATCACAGGTGTCTGACTGTTCATATTTCCTGAATAAAATCTGTTATAATAGGTCCATAGGAAAGGAAATCTCATGAAAAAATACGCCTGTAACGCTTGTGATTATATCTATGATCCTGTTTTGGGAGATCCGGATTCCGGCATTGCTCCCGGAACTGCTTTTGAAGATATTCCCGAAGATTGGTATTGCCCGCTTTGTGGAGTAGACAAGAGTAATTTCTCTCCGTTAGACTAAACCATAAAAACAGCGTCCTCATTGGACGCTGTTTTTTTATGATTTGATTGGTTTAATAAACGATGGAATCGATTTTTTCGAAGGTGTTACGATCGATGATGGTGATGCCCAGATTGCTCAACAGATAGAGCTTGTCGCCGACATAAACGCTGCGGCTGATCCAGGTATTCTGATCATATGAACTGGAGACGGAGATCGTCTTGACCAGTTTGACATCGGTTTCGGTGATTTCAAGGACTTTGATGCCGGATTCATACGAGTAATTGCACACGGTATCGCCTTTTTCACCGGTACTGCAGACGGTTTGATCATAATGATAATCAGCGTAAGGAATATAGACGAGATTACGGCTGTTGTCTAAGACGATGGCTTTATGATTCCATTGTGCTTCGCTGTAGCCGGAAGGTCCCATGATGTTGAGGGCCGTGATTTCTGTCGGGCGGGTCGGATCAGAGACATCGAACAGACTGATCTTGACGCCGAAACGTTCGACGCTGTTCCAAGTCTGGCCGTTTTCGGTGACTTGTTTAACAGTCAGGTCTTCAGCAATGCCCCAAATGACATTGGTCGATACCGGATGCAGATAGGTCGAGAAGCCCGGAACTTTCAATTCGCCGGTAACGGAGATGTTGGTCGGATCAGAGAGATCCAAGACAAACAACGGGTCAATATTCAGGAAGGTAACCACATAACCCTTTTCGCCCAAGAAGCGGACGGAACGGATGGTTTCCTTCGGGGCCAGGTTTTCAATACTGTCGAGTTTATTCATCGACAGATCCAAGGTCACGATACGGTTGGTCGCAATGGTATCCCAATTGGTCAAAGCAACTCTCAAGGTACCCTGATAGATGTCCAAGGAGAACTGATTCAGAAGATAACCTTTAAGACTGCCCTGAGACTTCAGTTCCAGTGACTCAACATCGAAACGCAACAGATCGGTATAGGAAGCTCCGATTTGAGTCGTTTCATTGTATTCATAACGGGATTGGGCAATGATCAGATTGGCATCATTCATATAAATGGTCTGGATCCATCCCAAATATGAGGATAAGGTCGGATCCGTACTGGCAGTCAAATCGATCTTCAGGATGTTGACGAAAGAATTGCCTTGATTATTGGGCAAGACATACGCGGTACCATCATCGATGGATGACGTCACGGTTCCGTCTTTCACATCCGTCACGGTCGGTTCAACAACGGTCGGATTGTTCTTTTCATCATACACGATGGTTTGATATTGGTTGGCGATGATGATGAGCTGATTATCTTTCAGACGGGATGAGAAATAGCCGCCTTTCAGGTCATAAGCTTTGGTTACAGCCATCGAATCGAGATTAACGACTTCGATGAAGGTATCCTGGCCGCCCCAATAACCCCAGAAACGGTCATATGCGATATCCGTGCGGATCCCGATACCGCCATAGGTCGAAATGGTTCCCATGATGATGAGTTGAGAATCCGTTAAGTAGATTTCGCTCGCCCAACGGTATTCTTTATCATTTTCGCCGGCTTCATAACTGAAGACCTTTACGACTTTGTTGGTTGCGACATCGATCACATAGACTTTATTATTGAGGATGTTGACGATGAATTCGCCGTTGGTCTTCACGGTATCGCCTTCATCAATGCCAGTGACTTGCGTATTGGTATTGGAACTGTCTTCAGCGATGCCGGGCGTATTGCCTTTCATTGTTTCATACCAGCCTCTGTTGGGGCTGTTTTGAAGCAAAATGGCTTTTAAAACGGTCGTATCGGTGATTCGAGTCAGATTTTTGCTGAGATCGGGGTATTTAAAGGTGATCCCGCATCCCACCAAACCGATGAGCATAAACACACTTAGAAGCAGAGTACTTAATTTTTTCATTCCTACTCCTCCTGTCATTCTATTTATAGCATGCCGTATGTTAAGTTAAGATTAACTTTATTTCAAACTATCCACAATATCTTTGGCTAAAGCATCCAATTCGGATTCATTATGATCCTTATAAGATGACTTGATCGTAAAGGATTCACCCACCAGTGTGATGTTTTTCATTTTATCCACATAAGACATGACTGTCTCCTGGGTCTTGCCTCCCCAACTCGAGTTGAAAATCAACGATATCTTGCGGTTTTGGACGTTCAAGGCCGCCATCTCATGAAGCAAGGCGTGGTTTTTGTAAAAGACATCCGCATTATACGTCGGTGTTGCCAAAACGATGTTGGAATATTTCCAAACCTCGGCGATGACGTAAGACAGGTCATATTGGGAGATGTCCATGATCTTCATGTTCTTTACGCCCATCCTGGCCAGTTTATTGGCCAAGGTATCCACGACCATTTCGGTATTGTTATACATGGACCCATAGATCAACAGCACACTTTTGACTTCCGGGGTATAGGTGCTCCATTGTTCATATTTATGGATGATCAAACCCAAATCGGCCCCGCGGTATAAAGGACCGTGCAAAGGACAAATCATGGTGATTTCATTTTGACTCAATTTAGCCATCAGATTTTGAACCGGACCGCCGAACTTCCCGATGATGTTGGAATAATACCGTCTGGATTCGGCCAGATAATCCTGGGCATAGTCGCATTCATCCGCAAATACACCACCGTTGAGACCACCAAAGGTTCCAAAAGCATCGGCAGAAAAGAGGATCTTTTCAGATTTTTCATAGGTGACCATGACTTCAGGCCAATGGACCATGGCAGCCGTATAGAACTTCAAGGTATGTTTGCCCAGATTCAGTTCATCCTGATCTTTAATGATCATGTAACTGGATTTTGCATCCACCTCATAGAACTGCTCAAAGAATTGGAACGTTTTTGCATTGCCGACAAGTTTCACCATGGGATATTCATGAAGAATGGCGACGATGTTGGCGCAGTGGTCTGGTTCCATATGATTGATGACAAGATAATCCAATGTTCTTCCGTTGAGGGCATATTTGACATTAGCGAGAAAAAGATCGCTGATGGAGATGTCGACCGTATCCAGCAGTGCTGTTTTTTCATCCACGATCACAAACGCGTTATAGGCGATCCCGTTGGTCAGCGGGAACATATTCTCAAAACGGGACAAGCGGCGTTCACTGCCGCCGACCCAATGGATGTTCTTAGAAATCTCGTGTGTGTTGTGCATCTTATGAACCTCTTTTACGGTGAATATTATACCTTATTCAGCTTGGTCTTTACCAATAAATGACTTCATTTCAGCGATGTCCGATCAACGCATGACCCTAAGGGGACCTTGAACCCTAAAAGATGCAGTCTGGTTGACAAGACACTGATCGTTAATTATGATGAAGTTATCCAATGAAAGGGACACAATGAAAGAAATTACCGGTTTTGAAGCACAGGACATTGAACAGAATAAAGTGATTGCCGCTTTAGCCTATCTTATCTTCTTTCTTCCGCTGTTGGCAGCCCCGAAATCCAAATTTGGAAAATTCCATGCCAATCAAGCCTTACTTATCTTCTTAGGTGAAGTTGTTGTTGCCATCATCTCAAACTTCCCGATAATTGGGAGTCTGGTCGGATTGGTACTCAACGCTGGACTGTTTATCTTGGCTGTGTATGTGGCCTACAACGCCTACAACGGGAAAGCCTTGGAACTGCCGGTTGTCGGCAATATCATCATCTTCAAATAATCATAAAAAACGCTGGGTTCCAGCGTTTTTTTATGCCATTTTTATTCTACTGCGCAATAGGTCGCGACACAGATGCCGAAAGAGATCAAGCCAAACATCATACTCAATAATAACCGGACTGATTCATAAGTGGTTGATCCGTCAATCGGATAAACGGTCTGGTAGGTTTTAGAAACAACAAACGCATCCAGTAGGATCCCACCATTCAGCAAGACCATGGATAAGACGATGATCGACTTAGCCGCCAAAGTTTTCTTTTCAAAATGAAACATAGGGCTCCTAACTAAAGAATCAGTATAAAAAGCCATTGTGGCAAGACAATGGCTTTTGATGGCGTTATTGGACTGACGGCAGATTCTGAACAAACAACAGGAAGTCTTCATAATTGCCTTGATGATCAGCAACAAGCGGTTTATCATCACGATTGACCAGATGGGTCGTGATCAGATAGGTTTTGATCCCCAAGACCCCTGCGACCATGTCTTCCTGGGCATCATTGCCCACCATCATACATTCCTGAGGTGTTTTATGGATGTCTCCCAGGATCTCTTGGAAAAATTGAGGCTGAGGTTTACAGTAATGGTTGTTTTCAAATGAGGTGACATAACTG
>CAZLWH010000126.1:0-1706 GCA_964563265.1 uncultured Erysipelotrichaceae bacterium
AGCGCATCATTGACGATATCTTTAAAACAGCGTTCCCGCTGTTTTTCGTTTAATTTTTTGGAGTCGTTGATCAACGGATGCGTATAGCCTTTCGGTAAGATCACGCCCGCCACCACGCACGGTCCCGCCAAAGGACCCCGACCAGCCTCATCGATGCCTAAAATACGCTGAACTGAAGGATAATCCGCTTCGAGCCAAGCCATTATTCCAAACTCATCGGGCCCAAATCGCCCTGTCTGAACTCGCGCAGAAACGTCGTCATGGATTCATTGAGTTTGAGTTCTCCGTTTTGGATATAGCCACGATTCTTTGCCAGCAAAGATAAAAATGCTTCATAGTCTTTGCCGTCATAATGATAGCGCAGTTTCAACGCTTCAGGATAATTCTTCATGATGAACTCAAAAGCGGCCAGAGCCAACTCTTCGGTAGGTAAGACTTTTTCTGCGATCGATCCGCTGAGGGCCAGTTTCATGGCGACATCATGGTCTTCGATTTTGCCCCATAAGAGCCCGGGCGTATCCAGGATATCGAGTTGAGGATGGACATTGGCCCATTTCAGAGCCATCGTAACGCCTGGTTTGTTCGCAACGGTCATCAGTTTCTTTCGGGCCAATTGATTGATCAAGGTCGATTTACCAACATTGGGGATCCCCAAAACCATGGCTTTGACAGCCCTCGGTTGAATGCCTCTGGCTTTCCAGCGGGCAAATTTCGGTTCCATGACTTTCAAGACGCCTTCTACGATTAGTTTGCGCGTATCGTCTTTCAACAGATTCAGCGCAATAACGACCGTATTGTCGGCTGACAGGGTTTTGGCCCATTGTGCCGTACGAACCGGATCAGACATGTCTTTTTTGGTCAAAACGATCAGCCTTGGTTTGTCTTTGGACAGCTGATCGATCAAAGGATTGCGTGAAGAAAGCGGCAGACGGCTGTCGCGCAGTTCAATAATACAGTCGACCATGCTCAAACGGGCTTCGATTTCCCGTTTGGCTCTGGTCATATGACCGGGAAACCAATGGATGCTCATCTATTTACCCGTGATCCAGTTGAAATGATTCAACGGCCAGAAAATATAGATGTCTTTGCTTTTGATGTGTTCCAGTTTTTGAGCGCCAAAAAACCGCGAATCGGTCGATCCGCCAGGCAATCGGTTATCACCCATGGCGAAGACCTCGCCTTCTTTGACCAGGATCGGTCCGAAATCACCCGTATAAGGTTCTCCGGATGCGCGATATTGATTCGCATACAATGTATCCAAATAGGGCTCATCGATGGGTGAACCGTTGATGTATAAAACATCATCCTTATATTCGATGGTTTCTCCTGGTAAGGCAATGATCCGTTTGATCAGGTATTCATCGATCGGCGGGTAGTAAATGATGACGACATCAAAGCGTTGGACCCCTTCACTACGGAAACTCAGCAGGTTTGAAAACCCGTAATCAGAGTGATGCAGCGTGGGATACATGCTGGTCCCATCGACGTGAACAGGATAAACGACAAAGTTGGTCATGACCACGACCAAAGCATAGGCAATGATGATGCTTGTGGCGAATTCATAGACAATCCCGCGTTTCGCTCTGAACGCTTTATAACCCGTATACATGTTTTTTAGTGTGTTCATAGTTGTTTCCACTTCCCATTATAGAATAAAAGTCGGAATACTCCGACTTTTATTAACGAATTTCTTTAAGACGTGATGC
>CAZLWH010000126.1:1716-2883 GCA_964563265.1 uncultured Erysipelotrichaceae bacterium
TGTCGATGATGGGCGAATGAACCGGGAAGGTTCTTTCTACACCGATCGAGTTTGAGATCTTTCTGACCGTAAACGTTTCTGAGATACCACTGCCACCGCGGGCAATGACGACCCCTTCGTATGCCTGAATCCTGAATTTATCGCCTTCCTGGATGCGAACGTCAACTTTGACGGTGCAGCCTGGACCGAAATCAGGGAGATCAGACCGAAGTTGGGACTTGGTGATTTCATCCACTAAGTTCAATTTCATGTTTCGTGCTCCTTTTTAAATCTCAGTTCATGTTCTTAAACAGCGGAACTGCTTTAATAAAATACCATAATCCAAGGCATAAATCAATCTTTTTTTATTCACTCGAAGAGGACTTCGCTCAAGAGCTTGGTTTCTTCTTCGGTCAGGGTTTTGTCTTTAAACAGATCCGGGCGTTTAAGCCAGGTCTTGCGCAGAGATTCTTTAAGACGGTACTTGCGGATGGCTTCATGGTTGCCGTTCATCAATACCGGCGGCACATCCCCCTCCTCAAGGTGTTCAGGACGGGTAAACTGCGGATATTCCAGTAAGCCCTGTTCATAGGATTCATCACGGTGAGAGGCTTCTTTGATGACGCCTTCTTTAAGCCGGATGATCGCATCACTGATGACCATAGAAGGCAATTCACCTCCCGTCAGCACATAATCACCGATTGAGACCTCTTCATCACACAAAGAGACCAAACGTTCGTCAAAGCCTTCATAATGGCCGCACAGGATGATCAGATGATCCTGCTTTGATAAAGCACGGGCTTTGTTTTGCGTAAAGGTGGTCCCGGAAGCCGAAGTCATCAGGATGTATGAGTTTTCCTGTTTGACAGTTTTCAAGGCGTCTTTGATCGGCTGAACCGACATGACCAAGCCTTGTCCACCTCCAAACGGATAATCATCGACCCGATGGGTCTTGGATTTCGAAAACGGACGGATATCGATGAGTTCAACCTCGACCAGATTTTTCAGGATGGCTTTCTTGATGATGGAGGTATTGAGGAAACCCTCATACATTTCCGGAAACAGAGTCAGGATCGTAATTTTCATAGTCCCTCCATCCATTGGACGGTAATCTTTTTGAGTTCCGTATCGACCGCTTTGATGAAGACCGGGACATACGGAATAAGGATATCGCGTTCTTTGGTTTTG
>CAZLWH010000126.1:2893-4510 GCA_964563265.1 uncultured Erysipelotrichaceae bacterium
GACACGTAAAATGAGTTGTGTATTTTCGATGACTTCCGTTACCGGACCGATCAAGACATCCTCTTGATTATAGACCGAACATTCTTTCAACTGATAGACATAGACCCCTTTCGGCAAGGTCTGAGCATCAATGTACAGCTTTCCGCCAATCAAGGTCTCAATGGCCGTCAGATCAGGATAACCGACAAAACGGATCAGGACGGCTTCCTGATGGAAACGGACGGTCTCGATCGTCAGTTCCATTTCGATGCCTTCCCGTTCATAGAAAAGTACGGCTTTCTTCTTAAAGCGTTTATCCGGATCTGCGCTGAAAACGCGGACTTTCGCCTCGCCTTTTAAACCAAATCCTTTGGTGATTTCACCGATCAGTATCTTTTTCATAGAGAAATAAAAGGATGCCAAGGCATCCTAATAGGATTCAAACTTAATAGAGATGCGTTTGTTCTCGAGACGTGAAGCAACAGACATCATGTTTCTAACAGCAGTCGCCATAGAACCTTGTTTTCCAATAAGTCGTGCAACGTCTTCGCTTTTGGCATATACGTGAAGCAGGATTTCGCCATCATCCAGACTATCCATCTGTTTGACGCTTAAACTGTTCTTATCGTCCACCAAAGGCGTAATAAGATCTGTTAAAGCCTGTTCTAAGCTTAGCATGATTATTTAGCGTTCTTTTCTTGATGAAACTTGGTCATAATCCCAGCTTGGGAAAGCAAATTTCTGACGGTGTCAGAAGGTTGCGCACCATTGTTTAACCATTTTAGTGCTAATTCTTCATTGATTTTGATCGCAACTGGATTAGCGGTTGGATCATAGTAGCCTAGAGCTTCAATGAAACGACCATCTCTTGGGAAGCGTGAATCTGCTGCTACAATACGATAGAACGGATCCTTCTTAGCACCCATTCTTTTTAAACGAAGTTTTACTGCCATGTGTTAAATCCTCCTTAAATCGAATTAAGTATATCATAAGATAAATGCCTGTCAAGGCTTTTCACTTGACACTACTTAAAACCTTTATTATTTTTCGCTAGACGAGACATCATTCTCATCTGATCTTTAGCTTTTTCATATTGAGAAATCAAACGACTGACATCTTGAACAGTGGTTCCACTCCCCTTTGCGAGTCGGGCTTTACGAGAGGCTCTTAGTAAAGAAGCATCCTCTCTTTCTTCTTCTGTCATCGATAAGATGATGGCTTTATTTCTTGACATCATTTGATTGGCTTCTTTATCATTGATCTGTTGAGCCAGTTGACCCATACCAGGCAACATCCCTAAGATGGCTTTCATTGAGCCCATTTTAGACATTTGATTAAATTGATCAAGTAAATCATTAAAGGTAAATTGGCCATCCATTAAACGATTGGCACTACGTTCTAAGGAGGCTGAATCCAGCTTTGTTTCGGCTGTTTCAACCAAGCTCATTAAATCGCCCATCCCGATTAAACGTGTCGCCATACGATCTGGATAGAAGAGCTCATATTCATCAACGCGTTCTCCAGTCCCTACCATCTTGACGTTAACGTGTGTAATCGTCTTAGCGGATAAAACAGCCCCACCTTTAGAATCCCCATCAAATTTAGTAACGATAAGTCCACTGATCGATAAAGTATCAT
>CAZLWH010000127.1:0-4406 GCA_964563265.1 uncultured Erysipelotrichaceae bacterium
TTCAATATTTCGGTAAGCTGAGTCTTCTCGGTGCCGTTGAGTACTTTGAACAAGCTCATGTCCAGATAATAGACATTGATCTTGTCATGATTGGCCAAACCGTTGATGTATGTATTCACCAACTGAAGGTCATCTTCAGGCACATTCAGGGATTCAATCAAGTCGATGTCGAGTTCAATCTTGACATCATCACCGGCTGCCAGATCATCAAAGGCATCAATGACACCTTCTGGTATCGTGATGACCGGTTTGACCGGTAATGTCGAATTGACAACGGATTCTAAGACTGCGTTTTCTATGTTGTCGATGGTCTTGGGTTCAAGCAAAGGCCACAAATAATCGGCAATGGCACTTGCCAGTACTTTAGTGTCCACCGGTTCAGTCAATTCATAATAGAGCCCTTTACCGTTGGCTGCGACAATCGCATCATGCATGGTTTTGGAGACCGTCAGTCCGGCTCCGATATAGTCTGCGCCGTCTTCTTTCAAAGCAGCGGCGAAAGTGGTCGCATCCAAGGTCACATCATTGGTGTCTTCCAGATTGATGTAAACCGGATAAGCATCCGTTGTCCATTCGATCGTAGAGACGTTGTCTTGTGCTTTGGATACCACTTTGATGGTCGAACCCATCTTCAGATTGTCATAAACAAACCAAGACAACTGTTCACAGCCGTGAGATTCGTAGGAAACCAATGGTCCGAAACGGTTGCCGACGACTTCAAGCGTATATCCGTCAATGGCAACGACATCATTGTCTTTGACCGTTAAAACATTGTTGACGATATCAATCTGGATGTAATGCTGATCGGTCGTATCATCTTTATCATAAGTGCCGATGACCGTCACTCCTGAGGAATCTTCCATGGCTTCATCATACTCATCATGGAAGTCAGCAATATTGGTTTCATTCAAACGATAAAGGATGGTCTCGTCTTGCGTAAACAAGACCCCATACCCACTCATCAGGTCATCAGAAACGTCGGTTGTTCCCTGATCATCGGTTTCAATGCTGAAGAGGAATCCTCCGCCTTCCATACTGTGGTAATCCACAGCAGATTCGTCCAAATCGAACTTGAAGCTCTTATCGGAAACGGTATTGTCTTTTGAAAGCATGAAATCCTTGAAAGCCGGTTCTCCGTAACCGTAGAAAGTTACAGATCCGTCATCATGCGTGACGATATGCATATCGTTGGTCCAGTCAACTGGATTATCCCCATCCGGATTTGTATCCGGTTCAGGGTAATGGCTCGGACTATCTGTGCCGCCCCAATACGTAGCCGAGAAATCTACATTGAAACTGTCACTCCCGTTACTGTATTCGAACGCCCCGTAATCATCACCGTAATCAAAATTAGTCAGTGTATATCCGTTGATCAAATTCGGTGTGCTCAGATAGGTCTTAAGCACCGGGAATTCCAATTCAAAATAATTCCAGTCGATATCGTAATAGCTGAAATATGACTTTTGAGTCGCTGCATCATACCACATCCAATTAACATATTGGTAACCGGCAAAGCCCGGCTGTGCCTCAATGATCGCGATGGCTTCATCTTGTAAACTGCTGATGTTTCCGTTGATGTCATGCTGAAGGAAATGAGCATGGATTTCATCATTCGCATCTTTCAAAGAAGACATTGTGTAGTCCATCTCAAAACAATCACCGGAATCATCATCACAGTAATCGATGGAAAAGGTATAGGTCAAAGGATCAAAATTATATCCATCAACATAGTAGTAACTGTCCCAATTCGTGTCATGGGCCTTTACATAGTCTGTAAGGATATCATCGTAGAAATCTATGATCCCTCCGATTTCGCCCCATTCTCCAAAATGGTCATAGCTTGTCCATTGTGTTGGATCATTGACTGGGAAGGTATTGTCAATCGAACCGGCATAACCGACATCGATCTTTGACAAAGCAATCCCCTTGTTTCTCAAGGCGGAAATCAGATCCAATAAAAACTGTGCATCATCGATCGTCGTATTGCCAACGTTGATTTTGACTTCAACTGTCGGTAGATACTTGGTTGGATAGTCTTCGGTTGCTGCGCTGACTCTTACCGGTACGGCATAAATTAGCAGGACAGCAAACGACAGTAAGCTCATAACTAATCTTTTCATGAAAGGTCCTCCATTTAATATCTATATTATAATATATTTATATATAATTAATATTTATTTTTTTAAATATTCAATATTTTCCACCTAAGCACATATTTATTCTTGTATATTCATACTATTTAGCAGCAAAACATATTTTTTTGAGTATGTTAGAAAGCACCCCATTTTAACAATCTCAATGAAATTAATCAATGATTGAGTAAAACCGACCAGACAAACCCGTTCAGCAAAGATCCAGAGTGTCGGTCATCGATGAACAGAAAAATCAGACTAAACATGCTTTAGATAACAAGTTCTACAAGATCATTTATCCTTGACCACAAAGCGAATGAATTGAGGGAGAAACAGTACGGATCATGTTCTGCTTGTTTTCTTGGTTGTTCTGGTTCAACACAAAGAAGGATCGTCCTACTTATATGAGAAAACGGACTACCCCATGTCTCTTCAAACAACTCAACTGCAAACACTGCCCATTCATACAAAAAAACCAGGTTCTACCTGATTTCATTGCGTTTATCTTTCCGAACCAAGTTTCTCAGTTTGGATGGATTTCAATTCCTGATGTGGGATTTAGCGAGAATCTGTTCTGTTTGTTAAAAACAAGGCCAGATGGTGATTCAGCGCATCAAGATGGGCTTTGGTGTCGATGTCTTTGCTGACAAGCTCATGAAAGACGCCATTCTTTAGGTGAGAAGTAATTTCTTGACCCAATTCAAAAGGATGGACCGGATCCTGATGACAGGCAAACACCAAGGTCGGAATAGTCAGTTGGTCAACCTGTTCCCAACGTTCAAACGGTCTGTCTTTAGGCATGATCTTGAATTTCTGGGGATAGTTCAAAGCAGGTTCCTCACTGAAGAAGTTGCGCAAGGATACTGTGGCTTGTTCAGACTCCGCTTTAAGCTGAAGATACAACGGATGATTCACAAACCCTTCTTGGTCTTTACTCTCAAGATAATCTGCCATTAAACCAAACAATCTCTCGAAACGTTCGCTCATCGGTTTATTGACCCAGGCATTACGGATCAGACACAGTTTCTTGACACGCAAAGGATGTTCGATCGCAACCCTCAAACTGACGGCGGCACCCATTGAAATTCCGGCGATGCAAAACCGATCCAGGTCCAGTTCATCTGCGATGGTGATGACATCCTGAGCCAAGGTTCTGAAACTGAGTTCACGAGGATTCATACTGCTTTGGCCATGGCCCTGCTGATCGATCAGGATCAGTTTAATGCCTTCTATGGGCCGAACTGTATTCTTGATCTGTTGGATACTGCCACCCATCCCATGCATAAAGATGAGGGGTTCTCCTTCTCCGATCACTTCATAATAGAGATGATATTGTGGTAATTCCAAGATTGGCATAGTCTCGTTTTCCTTTCATAAAGGCAATGTTGCTTGTCCTTACTATGACGATATTCCATTCATGATTACTTCCATTCAAGCAAACCCAAAATCAATCAATCATCAATAGGCAGGCGTTCTACGACTTTGGGTAAGGGATTGAATGCTTGATGCGGTTCATTTTGATACCAATATGCGGTACTGGACCAGTCATCGTTGCGATGATTGTTGTGTCCATGTTCAATGGTGACTCTGATTGAGGTCGAAAACAGGATTGGATCAAGAATGTGATAACGGTAATACGTGATCTTACCGCCCCAGTTCTCATCGCCTCCCAAAATCAATCCATGATAAGGCGCATTGTACTCTTGTCTTGGACACCAGCCCATATTGACATAGTCTTCGGTCCCCGTCCCATGCAAACTGGGGGGCCAGGTTTCTCCGTCAATGAAGATCATGTCATCGCCTTCTCCCGGCCAATTCCAGGCTTCTGTTTTTCGTAGATTATGGATGTTAAGGTTACAGCCCACATAATGGCCTTTGCCTTTTGCTTCCAAGACGACATAATTGTCTTTCCCGGTGATGTTTTGATGACCGAATAAGAATTCCTCATTAGACATGGTTCCCTGTTCAATACCTCGGGTTGGGTTCTCACGATTCCAAGACGCATGAAACCTGAGCTGATCATCGCTGATCGTTTCCAAGACATAATCGATATAGAAATAGAGGATGACTTTGGTGTCGCATTGGTTTTCAATTTCGATCCGAGCCTTCTTAAAGGGCATCGGAAACCAACAATTGAAAGCCTTTCCGTCTTCGGGACTCATCTGTAGCGGAGCCGAAATGAAGTTACGGTGAAGTCCATGACCAATCCCAAAGAAATCCCCGATCGGCGCTTCAACGCTGGGCTCTGGCTCATCATCCCAAAACATACGGATC
>CAZLWH010000128.1:0-4400 GCA_964563265.1 uncultured Erysipelotrichaceae bacterium
TTGGCTTAACGACGCTGCCGTTTTGACTTCAATGACGGCTTTGGCTGCGCTTTGACTGGCGAAATTGATTTCCCAAGGAATATCGAGATCGCCGGTCCCAAAGGGCTGATGATCCGACTTACCTTTGACATCGTGGACATGCATATGACGAATACGGTCTTGGTGTTTTCGGATGAAATCCCAGTCGATCTGGCCATAGCGCGCATTGTGTCCGCAATCATAGGTCAAGCCGAAGACCGGGCTTTCCAGAAGCAACTCGATGCCTTCACGCATGTAGGGTTCAAAACCGGCCACGTTTTCAATGTTGAGACTGATCGGTGCATCCCCGATGGCTTGGGTCACGCGGTCTCTGAATGAGATCAAGCGCTCTAGATAATAATCCTTATATTTCTCATACACATAGACTTTCTTATGAGGCAAGGTAAAGACGACCCCGTTGATGAAATGCAGGGTCAAACTGGAGATGTTGGCCTTCTTGGCAAATGCGATCGAATTCAGGACTGAATTGATGTAGGCTTCAGAAATCGTGATGTTGGGATCGGTGATCGACATGAATTCATCCAGATGAAAGGTAAAACGGATCCCCGTTTTCTCGGTCAGTTCAACCAGAGTTTGTGCATCCATCTGATCGACCTGAAATTCCGGCACGTTACAGTTGATCTCAACGAAGCTGAGTTTTAAGGCTTGAGCCAGTCTGACATTGGTTTCAATGTCATCCAATTCCAATAAGGTAGGCATTCCGAATTCCATGGGGTTCTCCGTGTTTTTAACAGTGTAATCAAGGCGGTCTGATAAGTCAAGCCAAGGTCAAAAAAGAACGCTTGCGCGTTCTGTTAGTCTCTGTCGTCTTTTAAGATATACTGGACCGCAACGCAGCCGGGGCCGCCTTGAGTGATCATGACCGGAGTCAGGTTCAAAATCTCAAGATCGATCGATGCGAATGTTTCTCTGATCCGCGCCGCCATCATGGTTGCGACGTCACCGTTGAAGGCATGGGAAATATAGATCTTGTGGGACATCCCGACCCCTTGTTTGACCAACTTGGCAATGATATCGTCTGCCGCATGGCGCCAGGTCCGCGCTACGCCGAATTTCTCAAGCTTCTCGGAACCTTCCACTTGCGTGACGATCGGTTTCAAATGAAGGAATCCGCTCAGCATGGCCGCGCCTGAACTCAATCTGCCTCCCCGTTTGAGGAAATCGAAATCGACGGGGATCAGATAGGACTGACAAGAACTCAGGCAGGTCTCCATCCGTTGTGTGATTTCTGAAACGCTGTGATGATTGGCCAAGCGGGCCGCCAATTCGACCAGATATTTCTGGGTACCGGCCAAGGTCTTGGAGTTGAATAGGGTGATGTGTTTGACATTCATCGAATTCAAAATGCCCAAGGCGGAGTTATACGTGGAACTGAGTCCCCTTGTCATGGCGATATGCAGTGCTTCTTCCGGTTTTTCGTATTCGGCCATGACTTCCCCGATGGCTGGCTGGGATGAATTGGGGATGGATGTTTTGATTTTAGAGACAAATTCTTCAGCGGTAATCTCGAAATAGTCGCGATAATTCTGACCGTCGACTTCGACTTGAAGCGGAATCAGGGTGATATTCAAAGCTTTGGCTTCTTCTTGGCTCATCATTGAGCCACTATCGGTGATGATTCTCATGGGTTACCTCGCCCATATTGTATCATGACTTACACACTATTTATGGCAATAAAAAACCGGACATTCGTCCGGTTATTGCCTTACAGTAATCTAAGGATAAAGTAACTGATCGTAGAGACCAAAACTGACAGGGTCATCCCCCAGGTAAGATCGATCACCGTGATCAGCACAGGCCAGTCTTTCAGGGTCGCCAGATTGGTCAGATCATAGGTCGCATAGGTCACTAATCCAAACAATGTGGCGCTTAGGATCAGCTCCAACAGATTCTGTTTGATTAAGGCCGGTTCGATCACAAAGACCAGCAAACCTAAGATAAAGAGCAGATAAAACAAGACGGCTGCGGCCCAGTTGACCTGAGGCGCCATCAGGAATCCCAGATGTTTGGCATAGAGGTTCTTCGCGATGATGCCCAACCAAAACAAGTCAATGGCGAAGAATACAACGAAGACGATTCCGTAGTGAAGCAATAGTTTAAGCATGGTTCTCCTTGATTGAGGACGATTCCCCAGTTATTAGGTCGCAATCATTGTATCGGATCGGATCATCATTAACATTTCCGATGCCTGATTATTTGTCGTTGGTGACATCCCCGTTACCACTGATCGGGATAAAGTCTCCCATGGTGGGCGAGGGTTTGATCAACACGGTAAACACATCTTTGACCCTGGCCAAGGATTCCCGGATCTCCCGTAAGAAATCACCGCCATAGGCAATGTCTTCCGCAGGGATCCCGATGGCTTCCAAGCCCAAGCCTTTGGCGATATACAGAGCCCGGTATAAATGTGACCGTTGGGTCACGATGATGACTTTTTTTACTCCAAACACAAGTTTAGCCCGAGCCAGGCTTTCATAGGTCGAAAACCCCGCATGATCCATAAAGATGTCGCTGGAAGTCAAGCCTTGATCGATCGCATAGTTTTTCATGACGTTGACTTCATCATAATCGACGGTGCCGTGGTCGCCGCTC
Source organism: uncultured Erysipelotrichaceae bacterium (assembly GCA_964563265.1). Classification (GTDB taxonomy): domain Bacteria; phylum Bacillota_I; class Bacilli_A; order Erysipelotrichales; family Erysipelotrichaceae; genus UBA2212. The sequence continues at coordinate 2,632 of CAZLWH010000128.1, forward strand.
ATCAGTAAGGTTTTTTCAATGTCCAGTGTCGAGATTTCAATGGCTTTATCCAAACGGTCTCTCAGGATCGGAGAAGGGACATTGCCTTCCCAGACACCGGCTCCCAACACCAGCACACAATCGGCATCGAAATCTCCGATCGTTTGTACGGTTTTGATTTGATGCTTGGTTTCATCGATGACGGAACTGTTGATCAGAAAAAGCGCCAACAGGGCTACGACACCACAAACAAGGCTCCATAAGAGTCCTCTAAACAGGAATTTTTTCATTGTTCAATCATACGTTCCCAACCCCTCAACTGCTTCCATTGTACACCCCAAGCGAATCATGATGAACATAAAAAAGCACCCGCAGGTGCTTAGGCTTGTTTGTGGACGGTTTCAGGATCTTCCGCTGAGATCAGTTTGATGATGCCTTTACTGAGGAAGACAGGGACGATGGCGAAGAAGCCTAGGGCCGTTCCGATGATGGCCAACAGGCTCAGATCATAGATTTCAGCAAGGAATCCGTACGCCAGCATCGAGATCGCCATGCCCGCGATAGAGAAAGAAGAAACAAAACCAAAGACGGTGGCCCGTTTGTCTCTGGGGATCGCCAGGATCATGGTCGCATTGAGGATCGCGTTACCGATGACCATCGTGAAATCACCCAAAAAGAAGAAGATCGTTAACCAGATGAATCCGTGGCCCATGAGTCCGATGATCACAAAGACAGTATTCAGGATAAACGAGATGACAAAAATCGGCATCTTATGTTTGGCTTTCAGTTTGAAGATTCCCAGTAACGCCATCGCCAAAACGGCTGCGACTGAACTGAACGCGATAAACAATCCGTATTCCGTCAGATTCAGTCCTTTCATCGTCGCCAGAGGCAACAACAGCGCTGCATACCCTGAACCCAACAGATTGGCCAGCAAGGCTGAAATGATCAGGATATTGAGTCCGGGGGTCGCAATCGCGTCTTTGGCCCCTTGAACGACATCACCCAAGATCCTTTTGACGGTGATTGATTGATTCAGTTCTTGTTTGGCGGTCTTTGGGACAGTGATGAAACCAATGGAGGCGGCTGAAAACAGGAAAGAGATTCCGTTGAGGATGATCATTGGACCGACACCGACGAACGTCAGTAAGGCCCCGGAAACACCCTTCCCGATAAAGTTGATGAGATTGTTGGTTCCGGAACTCAAGGACTGAGCCCGAACCAGATCCGAATGCGGCACCAAGTCAACAAAGACCGTCATGGTTGCGGGTCCAAACATCGAACCGCATAAAGCAGCCACAAACGCCGTCACCATGACCAGCTCAACGCTCAACTGACCGGACAAAGACAGTGCACCGACCCCCAGCATCACGATCCCTCTGATCGCATCCGTGACGATCAAGACGCTTTTGCGGTTGATCCGATCGACGATGGCACCGGTAAACGGATTCAGAAACATGGCTACAAACATGGAAATGGAACTCATCAGGCCCATCAAGCCGGTCGACCCCGTCTCATGATAGACCCAATAACCGATGGCGATACTGTACAAAACATCCCCAAAAACACTGACCGCATGGCCTTGCCACAACAAGATAAAGTTCTTATTCCATAATTTTTTAACAGTTTCCGTCATTTCGGCTTACCTTTCACTCTGTATTATTGAAACAGGTTAATACCCATAGCTCATTATCGAAAAACTTGGACTGAGATAACACCCCATTATCATCCTCTTTGACGCCTTCTACCCTGCTGATCTAAAAACTGGCGTAATTTTGCGAAAACTGCGG
>CAZLWH010000129.1:0-4330 GCA_964563265.1 uncultured Erysipelotrichaceae bacterium
GCTGAGTTCTCCTTGAAGCAGTTCACTGACCGACACTTTTAAAAGCACAGCCAACTCAGACAACAGACCGATATCGGGATAGTTAAGTCCCCGCTCCCATTTAGAAACAGCCTGATCGGTGACATGCAGAGCACTGGCCAGATCGCTTTGGGTCATGTTGAGTTGTTTACGACGCTCCTGTATAAAGAGCCCTACTTTGTTTAGTTCCATATCCACCCATCCCTGTCCAATCCATTATCCCATAATATTCTCACCAGTCACTCAACGCACGGTTGATTTCATCCTATTTGACATTCCTCGTTAACTGTATTACTATTATGATACAGTGATACAGCAAGGAGGCACCTTATGATTGTTGTCAACGGACAAAGCACTACACCGATTTATCAGCAGATCATTGAAGAAGTCCTCGCTCAGATCGCCAGCGGCATCCTGATTAAAGATGATGCATTGCCCGGTATACGCACCATGGCCAAAGATTTGGGGATCAACCCCAATACGGTGGTCAAAGCCTATACCGAACTGGAACGAGAGGGTTTTGTATACTCTTTGACCGGTAAAGGGTATTATGTATCTACAGCCAAACAGGATCACAGCGAACTGAAAGCCCAAAAGCTCAGCGAGATCCGTAAAAGCATCGAGTATGTGAAACATTTTGGTGTTTCAGAGAAGACCCTGATCGATCTGATCAAAACCATCTACAAGGAGACAAGACAATGATTGCCTTAAAGAATATCAAAAAATCCTTTGACAGCAAACTTGTACTTGAAAACATCAACTGGGACATTCCCAAAGGCTCGATCTATGGCCTTGTCGGACCCAATGGTGCCGGTAAAAGTACACTATTGCGCTTAATGAGCGGTGTATTGAGTCCTGATGAAGGACAGATCACCGTAGAAGGCCAAATCGTTTACGATAATCCTTCTGCCAAGAAGAAAATCATGTTTGTTCCTGATGATCCGTTCTTTTTGACTCAATCGAATTTAAAAGAAATGAAGAAGTTTTATCAGATCTTCTATTCGACCTTCAATGAGACGATGTATCAGAAACTCTTGAATCATTTCAAACTGAATGAAAACGATAAGATCACCGATTTCTCCAAAGGGATGAAACGTCAGGCCAGTGTTATCTTGGCGCTGTCGTGTGATCCTGAAGTCTTACTGCTGGATGAAGCCTTTGATGGTTTGGATCCGGTCATGAGACTGATGTTTAAACGTCTGATCACCGATGAGCTGTTGAACCGTGAGATCACGGTCATCATCTCTTCGCATAACTTAAGAGAGCTGGAAGACATCTGTGACAGCATCGCCTTATTGGACCACGGAACCATCTCGATCCAGGATGAAGTCGAAAACATCCGTTCTAACTATCATAAACTTCAGATCGGCTATCTCAATGAACAAGCGGATGATGTCTTTAAAGGCATCAATCCTTTGCATCTTGAACAGCGCGGTCATGTCTATCTGATGGTCGCCAAAGGCGACATCGCTTCGATCAGAGCCCTGATCGATGAAACACACCCCATCTTATTGGAAGAGATCCCAATCACGATGGAAGAGGTCTTTGTCTATGAAATGGAGGCTAAGGGTTATGGTCAACTTGTTTAAACTGAGACTTCAAACCGAATACTTACGGTTCTTATTAAAACGCAATGCCCGTTATATGTTTATCATGAGCATTGCGATGATGACGCTTTATCCTGTTTTAGGCATTACCGTCAAGATCTTATCCAGAGCCAATTCTTATGACGGGATCCGAGAAGTCGGGATCTTCTTCAACATTGCTTTATTGTTGCTGACCAGTTTCCTGATTCCGCTTCAGATCCACGGCTACATGAACTCCAAGAAAAACCTGGATGTGTATCATGCCTTACCGATCAAACGTCAGGATCTCTTCCTGAGTTCCTTGATTGCGTCCTTATTGATCATTGCCGGTCCGTTTATGGTCGGCTGGTTCAGCGGCAGTCTGCTGATGATCAACGAAGCCTTCAACTTCATCGTCATCCTGCAGCGATTTGTAGTCCTGCTTTCCATCTCAAGCGCCATCGTCAGCATCGTCTTGTTTACGATGATGAACACAGGGACCTCTTTGGATGCCTTCCTGTATGCGCTGGTCTTGAATTTCCTGCCGATCTTGGCTTACGGGGCTTATATCCTGTTTGTCCAGACCATCCTGTTGGGCTTTACCATCGGTGATCTGACCAAATACATCTCGGTCATCTTTCCGATCTGGGCTCTGTTTGATAACGGCTTTGCGTTGAAGGCCGGCTTATGGGATTCCGCTTGGATCAATGCCATTTACTGGCTGACCATCACCGGCGTCATCTTGGCCCTCTCCAATCAGTTTTATCTCAAACGTAAATCCGAAAAGGCAGAGAAGCCCTTTACCAACAAAACCTTCTTCCCGTCGGTTTCCGGCGCGGTCATCATCTTGTTCATCATCTTCCTGTATTGCGTCATCTATAGCCTGAATTCTTCACTCTTTTACACCTCTTACTACAATCCGGTCAACTTCATCTTCCCGATCTTCTTCAGCGTTGTGCTGTATCTGGTCATGGATGCGATCGCAGAGCGTGGTTTCAAGCATCTGTTTAAAGCATTCCTGAATTATCTGATCATTGCCGCCATCGCGATATCCTTATTGTTGGGCGGTCTAATCACCAAAGGCTTTGGTTATGCTTCCAGAATCCCAAGCCTGTCAGACATCGAATCTTTGGATCTTGTCTATCAGGATTATCTGGATCTGGTCATACCGACCCCTGACACTTATGATGGCGGTTCATGGTCAGTCAAGACACTGAATCTGACGACACAAGAAGACATCCAAGCCGTGTATGACTTACATAAGGTCATCATCGCCGAATACAAATGGATTGACTATAACTACAGTGTCGGCGGAAGAGACAACCTGATCTCGATCATCGAAGCCCGAAAGGGTTATACCAAATCGTATGAGCCTTTGCCCTTCGGTGTCGGTAACAGTTATACCGGAACCAGCGCAACCCTAAAGATCACCTATCACCTGAAAGGTGGCAGAACCTTAGAGAGAGACTACTCCGTTCCGACCCAATGGACCTCAAGCTTACTGAAACTGGGCAACTCCAGCGAAATCATCAAGCTGGTGGCACCGAATCTGGCTCAATTGGATACATACTCCCGCGTGAGCACCGCGAAATGGTTGACCCCATTGTCCTCCGACCCAGTGTCCTCCACCAGTACCCTGAATCTACAGAACTTGAAGACCGCTTATCTGGCTGACCTGGCCAATCTCAGCGATGAGCAGATCAACTCCACCGAGTATACCGCCTACGGGACCTTATTGTTGACGACCTGCAGCCCCTCCAACAACACACTGTGCTTAGATTCTTCGTTGGATGTGGATTCCCGTTATCCGCAAGTGATCGCTGTGCTCAACTCAGCCGGGATCTCGATGACCCCGACACCCAACATTACGTTGCGTGCTGTCCTGGTGATTCCATCCTTAGGCAGTTCTGAAGTCAATGACAGTCCGCTCTTCAAAGTTGCCCTGTCGCAATCCAGCGGACGTTATATTGGCGATCTGTTCATGGGCTCAGAAACTCAAACTGAGATCTCCTTGACCTATGTCACGTTGACCCAGGAAGAGCTACTTCAGATCTTGCCTTATGCTTCTCAGAAAGGCATCTCATCGACTCCATTGATGAGCCTGGTGTTGGAAAACAGCATCGGTAACCTGCTGATCCAAGCCCAATACGCCGATGAAGTCAACGCCATCATTACCGGAAAGACCCTAGAAACCGCATCGGATATCTACTCCATCTTCAATGGTTTCAATCCTAAATAAACAAAAGCCTTCGTCACAATGACGAAGGCTTCTTTTTTTATTGAGGAAACGGAATCGCTTCTTTCTCCATGGAGGCATGCCAGAGATAGAATGAGGCATAGGTTTGATACGGAGTATAGCGTTCATGAAGTTCTGTGAAGAATGCTTTGGAGACGTTTTCCACATGATAGAGCCTCATGATGCCCCGTCGTATGCCCAAGTCATCATAGCTCATGACGTCCATTCGTTTTAATGAGAAGATCAGTACCATCTGTACTGTCCATAATCCGACCCCTTTGATGGGCAACAATGTATCGAAGATGGCTTGCGTCGATAAAGTATTCAGCTTGTCCCAATCGATCGTTTTTTCAAACTTCGTTTGGGCCACGTTTTTAATATAGGAAACTTTCGAACGGGATAGACCCAACGCTCTCATTTCTTCTTCAGAAGCTTCCAGGATCCCTTTGGGATCTCCGTTGGGAAATCGGGTAAAGACCTTGTTTCCGATGGATTGGGCGGCTTTACCGGA
>CAZLWH010000130.1:0-4321 GCA_964563265.1 uncultured Erysipelotrichaceae bacterium
TCATCGGTTTTACAAAAGCAGGGTTGGATGTCGGGGTCACCTTTTCGTTTCTGATTTCTTCGCCGCTGGTCGATCTGGCGTCGGTCTTTCTGCTGATGAGCGTCTTCAATGTCAAAGTGGCACTGGCATATGTCTCCGTCGGATTGTCTCGGCCGTTCTTGGAGGGACCCTGATCCATTTCCTTAAGATGGAACGCTTCGTGGAACCCTTTGTGCTCAAAGGCGGCATCACAGAACTGGAAGAAGAAAAACTGACCCGCAAGGATCGTCATACCTTCGCATTCGATCAGGTCAAAGACATCGTGCGTAAAGTGTGGCTCTATGTCATCATCGGTGTTTTGATCGGGGCTTTGATCCATGATTGGATCCCTGAAGCCTGGGTCACTGCGGTCTTGGGCCAAGACAAGTGGTATTCGGTTCCGCTGGCGACCTTGATCGGTATCCCGATGTATGCGGATATCTTTGGGACCTTGCCGATCGCGGAAGCGTTGGTAGCCCAAGGGGTCGGATTGGGAACGGTATTGGCCTTCATGATGGCGGTCACCACCTTATCCTTGCCTTCCATCATCCTGCTTAAGAAAGTTGTCAAAAAAGAATTACTGATCTTCTTCGTTGTTTACTGCACGATCGGGATCATGATCATCGGATTTGTATTCAATGCGATTCAAAGCTATTTGATCTAGGAGGAACACATGATCATCAAAATACTGGGCACAGGGTGCCCCAATTGTCTCCGACTTGAAGAGAATACCCGTACAGCGTTGAAGAGTCTCGGACTGAATGCGGAAATCGTCAAGGTCAAAGACATCGCTGAGATCTCCAACTACGGCATCATGAGAATGCCGGGATTGGTTTTCGATGAGAAAGTCGTCTCTTACGGCAAAGTCCTTAATGTCCAGGAAGTGGCAGCCTTATTGAGCAAGCCTGGTCAAATAAGACTCTAAGTAATCGTCAGTAGAGTTTGCTATAATTAAATCATGATAAAAAGTAAGCAAAAACTATACATCCTTAGTCCCGTGCTTATTTTTTTAATGCTGGTTTTATCCTTAAGTTTGATCAGCCGACCGAATGTTGTGTCAAGCGCTTTGATCGAAGATCAGCTCAATAAACAAGGCTATTCTGAATCAGAAATCGAAGTGATCAAGACCACGCTTGAGCCGGATCAGGTAATTAAGATCTCCGTTGAGCCGTATCAGATCCATGTGTTGGATTTCTATCGCTATCCGCATTATCAGGAACTGATCCGTTTGGGTTATACCTATTCGGAAGCAAGATTACTGAGCCAGTTTGATCATGAGGACCTGCTGACGGTCTTACTGAGCGATCCGATCGATCACATCCTGGATTGGCTGAAGACATCTTATCTGGTGTTGGATCGCTTATCGCGATATCAGGCGTATGCCTTGACCCATTCATCCCTCAACCGACGCTTGATCGTCGAACGCGTCAATGCGAATCGAGATTATGCGGCCTATACGCATACCCAAAAAGCGGATCTTGGTGCTCGGTTGCTTCTGATCAACAAATACTACGATCTGAGTTCGTCCTATCAGCCCAAGGATCTGGTGAAAGCCAAGGGCTGCGGGCAACCGACCTTGACTCAAGATGCCGCGGATGCGTATGATTTGATGTGTATCGACATCACCAAGGCCAATCTGCCCATGAGTGAATCGAGTTCTTACCGTTCTTACGCGAATCAATCCGCCATCTACAACAGCTATCTGAAGACCTACGGACAAAGCTATACCGATACGATCGCAGCCCGTCCCGGTTTTTCTGAACATCAGAGCGGTCTAGCGATCGATCTGAACAACGGGGGATCGTCATTTACCTTGTTTATAACGACACAAACCTACCAGTGGGTCTCCAAACATTGTATGAACTACGGGTTCATCTTGCGTTATCCTCAAGGGAAAGAAGACATCACAGGCTATCGCTTTGAGCCTTGGCATTACCGCTATGTCGGCATTGAAACTGCCAAAAAGATCACTGAACTGAACATGACGCTGGATGAATACATTCTCTTGTTTCCTTGATCTCAAAGCAGGACTATAATAAAGAAAAACAGGTGAACCATGGATATCATCAACAAACATGCCGGCGTCATACTCTACGCCAAAGACCAACTGCTCAATCTGAGCTATGATGACTATCTGAAATGGAAGAAACATCCGACATTCAAGACGGACGTCGTTTGGATCAACATCGATGATAAGAGTGCCTTTCAACAAGCTTTACCGCTGATCGATACCTATGAATTTCATCCCATCATCCTTGAATATGCCCAGGAAGAAAACCGAAGGGCATCCCTTCAACTGATCGAAGATGAACTCTTTGTGGTGGCCAAGATGATGTATTATGCCAATGAAGAACTTGTCTTTGAACAGATCTCCATGATTTATCATGAGGGTCTACTGATCACGATCGGAGCCTATGAAGGCGATGTCTTTGATTCGATCCGAGCCAGACTTCAGAATTCTCAGGATCCGATCCGAGCCAACAAGACCGATTATCTGTTGTATGTCTTACTGGATCGCTTGGTCGACGCTTACTTTGATGTCATCACTGAGATCGAAGATGATGTTGAGGATCTGGAAGAACGGGTCCTGCATAAACATGCCCAGGAAAACCTCCATGAGATCCGGATCCTGAAACGGGATCTTCTGTATATGCATAAGCACATCTGGCCTTTAAGAGATGTATTATCCCGTCTTTCCCATGGGGAACAAAAGATCTCCAATGAGACCCAGATCTATCTCAGAGATGTTCAGGATCATTTGTATCAAGTCTTGGATTCGGTGGATACGATGCGGGATGTCTTATCCTCGTTGGTCGATATCTATTTATCCAACGCTTCCATTAAAATGAATGAAATCATGAAAGTCCTGACGATCATCTCGACTTTCTTTATCCCATTGACCTTCATTGCCGGGCTTTACGGGATGAATTTTAGAGTCATGCCTGAAATACAATGGGAATATGGTTATTGGTATTCCTTAATTCTGATGGCTGTGGTAACGATCTTATTGGCCATCTATTTCAAACGCAAGAAGTGGTTTTAGTGACAAAACGATCTCCCATCGGCTATAATTGACCCATGACCCATTATGTCCGCCTGCCTTTGAAAGGCACCACCAATACCCGTGATTTGGGAGGATATCCCACCAAAGACGGCCACGTCACCAAGTGGCAGGTTTTTGTTCGATCCGATGATCTCTACGAGCTGACTGAAAGTGACAAGCACTTACTGATAAACTATGGTTTATCCACAATCATCGACCTCAGAAGCACCCCTGAACTTCAGATGCGGCCCAATCCGTTTAGCCAAGATCCCAGTATTGATTATCACAATGTTTCTTTGTTTGAGAATGCCAGTCCTGAGGTTTTATCCAAAGCCCCGGCCGACCTTCTAAAAAGCATGTACATCGAAATGCTGGAACTGCATCAGGAACAGATCAGAACCATTTTTAAAGCGATCGCTTCCGCCAAGGAAGGCATGGTCCTGTTTCACTGTGCCGCGGGAAAAGACCGGACAGGCGTCGTGGCCATGCTGCTGATGGGCCTGGTCAAAGTCCCTAATCGCGATATCGTATCCAATTATGAAGTCAGTTTTACCAACCTCAGACGCAATACCTACTTTAAACAACACGCCAATCCGCAATCTCAGCTCTTGTTTTCAACCAACACCAATATGGAAGATCTGATCCGTTTTGTCAGGGATCAGTATGGTTCTGTTGAAAATTATCTGATCACGATCGGTTTGAGCCCTGAAACTCTGGCTTTGATCAAAGCCCGCTTTGTAGAGTAAACATGCATAACGTCACCTTAATTACCGGCGCTTCCAGCGGCTTAGGTAAAGATTTTGCCTATGAATACGCCAAAGCCAAACAGGATCTTGTCTTGATCGCACGACGGATAGACCGTCTTGAGCTCATCAAAAGCGACCTTGAATCCCTTTACGGGATCACGGTATTCATCCAACAGGTCGATCTTGCGGATTCGAAACAAGTTGATGCATTTATCGCAAGCTGGGATCCGAGTCTGTTGATTTACCGCCTCATCAACAATGCCGGTTTCGGCCATCACGGTGCTTTTGAGACCTATCCCAATGAGATCCAACAGGACATGATCGCCGTCAACGTGACAGCCTTGACCCGGTTGTGTCATTTTGTCATCCCGAGTATGAAAGAACACAAAGCAGGGGAGATCCTCAATGTGGCTTCGATGGCTGCTTTTACCCCAGGTCCTTATATGGCGGAATACTATGCGACCAAGGCCTATGTCTTGTCGCTGTCGATGGCCCTTCATGAAGAACTCAAACC
>CAZLWH010000131.1:0-4300 GCA_964563265.1 uncultured Erysipelotrichaceae bacterium
TCATGTTTCCTTTTTTAGCGTATTGGTTCAGATAATCAGCGGACTGTGCCCAGGCTACGCATGGGACATAATCGGTTTGTTCCTGGTCCTTGAATTTGCGGTTGACCGCAATCGTAAACATGGCTTTGGAAGTGCCGGTTGAAATCTTACTGAACATCGGATCTCTGGTGAGATTCCCGACAACGACAACACGATTGATCATAGGGTCCCCTTATTTTTCTTCTAAATTGATAATGAGCGTTCTCACTACATTAGTATTGATACGTGTTAAGCGGTCGAATTCCTTGATGGCTTCCGGCTCAGCTTCGATGTTCAATACCATGTAGTAACCTCTCGTCGCGAAATCGATGGGATAAGCGAATTCTCTAACGCCCCAATCATCTGCTTTACTGATCACTGCCCCATTGCTGGTCAGGATGCTGTGTAAAGAAGCGATGAGTTCGTTGCGAACTGCGTCTTCCAAAGAAGCTTTGACGATGTACATGATTTCATATTTCCTCATGTGGTCACCTCCTTCTGGTCTATGGCCATTTCTGGCAAGGAGTAAATAGTAAATATCTACCCGTTAAAAGATTATATCATTCTGCTTGGGTCTTGTAAACACGAAAAAACACCGTGCTTTATGCGATTAAATCAGGGTTTGCGTCGTTTTTAGTCTTGAATTTCATAGAACGAAAGTACTGTGTGAAAAGATAAACAATGCTTTTAATTGAATTTTAATCTTGAAGGATTAGAATGACCTTAAGATGAACCAAAGCGCCCTGTTTGAGACGATTTACCACGCAACCTTCAAAGCCATCTCGAAGTATGTCTACTTTAATTCGGCCCAATTGGCGGATGCGGAAGACATCGTACAAAACGTCTATGCGCACTTCTATCACAGTGTGATCCAAAAAGACAAGACGGTCGAGAATCCGCAAGCCTATCTGATGACGATGGCCAAGCATGAATTGGCCCTCTATTATAAGGATAAGGCAAGCCAAGCTGTCCAGTTGGATGAGGAAACCACGTCAGCCTTTGAAAACATCCCTGATGAGACGGATCTGGCTTTAGAAACCATCGAAAGATTCTCCGTTGATCAAATCTACAAACAGATCGAAACCATGGATCCTTTGGATCAAAAGATCCTGGGGGGACGTTTCCGATATGAGCTGACTTTTGCGGAAATCGCCAAAGCCGTTGAAATCTCAGAAAATACGATCAAGACCCGGTATTACCGTGCCATCCAATCGCTGAAACAAAAATTAGACACTGTCAAAAAATAAAAACAAACTCGCTTAGAGTTTGTTTTAATGTAATCCGAACCGTTTGTCGATCTCAGCGAGGATGTGTTCAGCAACACGCTGAGTGGATCGGTTGTCCACATGATCATTACACAAGGCTTTCAGCTCACGCCGTTTGGCTAAGGTGCGATCTTTATGTTGGCTCAATTCATCCACGAAGCGCAACAACTCATTAAACGTATTGACCTGCAGATCAGAAACCAGTTCGCCGTAGTTCACGACTGCCAAACCTCTGGTCTGTTTATATTCTTCAAAATCATCCATCGTGACTGCGATCGGACGTTCCGTCAACAGATAATCATAGATCACTGAGGAGTAATCCGTAATCAAGGCACTGGATCTTCCAATCAGATCATAAAGCTGAACCCCATTCGTTCTCAGTTGTTCATCCTCGATCATGACCACATGATCAAAGCCGCTGAGGCTCGCTGTTCTTTTCTGAGCCGGATGAAGTTTGACCACCAAGGTCAGTTTGACTTGTTTCAGTTTCTCATTCAAGATTGCCATTTGAGAAGGCGTCTGGATCAGTGGTAATCCGAAAGGCATCTCGGTCGCCATATTGGCGATGTCATATTTGTGGTGCTGTCTAAACGTCGGCAGCCAGAGGATGAAGTTTTCCTGATTCTCACTGACAAACGGGTAAATCACATCCCGTTCTCTAAACAAGGCATCATTACGGGGAAAACCCAAGGAGATCAAGTGTTTGAGATCGACACTGTGTTCTTCCGCCATGAATTCTTTCGCAAAAGCCGATTGGTAAACGAAATCATCCAAGATATCGCCCAAATCATAGGTCCCTTTGATTTTCTTGGTGGCGGTTCCGTGAGAGAGAAAGATCGAGTATTGTTTATTGCGTTCTTTGGGAATGATCCGAGTGCTGAAGATGATGACCTTAGCAGTCGAAACACGGTAGAGGCGTTTGATGTAGTCGACAATGCCTTGATTGGAAACCGAAACAAACGAGACGTTTTTTTCCTTGATGCCACTGAAATTCTCAGGCTTACTGACCAACCACAGAAAATGGAAACGCTGGTTGAGGCCCTTGCTTAACAGATACCGATACACAGGATAGGTATTGTCTGCCATATCGGGACTGCTTTCGAAAATGATCGTGTTCTTCATGGGGAACAGTTTCATGAGCTGTGACAATATTTTCCTGATCGTTTTTTTCATAAAGACCTTATCCTTCCAGGTTGTTTACTCTCTTATTTTAACTGATTTACATTTTTTTGGGGATATTTGAAACTATTTCTGTTCAGTGTCGCTCTAGTAAGGTATACAACTCTCGATAAGGAGACCCTCTATGAGTAAACTTAGACAAGCCTTGACTGGATCTGTCATGAATGAAGACAAGATCCTCAATCAGCTCAGACACGAGCTGAATCTGAAAGCACCAAAAAAAGCAAAATCTTCTTTTTGGCTGAGAAACGGGATCATCAGTATCAGTTTGGTTGCCTTGGTCCTGTTTGGATCCTTCTATGACGGATTGGGCAAAAACAAACTTATTGGATCTTTAGCCACCTCGATCGTTTCAATCGACATCAATCCCAGCTTTACCTTAGAAGTTGACGCCAACAACCTCGTCATCGCCATTAAAGCTGAAAATGCAGATGCTCAGAGCATCACCGTCAGTGACCTGATTGGTCAGAATGCGACAGTTGTCGTTGAAGCCATCATCCTGCGCGCTCAGGAAGCCGGTTTCCTGACTGATCCGACCTTGTCGGATTATGTCTTGGTCACCACGGCTCCGGCAGAAGCCGGCGATGAAGACGCTGCCGATCATCTGAATGATCTGATCAAAGAAGCCTTAAGTAAAGAAGGCGTCAGTGATGACGTCAATGTTGCCTTGATCAAGGCCACCCTTCAACAGTATTTTGCCTCCTTAGATAAAAACATTCCTTTGGGACTTTACGTCATCAACGGATTGGTCAATGTCAATGGCGAAATCATGAGTGTTTCCGAATTCTTGAAAACCAGCGGCAATCTTGAACTGTTGGAAGCGATTGCTGATATCGTCAAGAAATCGACCCTCAATACCCTTTCCTTATTGGAACGTTTCCTGGATCGACTGGAACGTGCCGGCGTCGACGTGACGGCTTATCGTGCCCGTTTGGCGACCGATGGTGAAAACCTGGCTGTCCTGAAGTCTGAAGTCTTGTCCTTATGGAATTCACTGGATGCGGATACCAAAGCAGGATCCAGCTTAAGTGATGCTGATAAAGCAGCCATGATCGTGGTCATCAACGGAATGCTAGATCAACTCGAGGCCTTGGGCGTCGACGTTGACGGTTACCGTGCTTATCTCGCTGCTGAATATCCTGATCTACAAAGCATTGAAAAGGAATTGGTTGCCTTGTTGAAAGACAATGGGGTCGATACCCAGACCGGTTCTACCCTGACAGATGCCGATAAAGCGACAATAATCGCAGATCTTCAAAAGAAGATCGATAAACTCACTGCCTTAGGCATCGATACGTCTGCCCTTCAAGCGCGTTTGAATGCCGCCTATCCTGACTACTATGCCTTAGAAACCGACATCAATGCCTTATTGAACGCCAACGGAATCGATACAACCACCGGATCTACCGTCAACACCGACGATGATGATGACGACGATGATGACGACGATGACGATGATGAGGAAGACGAAGAGGATGAAGAAGACGAAGAGGATGAAGAAGACGAAGAGGATGAAGAAGACGAAGAAGACGATTGATCTTAGCCCTATTCATAAACCCGGAAACGGGTTTTTTCTTTTGTTCATTGAATCTTAATCCGGGATGACATATAATGAGTTTGCGAAATACGGTGCTTTACCAAAAGCTCAAAAGGGAATTCGTTAAAACGAAGCTGTCCCAGCAACTGTAGGTCCGGACAAGAGGAGACATACCACTGTGAAAACGGGAAGGTTCCTCAAGGATGAAAGACCAGCCAGTAGACCTGCCTTATGATCGCAACGCTTTTATCTTCTGGGAAAAAGATAAAAAGACAAGCCTGTCTTTTTTCACACATCCCTT
>CAZLWH010000132.1:0-4257 GCA_964563265.1 uncultured Erysipelotrichaceae bacterium
TGAGATAGAGGTTACGCACATCGACCATGTGATCGATCTCGCGCTGATTGTAGTAGGGCTGAACGACGCCACCGATCGAGACTTCAACATTCATGTCGCTGCGTTGACCGGACGTATAATCCAACAACACACCGGTCACGATCAAGAGGTCGTTTTGAGACACGCCGATCATCGCCGCAGTATTTCGGAATGTATATTGTTCTTTATAAAAATCAAGATTAAAAGCAGTGAATTGTAAAGCGCTCAGGATCAACACGATCCAAAGGATGAGGCCTAAGGCCACTGCGTTTATTTTCTCTAATCCTCTCATTTGGTTTCTCCCTGAATCAACACTGTGACGGCCTTTCGGAAAGCCTGACCTCGATGTGATACTTTGTTTTTATCGGGCGTAGACATCTGCGCATACGTTTCTTTAAAACCATCAGGCACAAAGATCGGGTCATACCCAAATCCGTTGGAACCTTTCTGATCAAAGGCAATGGAACCTTCCATGATGCCTTCACACAAGATTATATCAGTATTCTGAAAGTCTGAGACAACGGATTTGGGTGTGGCAATCGCAACCACGCTGATAAACCGGGCACTTCTGTTTTTCGCATCGTGAAGACGCGCTAATATAATCGCGTTTTTTTCGATATAGGGAGTATCTTTGCCCAAATAACGCGCCGAATAGACCCCCGGTTCTTTGTTTAAGGCATCGATCTCCAAGCCCGAATCATCGGCCATCGACAAGAGTCCGCTTCTGTTTGCGGCCCATTGCGCTTTCAATGCCGCATTGCCCGAGAACGTTGATTCTGTTTCTTCGGGCTCTTCAGTGATGTTGAGATCACTTAAGGTCAAGACTTCGATCTCGGGATGGTCTTTAAGCAAGGCTTGCAGTTCAATGACTTTATTGTGGTTGTGAGTGGCCAGTAAGAGTTTCATGTGTTTCCTTTTCAAGGTGATGATTTTCATCCAGGGTCAGACAGAGTTTGGATTGAGGCTGGGATCGATAGATCCAGCACTCCCACCCATTTTTTGAGTCAATGCGGTCGATCAAGACCAGATGCTTGTCGTTTTGGGTGAGAGACAAATGTTCACGCAAGTCATTGAGGGTCTTCTTATCGACATGGTTATGAAACAAAGACGGCGGGAAAAGCGGGCTGTTTCGATAATAGGCATGGTTGATGAGTCTTTTTGCCTTTGGTTCAGGGATCACTTCGCATAAGCCTTCATACAGGGCCAGATAAAAGGCCTGATTGGTGTAAGGATGGGTCAAGGCGTTGATTTTTTGCCCCAGATGTTCCATCACATCATATGGATTGTGTTCTGAATCTTCAAACAAGCGATCCAGTTCCGCTTTCAGTTTCTGGGAGTTGTAGGCTTTCTCTGTCGACAGGGCTACCCTTTCAACACTTTGGATATCCTGAAGACTCATCCAGTGACTTTGTTTGATCTGATACGGGGCTGCCTCTTGCGCGATATAACCATACTCTTGAGCTTTATTTCTGATGGCTGAGCCATGAAGCAGTTTCAGGATGCCGACTTGGATCTCATGGGGTTTCAGGTCAATGAGGCCTTTGTAGGAAGCCTTGAAGGAGTTCAAATCTTCATACGGTAAACCTGCGATCAGATCCACGTGCTGTTTCATCCCGTGGGCAGCGAATGTTTCGATCAGACTCAAAAGTTTGTTAAGATCACTGGTCCTTCCGACTTCATTCAGGGTTTTCAGATTGAGCGATTGGACTCCGATTTCCATTCTGAAACGGTCTTTGCCTTGGGTGATCAAGAGAGTTTTGAGTTCTTCATCCAAGGTATCTCCGACCAGTTCGACATGAAAATGCATCAATTCAGGCATGGATAGACACAGTTTGGCCAGATTGAGAGATCGTGTTTTATTGAGGTTGAAGGTCCGATCCAGGAATTTGACCTGTCTGACCCTGGTATTTTTCAATTGTGCGAAGATGGCATTCATGGCCTTATCGGAAAACGGTCTGACCTGACGGTCCAGTGACGCCATACAATAGGTACACCCGTAAGGACAACCGCGTGCGGTTTCCACATATAGATAACGCTGTTCCATGTCTTTTTCATCCATAGGCAGAAAATAAGGGGATGGAAACGTCTCCAGCACAGACAGATCCGCAATCAAGATCTGAGCCTTGGCTTCAGGATGATCCTGATAACCCTGACTGTTTTTACCGATCAGGGTGTCCCAAAAGACCAATTCGGTTTCTCCTCGAAAGATTCCGTCGATCCCGTTGTCCCATAACGGTTTGGGATGATGGGTCGCTTCCGGTCCTCCTGCTACGATTTTCAGGCTGGGATCTGCAATTTTCAGGGCTTGGATCAATGCGATGGTCGCATCGATGTTGAAGATGTAGACACTGAAAGCCACGACCTGTGGCTGATAAGCCAGGATCTTATCCAATAGTGCCAGCGGTGCTTTACACAGTCCTTCAAAAATCATGGCTTCCTGATCGATGGGTTTGGTCACCATCAAAGTGCGCAGGGCCAGATTCTTGTGGATATAACTGACATTCAAACTGACCAGGGCTGTTTTCATATGCCCCCATTCTATCAAAGCCACACGCTTTATGCTATGATTTAGACACGCGAATCGAGATTGAGCCATGCCTTTGCGCACCAAAACCAAACAGCTGATCCTGCTTCTGGTCATCTATCTGTCTTTCATCTCATTGGGTCTGCCCGATGGGTCTTTGGGTGTGGCTTGGCCTTTGATGAGATCTGAATTCAGGATGCCCATCCAGGCCGCAGGCTGGGTCATTTTAGTGACCTTTCCGTTATCTGCCCTATCCAGCATCATGAGCACCCGCATCGGACAACGATTCGGTTACGGTAAAGTCACCACAGGCAGTGCCCTATTGACGGCCTTTTCTTTGATCGGGATCGCCTTATCGAGATCGTATCCGGGACTGATCTTTTTCGGGATCGGATTGGGGATCGGACAAGGCGCTGTCGATGCATTGCTGAATTATTATGTGGCCCATCATTACAGTTCCAGACATATGACGTGGCTCCATGGCTTTTGGGGTGTCGGAGCGACGCTTGGACCCACCATTTTTACCTTTTCCTTGGCGTTGACCCATCAATGGACCCAAGGCTATTTCAATATCGGATTGCTTCAGCTGATGATCGGGATCATTTTGTTTCTGACGGTCGGTTTCTGGGATCAAAAGAAAGAAAGCGATACTCCTGAAGAAAAACAAGAGAAAGGTCAATTTGAACCCAGAATGTGGTATGGGCTCAGCTTCTATTTTCTCTATGTCGGTGCTGAAATGTGTGTGGGCTTATGGACCAATTCCTATCTGGTTGAATTTGTCCGTATCGATCCGACCGTTTCCGGTTTGTTTGTGGCCGGTTATTACGGGGCCATCATGAGCGGACGTTTTTTATCCGGGACCATTTCCAATAGACTGGGCAATCAAAACATGCTTCGGCTGGGTTTATCCATTTCACTGCTTGGCTTAGTGATCCTGATCATGACGCGCGATCCTCTTTTGATCCGATTGGCCTTGATTCTGACCGGTTTGGGCTTTGCCCCGCTGTATCCGTCGATGATGCATGAGACCCCCAAACGTTTCAATAAAGCCAACGGGGCTTATCTGATCGGCTTACAGGTCGGCATCGCTTATGTGGGCGGGACCTTGACCTCCAATCTGTTGGGCCAGATCTTTGCCTGGAGTTCGATCCTTTGGCTTTATCCTTTGGTTTTCATCTTTGTCTTTGTGATGGCGTTGGTCAGCGAAGGCTATGCGCGCAGTTCAAAAAGCTTTATGGAGACACCGATAAAAGTGCTATGATATGGCTATGTTTAACCAAGAACCCCTGATTAAAAGCTTCTTTAAGACCTCTGCCTATGAGCTTGAAAAACTCAACAAAGGCTTAACCAATGATAATTATCTGATCACGATCGATCATCAGCGTTTTGTTTTGCGCATCCCCAAAAGCGACAGTGCCAAGATCGTGAATTTCGTCCATGAGGCCAAAGCCCTGGAGTTGGCCAAAAAAGCGGATCTGGATGTGAATACCTTGTATTATGATCCAAAGACCGGCATCAAGATCACTCAGTATGTCGATGATCTGAAAACATACTCTGAATACCAAGGATCAGACAAACTGGTCCGCACTGCAGCCCTGATGAAACGCCTTCATGGTTTAAAAACCCCGATCGGCTATGATTTCGATCCGATCTCTCGGTACCGTCAGTATCGATCCTATGTTAAAAAACCGCTGATCGAAGATGCTCAAGCTTCA
>CAZLWH010000133.1:0-4225 GCA_964563265.1 uncultured Erysipelotrichaceae bacterium
TTAGATCATCTTTCTTAAGGTCCTTCAAGATCGACAAGATTTCTTTTCTCTTCTGTATTTGCTGCTGAACCTCATTGACCTTAATGCTTTGAATATTTCCGATATAGTCCGTTTTGATTTGACCCTTGGAATCACGATAGGCAAGATAAAAATAATCAATAGATTTTCTTTTCTTAACCACAAGGCTGCCTTTAAAATATTGGCTTAACTCTTTCTGGTAAGCCAGTTGTGTTCTTTGATTACGATCAAGCTCATCATTTAAAACCGAGATAATAATCGACATGGTCTCACCTCATTGAAAGCGTATCATAGTTGCCCAACATTTTAAATATATATGAATATTAGTTGGGCAACCCATTTCACTAAAAAGCCCAGGATTTTTCTAGGCTATTGAATGGGAAGGATGAAGGTAAAGATGGCGCCTGATTGTTGTGCGCTCTTCACATCGCTCTTGATGTTATGTCTGTCGGCGATCTTCTTGCATAGTGCCAAGCCGATGCCGTTGCCTTCAGTGGTATGGTAGCGGACAAGTAATTTGAGTTGTGGACTAAAATAAACCTGCCGAATAGTATAATAGTTATTAAAGATAATCTTGATGAAGGGGATCACATGAAATTAGGTTGGGTCGATTACTCAAAAGAAGAACGTAATAAGATCATTCATATTCTCAGGAATTTAAGAACACAATCCGCGGTGGATGAATTGGGGATCGGAACGATTCGTGATGCGTTTTCTAATTTGCTTTTCCCGGGTATTTCCATCCTGCATACAAGAGCTAAATATTATGTTTTGATTCCCTACCTTTTTCGAGATGCGATATCAGAATCCTTTAAGAAAAACAGTGACGTTCGCAATTGGATCGAAAAGCAGCAAGACGTCTTGGTTAAGACACTCTTGACCAATTCGCCATCAGAGACAAGCGGGATCATTGGCGGACGAATGTACAAATCCGGCGGATCCGTCAAATACAAACCCTCTGGAACGTACTGGAATGGGCTTAAGATCTGGGGTATCGTAAGAAATCCGGATATCTCGCTGGATTCCGCATGCGCCCTCGTTTATGAGAAAGCGAAAAAGCGTAAAGAGCTTCACCTAAAGATAGAGACGGAAAATGATGGCGCAGATGATAAGGATAATCTCTATTCTGATTTTGAGTTGTTTCAACCGATCGATATAAAGTACAACTATAAATCCGAGGCTACGATTGACTTGCTTAAGAAAGAGGCAGAGTTTCTTATTGAACAGATCACAAGTCATCCCAATACGAAAGATACCTTGTTGGCTTATTTGTTGAAAGAGAACTATTTACCGAAAACCTTTGAGGAGATCAAATCAGACTTGCTTCCGACTGAGATTGGTAAGGTGGTCAAGCAGGCACAGGAAGTTGCGGATTTTATTTATGGAGCCCATCTTTTGTTTAATGTCATCTATTCCGATGAGACGGATCTGGATATTGTCAGTCGCTTTGATCATTGGCTCAATCATGAATACCATCCGATCGATCTGGATGAGGTGATTGCGGTAACCCGCTGTTCTCATCACACGGCTGATTTCTTAAAACGTTTTGACCGCCATATCCAAGACAGAAACATTCCGGCTGCCAAGAAACTTCTGATACAACGAGAAAGAAGCATTAAGGGAGATCGAGCCAAATTAAGCAGTACCGAAGCGAATAAGTATAAAGGTCCGATTCATGCCTATAAACTTTACTATCGATATCCGACCGTCCATCAGATCGTCAGCGATATTTCGGAAGGACTCAACAAAGATGCCTAGCACACTGTTTCATCAGGAACTCAATCGTTTAAACATGGGGGAACTGCTTCACCCTGAACCCGATTACCAACTCGAATTTGCGGTAGGATTGACTTACTCCATGGATTTGGAAGCGCTCTTGGGAATACCGGTTTCTTTAGGCATGATGGATGATTTAGACAGCGACCATATGAAGAATCCGTTCTTTCTTTTGGAGGCTCTGAGAAAGAGCAGTGATAAGATCGCCGTCTTCTGTAATCGCGGATCCATCAAAGTACCCAAAGAGTATCGGGATGTCTTTACCTTGCTTGGGCAAAGCATCTTTGAAGTCGGTATTGAGAAAGGCAGTTTTCATCCGAAAGTCTGGTTTGTAAAATATACCAATAATGACAACGCTTCTTATTACAAAGTCATCACACTGAGCCGTAACCTTACGTTCGACCGTAGTTTGGATGTCGCCGTTGAACTCACTGGCCATGTTGGCACAGACATCAACGAAACCAACCGTCCGCTATCCGAAATTTTGCTTTTTGTTGCTCAGAAAGCAGAACCAACAAAAAGACTCAAAATCAAAGCAATGGCTGAAGAAATCATGAAGGTTACTGCTTTTGAAGGATTGGATCAGATTGATAAGGTGATCTTCCATCACTTCAAGGTCTCTTCAACATCGACGAAACCTATGGCCTTGTTTGCAGATGCGCTCAGCCTGATCATCGTCTCACCCTTTCTGACAGAGTCCATCATCAAGCAGATTACTGAAAAGCCCAATGACACCTGTCTGATCACCAGAAAAAGTTCCATCACAAAGGGTGTCTTCGAAAGTGTTGACGACGTCTATATTGTGAAGGATGGGGTCATTGATGACGATGTTCTTGAAGAGGATGCGATTGAGAATCTGCCCAAACGCGATATCCATGCCAAGATCTTCTTTAAAGGCTCATACGAAGGCAATTTCTTGTATTTTGGATCATTGAACGCTACCTATAAAGCATTCCACGATAATGTTGAATTCTTAGTAGGTTTAAAACTCAAACCTCGTTTCAGAAGCTATTACTCCATAAAAGATGAGCTTGTTAATACTGACCCTTGTCCATTTGAGAAACTGGATGACTTTGATGCTTCTTTGACGCCTGAAAATGAAGACAGTGTTTCGTCCTTAGACGATGTCCTATTGGCATTAGAAACCGCGGAAGTAATAAAAATTGATGATAAGTACCGGATTCAGATCAACTGTAAAAATCTCATTAACCCTGCATCCATTCGACCAATCACCAATCCCCGTGCTTTTGTGCCGTTGTTAGAAAACACTTTCTTGGATAACCTGAGACTTATGGATCTAACAGAGTTCTACGTCGTTCGTCGCGATAAGGAAGATGTTGTCGTCAAAATTACAACCAAAGGTATTCCGGTGGATGAGCGGGACAATCAGATCTATCGGTCTGTCATCAACAACAAAGGCGGGTTTCTTGCCTATGTTTCTTTCATGCTGACGGATAATTATGCAGAAGTGATCTATGAGCAAGATGCCTTTTATGAAAGCCAGAGATTACTGGGTAAACAAGGCATCAACCAGATTCCTTCAGCCTTATATGAACGTCTGTTAAAAGCGGTCATCAGTGATCCTGCTAAGATCACAGACATCGAAACAGTCATGAACAGACTGGAACCTTCCGGAGTATCTGATGATTTCAAAGCGATGTTGGCGCTGTTTAAATCGGTTGCCAAGAAGGTAAGAAAATGATGAAGGCGAAAGACTTTCAGGCTTTAACAGCCCAACGTATTCTCGAAGTATTCAGAGACGATCATCAAAATAGGGTCCTTCTTGCCGATGAAGTTGGATTAGGAAAAACGATCATTGCCAATGTCGTCATTAAGAAAGTGGCGAAGTGGCATCGTGATGAACTCCATGATGACCACTTTAAAGTCATCTATGTGTGCTCCAACATCAATATCGCCAATCAGAATTACCATAAGTTGGGCGTTCCTGAAGATGATTGCCTAGATATTGCTGAGAGCCGATTATCCATGCTTCATCTGAGGATTTTTCAGAAAGCCAAAAAAGATCATAACTACCTGCAATTGATTCCCTTAACCCCTGCCACTTCATTCACCATGACCGGAGGTCAAGGAATGAGTTCAGAACGAGCCCTGATTTATCTTTTTCTTGTCCGATATAAAGACTTAGCTCTTTACCCCAACGCATTGAACGATTTAATGCGCTTCGAGAAAGTCATGAAGTCTTGGGATGAAACGAAAGATAAGTATAAAATCGAAATTGACAAGTGTGATAAAAATCATGGTGCCTATATTGAAACCATGATGAATTATCTTCATGAGAGGATTAGTGATGATCTCTATCAGCGTTTATTGACAGTCTGTCAAAATGAAGCCGCTTTACCAGTCAGTTATCCTGTGCGAAGAGATCTGATTGTTGAACTGAGGAAGATCTTTGCGCAAATCAGTTTGGATG
>CAZLWH010000134.1:0-4139 GCA_964563265.1 uncultured Erysipelotrichaceae bacterium
TAACCTAATCTATCCGGTCAATTACGGATATTTGTCGGATACCTTGAGTCAGGATGAGACCGGTATCTCGATCTACAAGGGTTCCTTATCGGCCAATCAGGTCAACACCGTCATCATTGCATCCGATATCCTGAAGAAGGACATCGAGGTCAAACTGTTGGTGGGCTGTTCGCTCACTGAAGAGGAGGCGATCTTACGGTTTACCAACCAGACCGATTTTCAGAAAACAATCTTGATCAGACGAGGCATGGAAGTGCCTTCCTGGGGCTTCTCCGAACAATAAATGTCCGTTTACCGGACATTTTTAAACCATGCAAGTAAAAATCGAAAAATCAGGCATCAATGGCGAAGGTATCGCCTATCTCGATCGTAAACCGGTGTTCATCAACGGGGTTTTACCCTATGAAATCGCCGAGATCACCATCACAGAGACTCAGGATAAGTATCTTAAAGGAGAACTTTTAAGACTGGTCAAACCCAGTCCGTTCAGAATAGAAGCCCCTTGCAGCGTCCAAAGCGCCTGCGGAGGCTGTGCTTTGATGATCGCCAATGTGCCTCATCAGGAAAAACTCAAACTGGATAATCTGAAACAAGCTCTGTCCAAATACATGGGCAACATCGATGTCAGACTGATCAAACCGTTGGTTTCCAATCCGAAACCTTTGGGTTACCGCAACAGTTTCAAGCTGCCGGTCAGAAGCGAAAAGGGGAAACTGGTCAGTGGGCTGTATTCCGCCAACACCAACCATTTCGTCAAAGCCGATCATTGCCTGATCCATGACGATGATCTAGAGAAGGTCAAGATCGCCGTATTGGGCTGTTTGGATGACCAAGAACAGGAAGCCTTCAGTTTCGAATCCATGAACGGGATCCGTTATCTGATCCTGCGTGGTTTTGACGGCCTCTTTCAGTTGACCTTGGTTGTCGGCAACAACGTCATCCCGGAATCTGTGATCAATGAACTGATGAAGATCCCCGGGGTGGTATCGATCTATCTCAGTGTCAATACGGATCGTCATTCTCATGATCCTTTCGGACCCATGGTCCTTCATAAAGCCGGACTCAAAACGATCCCTGTCGTCTTGGATGGTTTGCGTTACGAGCTCTCTCCGACCGCTTTCTTTCAGCTCAATACGATCCAAGCCAGTGCCATCTTCAAAAAGATCGTGACTTTGATCAAGCCGGAAGATACAGTCCTTGATGCCTATTGCGGGGTCGGTGCGATGAGCTTACCGATCGCCAAGAAAGCCAAAAAAGTCATCGGATTGGAACTCAATAAAGAAGCCGTCAAAGCGGCCACTGACAATGCGGCCCTCAATGGGGTCACCAATGTCTCTTTCAGTCACGGCGATGTCCAGAAACTGTTGCCTTCGGTATTAAAAAGCGACCCCGTTTCTGTGTTGGTGATGGATCCCCCAAGAAGCGGTTTGAGTGATGCGATGGTCGCATCCTTGATGGCTGAGGAGATCCCGCATCTGATCTATGTGTCCTGTAATCCCTCGACCTTGGCGAAAAACCTGGCAGAATTAAAAAAGAAGTATGAGATCGTGTCTCTTACTCCTTATGATTTGTTTACACAGTCGCCGTTATTGGAAGTCGTTTGTGATCTTAAACTGCTTAAATCAGTTTAAAGTGTTTCAAGGCGTTATAGATACCGTCTTCTTCAAGATCGCTGGTCACATAATCGGCGATCTTTTTTAAATTCTCGGTGGCGTTGCCCATGGCGACGCCGATCCCGGCTTTTTCGATCATGCGCAGATCGTTGTCCGCATCTCCAAACACCATGACTTCATCCCAGGTCAAACCCAAGATCGCCATGACATCTTCAATGCCTCTGGATTTATGGACATCCTTATCAAAGATATCCAAACCCCAAGAGAAAGCCCTGGAATGGGTCCACTGAGGGAATTGTGCCATGTAGGGCAAGAGTTTGCTGACATCTCCAACCAGAAACAGGCCCATGGCCATATCACTGTCCAAAGCGTCCGGATTGCCTACCGCATTGAGGAATCGTCCCGAATGGGCTTCGCCGTGGCCATAATACTTGACGAAATTGTCGTAATCATGGAGAACGACGATCTGGTTTGAACACTTGCAGCCCAAGGCGATGTTTTCACTCTGTGCGATCTCAAGCAGCCGTAGTATGTCTGCTTTATTGAGGTTATGGCGCGAGATGATCGTATGATTTCTGTCCATGACGCATTGACCGTTGATGGTCACATAATAATCGCTGTCGAGAACTTCGAAAACGTGGGGTTTGATGAAGTAGGGGGCACGGCCTGTCGCGACCAGGACTTTGGTGCCTGAGTCATGCAGGGCGTGTATGCCTTTGACGGCAGAATCCTGGATCATGTGCTGACCTTCCGCGATCAATGTTCCGTCGATGTCGAATACGACCATTTTAATCTTGCTTGCGTCCATGGGTTATTTCTCCAGAGAATAGTTTACCACAGGAGGCCGATTCGGTCATTTCCTTTGAAAAACTTTTCACCCCCGTTATACTGTTTCGTACGAGGACACTATGAAAAAAGCTTTCTTTATGGCCCATGGGGCCCCTACGATCTACCTGGAAGACAATGCGTATACCCAAAAACTGAAACAGTTCAAACAAGAAAATCCAGAAATCACCAGACTGGTGATCATGTCGGCCCATTTTGAATCGGAAATCACCAAGGTTTCCACGGCTTTGCGTTATGAGACGCTGTATGACTTCGGCGGTTTCCCCAAAGAACTCTATGAGGTCAAGATGGCCACCGTCGGTGATCCTGCCTTGGGAAATCAGGTCTTGGGTTTGTTGAAAAAAGCTGATTTGAACGCGATTGAAACAACAAACCGGGCCTTGGATCACGGAGCATGGACCCTACTAAAAATGATCGATCCTGAAAATACACTGAAAACCGTACTGATGTCGATCCATCCCTTTGAAGATCCGTCATCACTGATGAAGATCGGTCAAGCTTTGAGACATCTTGATGATCAGACGGCCTTCATCTTCTCTGGCGGCTTGGTTCACAATCTGGGTTGGCTGACGTTTGGTGAGCAGCCTGAACCGCAGGCGCTGCGTTTTTGGACTTGGTTGGATCAAGCCATTCAATCAAAAAATACATCGGCTTTGCTGGACTACAAAAAGCAGCCGGATGCCCGTTTGGCGGTTCCCAGACCTGAACATTTCGCGGGTCTATTCAGTGTCTATGGTACAATGGATGACAAAGGCAGTGTCACTCTGTTGAGCCATCTGTTTCAATACGGTACGCTGAGTTTGGATTACTATGAATTCAAAAACGATTAAAGGCATCATCTTTGATTTAGACGGAACGTTATTGGATACCTTAGGGGATCTGACAGAAGCCATCAACCGGACCGCACAGGATTATCATCAGCCCATCTTGACCAAACAACAGGTTTCCGACAACATCGGCAACGGTTTTAAAGTGACGGTGACCAAAAGCCTTCCCGGGGTCGATGCGAATGAGATCCCCAACGCGGTCAACCGATTCAAAGCCCATTACGCCCAGTGTTTTATGGAAGATTCCAAGCCTTATGAGGGCATCCAAGACTTGCTTGAGACTTTGGTCACTAAAAATATAAGACTGGCTGTGGTTTCCAATAAGGTCCATGACTATGTGGTTCAACTGATCACGTCGCGCTTTCATGACATCTCATTTGATTTGATCTATGGCGAAGATGACACCAGAAAACGCAAACCGGATCCGCAAGGACTCTTGGAAGCCTGCGCGAAGATGGGACTGCAACCGGATGAAGTCTTGATGATCGGAGATTCTGAAGCTGATCTGCTGAGTGCACAAGCCATCTCAATGGGGATGTTGGCAGTCAGTTGGGGTTTCAACTCGGTTGAAAAGCTCACCAAAGCGGGCTGTACACGCTTTGTGAGTGATCCTCAAGAAGTGCTTGAAGCCCTGTAAACCTGTGCTATAATTAAATAGCCGTTTGGGGGTATAGCTCAATTGGTAGAGCACTTGGTTCGCAATCAAGGGGTCGAGGGTTCGAGTCCCTTTACCTCCACCAAACGATAAATGAAACCTAATCCTAGGTTTTTTTTATGAGTTTTTCCCATAACTTGTTTGGGAAGAGGGGTGCTCTGTGTTAAAATGTTGTTGTCTTATGATAAAACTCAAAGT
>CAZLWH010000135.1:0-717 GCA_964563265.1 uncultured Erysipelotrichaceae bacterium
CCTGACATGAATCCACCGACATAGGCATTGTTCATACCATATTTTAAAGGGAATTTCTTATCGACAGTACGGCCCAGTATCGTTAGGATGATGCCCCAGCACAGATAAGGCAAGAAACCCAAACCGATGATCAAAACGATTTTATAGAGGTCCAGATGACTGATGGTCGTCCAGACGATTTTGTAACTGTCATACAACGCAAAAATAAGAGCAAGCACCGTCAGGCTGACAATAAAAAGCATATTAAACCATACATTACCAAATAGTTTTTTCATAGTACATGTATTAGTTTAGCATAATTCCCTGAAACTATAAAGCGTTTTCAAGGACCGTAAAAAAACCAGCACTGACGTGCTAGTTCATGTTTTGTTTGAGTTTGACGATGAAGTCAGATCCATCGATATCGACCAAAATGGTCTTATCGGCAATCTGCGCATTTTCAATGATCAGCTTGGCAATCTTGGTTTCGATGTTGCGCTGGATATACCGTTTCATCGGTCTGGCCCCAAACTCGGGATCGGTCCCATCCGTCACGATCTTGGTTTTCGCGTTGAAGCTGAGCTCAAGATTGAGGTTTTGGGTACCAAGACGGTTTCTCAGCTCCCCAATGAACTTATCGGCGATCTGAGAGAGGACCTCCTTATTCAAGGCATTGAAGACGATGATCTCATCGATCCGGTTGACGAATTCGGGTTTAAAGGTTCGTTTGACTTCCTG
>CAZLWH010000135.1:727-4113 GCA_964563265.1 uncultured Erysipelotrichaceae bacterium
GGTAATGATCTTCACGCAGATCCATGTTGGTCTCAAAGGCATAATGTGAGCCCAGATTGGAGGTCATGATAATCAGGGTATTGGTGAAGTTGACGGTCACGCCCTGGTTATCGGTGATCCTTCCGTCATCCAGGATCTGAAGCAGGATGTTGAAGACATCCGGATGGGCCTTTTCGATCTCATCCAGTAAGACGATCGAGTAAGGTTTGCGTCTGACGGCTTCGGTCAATTGTCCTCCTTCCTCATAACCGACATAGCCCGGAGGTGCCCCAATCAGTCGGGATACACTGAACTTCTCCATGTATTCACTCATGTCGATGCGGATGATCTTGGATTCATCATCGAAAAGCTGTTGAGCCAAGGCTCTGGCCACTTCGGTCTTACCAACGCCGGTCGGTCCTAAAAATAAGAAGGAAGCCAACGGACGATGTTCATCCTGGATGTGGGCCTTAGAGCGCAAGATCGCAGCCGAGACCAAGTTCAAGACATGATCCTGACCCATGACACGCTGTCTCAAAGCCTCTTCAAGATGAAGCAGTTTCTGACGTTCCGCACTGAGCAATCGGCTGACTTCGATGTGGGTCCAGCGCGAGACGATCTCTGCGATCAGGTTCTCATCGACGATCTCTTGGATCATGGCATTGTCTTTCTTATCGGTTTCAGACGCTTTGATTTGTTTCTCTAAGCTTGGGATCGTATCATACTGCAGCTTGGCAGCTTCTTCATAACGCGCATCGTTGGTGGCTTTCTCAAGATCCAGTCTGGCTTTTTCTAAGCTGGCCTTGGCTGCTTTCGCTTCATCAAGCTGTTTCTTTTCTTCATTCCAGGTCATGGATAAGCCTTCCTGGGTTTCTTTCAGGTTGGCCAGTTCTTTACGGATCTCATCCAATCGATCCAAAGCCTTATCATCGGTTTCTTTCTTCAAGGCTGTTTCTTCGATTTCCAACTGTTGGATCTTACGCATCAGATCATCCAGTTCCGCTGGCATCGAATCCATTTCAACGCGGATCGAGGCACAGGCTTCATCGATCAGGTCAATGGCCTTATCAGGCAGATAACGATCGGTGATGTAGCGGTGAGACAGATGGACTGCGGCTTGGATCGCTTCATCCAGGATCCGTACCCCATGATGGGTCTCATAACGGTCTTTTAAACCTCTTAGGATCGAAATGCTTTCTTCAACGGTGGGTTCATCGACCAGGATCTTTTGGAAACGGCGCTCCAAAGCGGCATCCTTCTCGATGTGTTTCTTGTATTCATCAAAAGTGGTGGCGCCGATACAGCGCAATTCACCGCGGGCCAACATCGGTTTCAATAAGTTGGCCGCATCCATGGCACCTTCGGTCTTACCGGCACCAACCAGGTTATGGAGCTCATCGATAAACAGGATGATCTTGCCTTCCTGAGCTTTGATTTCATTCAAGACCGCTTTTAAACGTTCTTCGAATTCACCGCGGTATTTGGCGCCCGCAATCAAAGCACCCATGTCGAGTTCGATGAGTTTCTTTTCTTTCAATCCGAAGGGGACATCCCCCTTCATGATGCGCCAAGCCAAACCTTCGACGACAGCCGTCTTACCGACACCTGGTAATCCGATCAAGACCGGATTGTTTTTGGTCTTGCGGGAAAGGATCTCAATGACACGGCGGATCTCATTGTCTCGTCCGATGATGGGATCGACCTTGCCTTTTTTGACTTCTTCAACCAGGTCTTTGCCGTACTTGGTCAAGGCTTCCAACTGATTCTCCTGATCGCTTTGGGTCACTTTCTGACCTTGAAGGGTTTCAGAGAGTGCTGTGGTTAACGTTGCGGGAGTGATCTTGAAGGCAGACAGGATCTGCTGGCTCAACAGGGATTTGTTGAGAAGGATCTGTTTAAACAGCGCCAAAGCTCCTAAGTAGGTTTCCTGTTTGGCTTTGATCTCATTGAGGCCATCGATGATGGCCTGATTGAGTTCTCTTGAGAGCGTCGGCTGGGTCGGGTTGGAGACTGAAGCGATCGTGCTTAAAGAATGCGCAATGAGATCGTTGAAGGTATTTTTCTGAATGTTCAGGCGACTGAACAAGCCATCCAGGACCCCGTCTTCGCTCATCGCTTTTAAAAGATGGGCACTGGTGACCTCGGGATGATTGCTCATCATCGCGGATTGGACCGCCTCCTGAAACAAGGTCTGAAGTTTTTCTGTGAATTGATTGATGCTCATACATACTCCTTTCTATTAAAAAAGTAACAGCCGAGCTGTTACTTGAATGTCTTCTTAAACCGCTCGTAGATGCTTTCTTTGCCTTGTAACTGGCGCAACTTCTCGTACAGTTCTTTTTCTTCACGGCTAAGGCTGCTGTCGATTTCGACTTTGACTTCGACATACTGATCACCGATGTGGCTGCTGCCGAGTTCTTTCATTCCCTTGCCTTTCAGACGGAACTGAGTGCCGTGCTGGGTGGCTGGGGGAATGGTCAACTCAACATCGCCGTAGACGGTCGGGACATCCACTTTGGTGCCTAACGTGGCATCCAAAGCAGAAAGCGGGATCGAGATGAAGATGTTTGAACCTTCACGGATGAAATTCTTATGATGACCCACATTGATCTCGATGAAGAGATCACCGTTGGGACCACCATTGAGTCCGCGTTCTCCGCGATTCGGGACTCTTAAGCGTTGACCGCTTTGGATCCCTGCCGGGATCTTGAGATCCACGGTGACTTTTTTATGTTCATGGCCTGAGCCATTGCACTTCTTACACTTATTGACGATCTTCTTACCGCTGCCCTTGCATTCCGGACAAGGAGCCGTGCTTTGGAAGACCCCAAACGGGGTTCTCTGTTGCTGGGTCACTCGGCCTTTGCCTTGACAGGTCGGGCAGACTTTGACATCCTCTTTGGAATGCGCTCCGCTGCCCATGCATTCTGAACACTGCTCATCGACATCGACGGTGAAACTGGCCTCTTTACCGGTGACGGAATCCATGAAGTCGATGTTCATTCTCATCAAACGATCATCACCTTGACGGGGTCCGGTTGATGATCGACGTTGCTGACCACCAAAACCACCGCCGAAGAAAGAACCGAAAATATCATTGAGATCACCGAAATCGGCAGATCCGCCAAAGCCCTGACCGCCGAAACCTTGGGCCCCTTCCATTCCGGCATGACCAAATTGGTCATAAGCGGCACGTTTCTGGGGATCCATCAGGGTCTCATAGGCTTCCTGGACTTCTTTGAATTTACTGTCGGCGCCTTTTTCCTTATTGACATCAGGATGAAATTTCTTGGCTAAGGAACGATAAGCCTTTTTGATGTCTTGGTCCGTGGCGCTTTTGGATAAGCCCAGGACCTCATAATAATCGCGTTTCTCTGCCATACTTCCTCCGGTCTTAAACCTGAGAT
>CAZLWH010000136.1:0-4096 GCA_964563265.1 uncultured Erysipelotrichaceae bacterium
AAAGGATGATCTTTTCGTCATCTTGAATTATGCCCATGATGAGGATTCAGCCAAACTGATGCGCGATGAATGCGAGAAGGAATTTCCCGGTCGATTTGCGCTGATCAAGGCTGATCTGTCTACAATGGAAGGCTTGGAAGCTTTACTAAGCGACGTCAACCGGATCACCTCGACCCTAGACATCCTGATCATCAATGCGGCAATAACCAACCGTAAGCCGTTTACCGAATTGACTTATGACGAGTGGAACATGGTCATGAATACCAACCTGACGATCCCGTTCTTTCTGACCCAGAAGCTGTCCGATAAGATCAACGTCGACGGACGGATCCTGTTCATCAGTTCGATCTTGGGCGAAGTTCCCCATTCCTTATCGATTCCGTATGGGGTCAGTAAGGCCGGGATCAGTATGATGGCACGGATGCTGGTGAAAGAAGTCTGTTCCAGAAACATCACGGTCAATGCGATCGCCCCGGGCTTTGTGATGACGGCCTGGCAAGAAGCCAAGGGCGAAGAAATCATCGAAAGAATCAGCGGAAAGATCGCTTTACACCGCTTTGCGGATCCCAATGAGATCGCTCAGCTGGTCATCAGTGTCTTAGATAACGCGTATATCAACGGATCAGTGATCCACATCGACGGAGGATACAATTACCAATGAACCAATATGATGCCCCTGTAAGTCCAGAAGTCTCGATCGACGCTGTCAAAGCCTTTGTGGCAGAAGCCTTGCCGCACATGAAGACGGCCGATATCGACATCAAAGACATCGTCTTTGAGCAACTGCTTTGTTTCTACTGTGCCCGTTATAATGTGAAGTGGACCTGTCCGCCAAAGATCCCCAAAGCGGACTATAAAGCCATCTTTGCGGAATATCAATATGCCTTGTTTCTCTATCATGATCAGCTGATCAATGATGATTATGAGAAAAGCAGGGTCGATTCTTCAGTACTTTTGCACAGGGCCTTGTTGGAAGTCGAAGACTTCCTGCTTAAAAACGGCAATGCCGTCAGACTGTCCTTTATCGGAGGATCCTGTAAGCTCTGCAAGAATGGCTGTACGCCGGATAAATGCGCCAATCCGTATCTGGCCAGGATCCCTTTGGAAGCAACCGGCGTCAACATCATCAAGTCAGCCCAAACGGCCGGGGTACCCATCGTTTTCCCAGCCACCAGCTTTATCCGCCGCATCGGCGTCATCTTATGGTAAACAAGGAGAACACCATGACCTATATCTTTCTGGTTGCCGGTAAAGGCACACGACTTCATCCTTTGACCCTCAATTATCCCAAGACCCTCTATAAGCTCAATGAAAACGAGACCGTTATCCAACGCATGGTCAAACTGATCAAGAAACATGATCCCAAAGCCGAGATCGTCATCGTGACCGGCTTTCAGCACGAGTTCATCGAAAAGAGCGTCGATGGGGTCATCTTCATCAATAACCCGTTCTATGCGGTGACCAATTCGATCGCATCCTTATGGTTTGCGAAAGCCTATCTTGATCGGGACAATGTCACGGTCATCAACGGAGACATCGTCATGTCTGAAGAACTGGTCAAAGATGTTTTATGCAAGAACACCGATAAGACCTTGGTCCTGTTTGACAGTTCCATTAAAAAGAATGGCGATTATAACGTGTCTGTTTCCGATGATCACGTTGTCGTCATGAGTAAAGAACTGGATGAGTATGACGGTGAATATGCCGGGGTCACCAAGTTTGACGGATTGACCGCCAGAGCCTTCATTGGCGTCATCAGTGAAATGGTTGATACAAATCAGTTTGATCAGTGGTATGAGAATGCCTTGGTCCAGATGATCTTCAGGGACAATTTCAAGTTGGGCTATCTGGACATCAGCGATTACGATTGGACCGAGATCGATGCGGTCAATGACCTCTTACTGGCCAAACGCATCAGCCGCGACAGCAAATGATTTCTAAAACAGGCTTAACGCCTGTTTTTATCTGCTCAGGATTCACTTTATCTGATAACGCGATATAATGTTTTTAACATCATAGGAGCACCATCATGGCTAAAGTTACCTCGTTTACGATCAAGCAGTATCCAGCGGTTAAAGTCATCGGATTGGCCTATCGGGTCAAGATGATGGACAATGAGATCCCCAAACAATGGGACCTGTTTTTCAAAGAAGACAAGCATGTGATCCTGGAAGACCTTAGAAAGAAAGTCCCGATCGAAGAACCCTTGGATTATGTGGGGTTGATGCATGGCTATGATCCTGTCGATCAGACGATGATCTATCTGATCGGGGCCATCATGGATGAATCGACCCCGGATCCAAAAGGCTATACCAGTGTTCTTTTGCCTTCAGGCTTGGTCCTCAACGCGATCGTGGAAGGCAAGGCGGAAACCTACAGCCAAGCCCATGACCTGACGATCCGCTGTGTCAACGAAGCGGTCTATGCCTTACCGGAAGACTTATGGTCGATGGAGGTCTATTCCAAGCGCTTCATGGAAGCGATGGAAAAGAAAGACGGCTCGATCGTCTTGGATTACCGTTTGCCTCTGCTCAAGAAATGAAAACATTTTCATAAAATTTACACTTTACTTTCTGAAAACTTACATTTATAATACCCTTGTAACAAGCAAAACAACATTTCATTAGTTCCCCCTAAAATGGCCTTGTTAAAAAACCGCACTTCGTCAGGTGCGGTTTTATTTTAGATGGTATAATTTCGATAACAAAAGGGGAGCATTATGTCTATCCTGAAAAAGATCACAAAATACAGCACACGCATCATCTTGGCCTTGTTTGTCTTATTTGGACTGGGTTTCTTTGCCTATATACAATCGACAAGAATCGACATGGGTAAATTGACCTTGGCCAGTGAAGAACAGTTTGAGGGCAGTAAACTCAGTGATAAATGGCTACTGATCGGAGATGGTGCTTTCCACTATACCGGCTTCTACGACAATGATCAGGTCACTTTATCCGATGGTAAACTCAGTATCCGTCTCAACCGTAAAGAAGGGGATGCGGGAAACCAGCTCTACAGTTCGGCCGTACGTTCTACCGACACCTATACCTCGGGGTATTTTGAAGTTACGGCAACCTTACCGAAGGTCAATGAATTCAATGCGGTCATTGCCTTGACCAGCAATGACGCCTTGATCAATACGGATCCTGCTTTAGGGGCCAAGATCGTCTTTGCCTCCTCCAACAATCAGCCTTATCCACTCCTCGCCACAGGCATCTATTACGATAATGAAGGAGAACCCACTGAGACCCAAAATGCCTTTGTCTTGAGCCTTGTTTATGGGGAATCTCACCGATACGGCGTTCTTTGGACTGCCGATTCCTATTCGTTTTATTTTGACGGTTATAAGCTGTGGGAATCCAAAGCCACTCCGACTTCGACTGAGCCTTTGTATCTGACCTTCGGTTTTGAGTTTCCCTATTATGCGACCCAAGACATCACATCATTGGATAAGACCCTCATCATCGATTCCGTCAAGATCTATTCACTGAAACCATGAGACCCCTCTTATTCAGACTGACGCCCGGATCGGATCTTAAACTGGGCCTTCTAGAACACTGTGCCTTAGGCCAGGTCAAGACCGGTGTCATCCTTTCCGCCGTCGGCAGTCTGTCTGTCGCAAGGCTGCGGATCGCTGACGGTAAGACCGTCATCGAAAAGACAGGTCCCTTTGAGTTGACCTCGCTTTCGGGCACGATCAGTACCAGCAGTCTGCATTGTCATTTGAGCCTCTATGATGAAGCGATGAACACGTTAGGAGGCCATCTGATGGAAGGATGCCTGATCCATACGACGATGGAGATCTCGATCATGGATCTCAGTGATGAGTTTGACACAGCAAGACTGCCTGATCCGCAAACCGGATATGATGAGTTGGTCGTCAGCGTAAGAAAACTGAAACCGAAAAAGCTTTAAGCCCACAAATAAAAAATCTTTGATATAATAGAATTCGCAACGGTGAGCAATCCCTGTTGAACTGCCGACATAGCTCAACTGGTAGAGCAACTGAATCGTAATCAGTAGGTTGCGGGTTCAAGTCCTGTTGTCGGCACCATTTCACTCTAGGCCCTGATTCTATCAGGGTTTTTTGATGGTC
>CAZLWH010000137.1:0-1950 GCA_964563265.1 uncultured Erysipelotrichaceae bacterium
CCGGAGAATTCCCAGAGTTTGCCTGCGGCTCTGTCACCCAACTGGATGCCGGGGGATTTCAAAGTATAAGGATCATACAAAAGCTTGGCGGCAGTGGTCATCGAAGAAAGGCATTCCTCATAGATCTTCAGTGGGATGTCTTCATTGAAAAGATCGAGCACGACCTGTTGGTAGAGCTCAGCCACCGCTTTTCGGGTCGCTTTGTTGGAAGCCACGAAATCCGGCATACGGATGTTTTCGATCTTAAACCCTTTGACTTGGGTAACCATCAGGGTATCCAGCATCGATTCAAACCGGAAGTGCCAGTATTTGGTGTCGCCTTTACCGATCTCACCGGTCTTGGCGAACACATACGGATGGGCAATGCTGTCCAAAGACCAATGGGCCAGATGACCTGCCAAAAAGACGGTCATGATTTCTCTGGACTCCTCGTCTTTGACAGTCTGGATGTAACCCAACGCACTTTGATAAAAATCATTGATCCGACTGGAATGGATCAGATTACCGACCTCTTTGACTTTAACGCTCGGATCACCTTTCTGCCAAGGCAGGATCCTGAAATAGAACAGAAAATCAGGTCCGCTGGAACCCATCGCATAAACTCGTGGGTATTTGGCGATCAAGGCTGATAAAGTTGGTGTATCGACAGCTTCGATCGCATCTTGGGCCAATAAGGCGTGTGTAATGATATTAGGCATGGTTCCTCCTAGGCAACCAGATCCTCGATCCATGACAGTATTTCCACCATGGCCAAGGTATCCATCTTGCAGTATTTCAATAAAGCTTCTTTGATTTCATCTTCATCATCATTGTTCTGCAGAGTACGGTAATGTTTGACCGCCTCCAGTCCGTGACCGATCGACAGTGTCGCATAATTGAGTTCAGGATTGATGACCTGGATGATGTTTTTAAGGGTAAAGGATCCTTTCATCGCGCTCAGATAGACAATGCCTTCGGTAAACAATTCGGCCAAATCGACCATTCTTTCGATCATTTGATCTAAATCGGCTTTGTATTGCGGAAACTGATCGCCCAGTTCTTTCAAACGGATGGCTTCAGCCCCAAAGGCGTTATAGGCTAAGATACTGCCTTCTTTGGGTGTGTTTTGGATCAAAGACTGAATGAAATGCTCACGACAGTCACCCGATTCCAGAAATTCATAGTGAGACAGATCCTGATCTTTCAGCAGATGCAAGGAATATTGGAAACACAAGACATCCATCGGACGCATGCCCTGATACGGCGGTATCCCATGGGTATCCCACTCAAAATCCATGAAGATCAAGGGCTGAGAGAGACCGGAAAGCCAATGCTTCAGGACGACCCGATCCGCAAAGACACCGTTGTTTCGGTCGGCCATGATCTGGGCAAACTGTAAGGGGGTCCCTTCCAAACGATCCAAAGGGACTTGAGACAGCTTGAGGAGGCCTTCATTGATGAAGGCGCGCTTATTGGCGCTTTGAGTCAGAAAGAAGACAGAGTCTTCCGTCAGATCGAACTGCTTCATGAAACAGGTCTCAAAGTACTCACAGCGATTCAATGAGGGACACTCGTCGATCGTCATACGGAGTTCTTCGTTCTCAATGACTTCGCTCATTCCCAGCAAGTCTTCACTGAAGTCGGTTTTTCTTGATTTCAGAACCTCGGTGATGTTTCCGGCCGGTTTGCCGTTTTGTCTGACAAAGGTGTCTCTGAGCAAGAAACAAGCGTCAATATCCAAGGTCTCTGATCGGACATAATCGGGATTGAAACTCATGGTCAACACTTGGCGGATCTTAAACCCCAATCCTTCAAGGACCCACAGATGCATCGCGTAGTAGCGTTGGTCTTCGATCTTGGCGTTGTTGGCCAAGGTCGTAAAATAAACGTCAAGACCCTCTGGGGTCAGATGAACCAGAGGGACCTTGACACGAAGATTCTTATATTCGAATCGACCGTTGACCACCGTTT
>CAZLWH010000137.1:1960-3994 GCA_964563265.1 uncultured Erysipelotrichaceae bacterium
ATGAAGCTGTAACTGATCCAAAACAAGTTGAGGATCAATGGAACGGTAACTACTGAAAACATCGGTCAAGCCGATCTTTTGTACCAGGATGTCCGATAAGGATTGATTCATCTGAATGAATTTTTGCGGGGATTTTGACCCTTCCTGACGGATATACCAAAAAAGCTTCGGGCAGTATCCGTGTTTTAGGACATCACTGACATGAAACATTAGCGGGCCTGATCAAACGGGGTATAGGCCATATTGAACGCCTGAGCGACAAATTCGTTGGTGAGATAACCGTTATGGGTATTGATGCCGGATAAGACGGCTTTGTTTTTGGCGATGGCTCCGTCTAAGGTGCTGCCGGCAATGATCAAGGCAAACTTCAAGGTCGCATTGGTCAAGGCCAAGGTCGAAGTATAAGGGACAGCGCCCGGCATGTTGGCGACACAGTAATGAACGATCCCATCGACCTCAAAGGTCGGATTATTGTGGGTCGTCGGATGGGTGGTTTCGAAACAGCCGCCTTGGTCAACGGCCACATCGACCATGACTGAACCCTTCTTCATGAGCTTAAGATCTTCTCGTTTGATCAGATGAGGGGCTTTGGCACCCGGAATCAAAACAGCACCGATGACCGCATCCGCTTTTTTGAGTTCTTCATGAAGACCGGCCGGGGTCGAATATAAGGTTTGGACCTTTCCTTCAAACAGCTGATCCAATTCCTCAAGACGGTTTAAATTGGTATCCAAAATGGTGACTTTGGCTCCCATGCCTAAGGCCATGATGGCGGCGTTGGTACCGACAGTGCCTCCGCCGACGATGACGACATAGCCTTTATTGACACCCGGGACTCCGCCCAACAAAACACCTCTTCCCCCAAAGGGTTTTTCGAGATACTTGGCAGCTTCCTGGATGCTTAAGCGTCCTGCCACTTCGCTCATGGGTTTTAATAACGGTAATGTACCGTTGACATCGATGGTTTCATAGGCGATCCCGGTGACTTTTCTACTCATCAGTTCGCGGGTCAGTTTTTCATTGGCAGCCAGATGCAGATAGGTATACAAAATGAGCCCTTCCTTCATCAGCGGATATTCTGCTTCCAACGGTTCTTTGACCTTGACGATCATGTCTGACTGAGCCCATACTTCAGCTGCTTTTTCGATGATCAACGCTCCTGCGTTTTGGTAATCTTCATCGCTGAATCCGCTGCCGATGCCGGCTTGAGTTTCAATCAAGACCGTATGACCGGCCTGAAGATAACTCTTGACATGGGTCGGAACCAATCCGACACGATACTCCTGTGCTTTGATTTCCTTGACACATCCGATTTTCATACAATTTCTCCTGTTTGTTTAAAGACCCCTGGTCTGTTATGCATGATCTACAAATTCGACGCAGACTGCTTCCGGAACGATAAAGTCCTTATTGAGTAGCGTCAGTTTGCCGGTATGAGGGTCAATCGCAAAGACAACCACATTTTCGCTGTCTTTATGAACGACTGCCAGATATTTGCCGTCTGGGCTCAGATTGAAGTCACGGGGATGGATCCCTTCTGACTTGATGTTTTGGATGATTTTTGCGTGTTTGCCGGTTTCATCGAGTTCAAAAACAGTGATCGATTCATGACCGCGGTTGGCGACATAAATGAACTTGCCTTTTTGATCGATGCGGATGGCGGATCCGCTTTTGAGTGTCTGTTCGTTTTCAGGCAGAGAGCTCAGGCATTGGACCTGTCTCAAGCCAAAGCCGTCATGGACCAAAACCAGCAGTTCGCTGGAAAGTTCACAGAACGAATAAATGATGGGTTTGGTTGGATGAACGACCAGATGACGGGGACCCTGTCCAGCTTTGGTACTGAAAGTATATTTCGGGTGAAGCATCAGATACGGGTCGATGGAATACGCTACGATCCGATCCAGTCCCAAATCAGAGACCAATACTTCATTGAGTTGTTTATCGTACTTGATGAAATGGGCATGAGAGCCTGTCGCATAGTCGATCTTCTGAATCTGACGGATCCCTTTCTTAGGCGTATAGGCATATGTGATG
>CAZLWH010000138.1:0-3922 GCA_964563265.1 uncultured Erysipelotrichaceae bacterium
GCGAAGGGGATTTTCATAAGTTCGGCAAACCTATTTTATCACAAAAAAAAGTAAACCCGAATGGGTTTACAATTAATTTTAAGATAATTGATTCACAAAGTTTGAGTTTATTTGGTTCCAAAAATACGGTCGCCGGCATCCCCTAAACCTGGGACGATATAGCCGTGTTCATTGAGTCTCTCATCCAAGGCTGCCAGATAGATATCGACATCCGGATGATCTTCCTGCATGCGTTTCACGCCTTCAGGGGCTCCAACCAGGCAAACCAGCTTGATGATCTTGGCATTGCGTTTCTTCAGCATGGTGACGGCTGCAGAAGCACTGCCTCCGGTAGCCAGCATTGGATCCAGCACCATGACGACCGCATCCGGCATATTCGATGGGAATTTGGCGAAGTATTCGTGGGGTTCAAGGGTCTTTTCATCACGGTACAATCCGATGTGTCCGACTTTCGCAGTCGGGATCAGATCTCGGATTCCGTTGACCATACCCAAACCGGCTCTTAAGATTGGAACCAAGACAACTTCCTTGGCCAATTCCTGAGCTTGGGTCGGCGCAACCGGAGTCACGATGTCGATCGTATGAACCGGCAGGTCTCTTGAGATCTCGTAGGCCATCAAGCCGGCGATCTCATCGAGGTTTTCTCTGAAGTCTTTCGTTCCGGTGGTGGTCTTGCGCATCTGCGTCAATTTGTGGGTAATCAATGGATGATTCAGTACTTTCAACATGGTTTTTCTCCTTTTAGAAATTTATCGGAAAGCGCAGTGTTAACGCGCTGACTTCCTGTTTGATGCGATTCAAGAGTTCTTCATTCTCAAAATTCTTTAGTGCTTCTGAGATCCATAACGCAACTTGTCTAAATTCGTCTTCTTTGAATCCTCGGGTCGTCATCGCGGCTGAGCCCAATCGGATGCCGGAGGTCGTAAACGGCTTTTCAGTATCAAAGGGAACCGTATTCTTATTGCACGTGATCCCGACTCTATCCAAGATCTTTTCAGCGACTTTACCGCTTAGTCCAACCGAGGACTTCACGTTGACCAAACAGAGGTGATTTTCAGAACCCTCTCCGACCAGACTGAAGCCCTGGTCTTTTAATGTCTTGACCAAAATCTGCATATTGTCTAAGACTTGTTGTTGATAGGTTTTGAAGGAAGGCTGCAGGGCTTCATAGAAGCACGCGGCTTTCCCGGCAATGACATGCATGAGCGGTCCGCCTTGGATGCCCGGAAAGATCCGTCTATCCAAAAGCTCCGCGTATTCTTTCTTACAGAAGATCATGCCTCCGCGCGGTCCTCTTAAGGTCTTATGAGTCGTCGTGGTCACAAAATCCGCATAAGGAATCGGTGAAGGATGGACACCGGCTGCGACCAGACCGGCAATATGGGCCATATCGACCATCAGTAGAGCCCCAACTTCATCCGCAATGGCTCTGAAGCGAGGAAAATCCAGGATGAACGGATAAGCGCTGGCCCCGGCCACGATCAGTTTGGGCTTGGCTTCTAAGGCTATGGTTCTAAGCTTGTCGTAATCGATGCGGCAGGTCACCGGATCGACCCCGTAAGGCACGATGTTAAACAGTAAACCGGAAAAATTCAACGGATGGCCATGGGTCAGATGACCTCCGGCGTTGAGATCCATCCCTAAGATGGTATCCCCGGGTTTCAAGACCGCGAAGTAGACACCCATGTTGGCTTGGGAGCCGGAATGAGGCTGGACATTGACGTGCTCAGCGCCAAACAATTCAAGGGCTCTGTTTCTGGCCAGATCTTCAACTTCATCAACGGCTTCACAGCCGCCGTAATAGCGTTTGTGCGGATAACCTTCCGCGTATTTGTTGGTCAGGACCGAACCTACCGCTTCCAAGATGTCTTTGGAGACATAGTTCTCAGAGGCGATCAGTTCGATGTTGTTGGACTGGCGATCTATTTCGTGTTGGATAAATCCCTCAAGGACTTTGTCATTCATCGGTTTTCTCCTTCTTTTCGATGTCAGAGACTTTACTGATTCTGCGGATATGACGTTCGTCATTGGAGAACGGACTGTTGATCCAGATCTCAGCGATCTCGACCGCTGTTTTCACATCGGTCAGTCTTCCGCCCAAGGCGAGGATATTGGAGTCATTGTGTTCACGGGTGATTCTTGCGGTTTCTTTGTCGAAAACCAAGGCACAGCGGATGCCTTTGACCTTGTTGGCGGTAATGCTGGCGCCGATTCCGGTTCCGCATAATACGATGCCCCAGGTATTTTCTTTGTTACTGACGGATTTGGCAGCTGGATAAACGGTATCCGGATAATCAACGGCAGCACCGTCAAAGGTTCCAAAGTCTTCTACTGCATAGCCCAATTCGATCATTCTGGCTTTGATGGCTTCTTTGTGTGGATAAGCACCGTGATCACAGGCGATCGCGATGGTTTTTGATTTCTGTTCAATGGTAGTCATGGTTATTTCTCCTTCTCGGATGAGTTTTAATTGGGTCGTACTGGCGTCGATGATGGTAGAGGGGGTTCCCCCACCTGCTTTGCCCTCAATCACAGCGTCGATTCTGCCTTTCAAAGAAGCCAAGACGTCATCACTGTTGATGCTGGCTGGTTCTCCGGTGATGTTGGCGCTGGTCAAGAGTAGTGGCTCTTCCATCTTCTCAAGCAAGGTCTTGATCCACGGATCATTGGGCATCCTAAACGCAATGGTCGAGCTTT
The DNA here is from genome assembly GCA_964563265.1 of uncultured Erysipelotrichaceae bacterium. Taxonomy (GTDB): domain Bacteria; phylum Bacillota_I; class Bacilli_A; order Erysipelotrichales; family Erysipelotrichaceae; genus UBA2212. The sequence continues at coordinate 2,698 of CAZLWH010000138.1, forward strand.
CACTGAAATAGCCCGTGTTGATGTCCGGGTTCTTTCTGAATACAAAAGTCACCGATCCCGGCATCCATTGTTGAATGAGCGCACGGTCCCGGTGAGTAAGTTGGGCATAGCTTTCTATTTGAGTCTGAGAAGATACTAAAAGCGGGTAAGGCTTATCTTGAGGTCTGTTTTTGGCTTGAGTCAGTTTTTGTATGGCGATCTTGGAAGTACTGCGGACGGCCAAGCCGTAAACCGTATCGGTTGGAAAAGCAACGACACCATCATGGTGCAGATCTTGGATTAGGATATCCATCTGATCAGCTCTCAGAATCCGTGTTTCCATGCCGCCTCCTTAGTTCTTCAATATTTTAACACAGATGCTTAGTCGGATAAAGCCTAAGCTTGTGTTTTGGTGTAGTGATGGGTGAGCTGATGGCTCAGTTCAACATCCGATTCATAAAGTTTTGCTCTCTTGGTTTGTTTGGGCAAAATCAAGTCCAGGACCGCTTTTAAAGCTTCCTGTTCTTCATCCGTCAAAGGCATTCTCTCGTCCATTAAATAACGAACCTCATCTTTGTTTGTGATTTGAATAAACAAGGTATTGAGACGGATCTCACTTGCTGACTTCAGTGATTGGGTTTGATAGAGTTCAATCATCAATCTCGCTCTGAAAGGACGCTTTGTTGATCGTTTCAGCCCCGAAACAAGGCCAATGATGCTTAGAAAGGCTCCCCATTTTTGTTTCATGGGACAATTATATACAACCATAGGTTGTATTTCAAGAACGCATTGCCGTTTTGGTTGTGCGCCGATAATTCAAACAACCTAAGGTAGTATAATCTAGGACGAAAGAGGGGTTTTATTTTCAATATCCGATTAAAACGCCTCCGCGAATGGCGAGCCATGACTCAGAAAGAACTGGGACTAGCCCTCAGTTATACCCAACAGACCATCCATAAATGGGAAGTCGGTGAGGCTTCTCCTGATCCTGATCTGCTTCCCAAGATCGCCTCGATCTTAAAAGTGCCGGTTTGGATGCTTCTGGGCGACATGATGATCGAAGAAGATTTAGCATCCTATCAAAGCGCTGAAGACTTTATGACGGCGCTGACTCAATCCAAAACCTTTCTGACTCTGTTTGAGTTGGATGAAACACTCTCCCAAAAAGACCTGAATGCCTTAAGCCATCAGCTTTACCAAATGACCCAAGTCATCATTAAACCTTATAAAAACAAATAGCGCATAG
>CAZLWH010000139.1:0-3907 GCA_964563265.1 uncultured Erysipelotrichaceae bacterium
GCCGCCCCGTCCCCGGCGATACCGAAATTGTGGGCTACATTACCCGGGGCCGGGGCGTCACCATTCACCGCAAGGATTGCCCCAACATCAAAAACGAAACCAAACGTTTGATCGATGTCATGTGGGATACCGATGTTACTGAAGGAAAATACGAAGTCAAGCTGTTCATTACGGCCACTGACCGATCTTTTTTGGTCTCAGATCTGGTCACGATCCTGTCACAGTGCAAAGCCGGGATGAACCTGATCAATTCGGTCGTTATGGACGATAAGATCACAGCCATCACCAACATGACCGTTGTGGTCAATGATGCCGAGCACCTTAAAGTCGTCATTGCCAACCTCAGGAAAGTCCCCAATGTCCTGTCCGTTGAGCGCAGTATAAAATAACTTGAAGCGTTAACGCGCTTGTGATATGCTTTCAATAGTTCCAATGATTGGGAAATCAGCGGTTTGCGAAGATCAGAGACGGATGGTTGGTGAGAAATCCGCTTGGCGAACCCATGACAGACACCCATGAGGAGTTTTCCTGAAAAAAGTAGGGAAGACCGCAGACCGGCGTTATCGGTTGAGTGCACAGCAATGTGAATTAAGGTGGTACCGCGTTTATAAAAACGTCCTTAACGGACGTTTTTTTGTTTCAAGGAGGAAAATATGGCATCTTATCAAGTCCCCAGAGGGACACAAGACTTATTTGGATCTGAGATCCGCAAATGGCAAAGAATCGAACTGTTGGTCAGACAACTGGCGGATGTCTTTGGTTATGAGGAAATCCGGACCCCGGAATTCGAACATACCGAAGTCTTTAGTCGAAAAAACGATTCCAGCGATGTCGTCAACAAGGAAATGTATACCTTCAACGATCGCGGAGAGCGTTCTTTGACCCTGAAGCCCGAAGGCACGGCCGGCATCATCCGCAGTTTTGTCGAAAACAAACTGTACGCCAATCCTGAAATGCCTCAAAAATTCTTTTATCTGTCGCCCTGTTTCCGTTATGAACGCCCGCAAAAAGGCAGACTGCGTATCCATCATCAGTTTGGGATCGAAGTTCTGGGCGATAAGAATCCCTTGATCGATGCGGAAGTCATCTCATTGGGCCTTTCCTTGGTTCAGACCTTAGGGATGAAAGATCTCAAAGTCCTGATCAATACCTTGGGCGATTCTGCGAGCAGAGAAGAATACAAACAAGCCCTGAAAGAACACTTCAAGGAACCCATCGGTCATTTCTGTGACGACTGCAAACGTCGTTATGAACAGAACCCTTTGCGTATCTTAGACTGTAAGATCGACCATGACGATCCGGCCATGATCAGTGCTCCAAAACTTCGAGATCATCTCAGCGAAGCATCCAAAGCGTATTTCGAATCTGTCCTTAGCGTCCTGAAAGCCTCCGACATCGATGTCGAAATCAACGACAAACTGGTTCGCGGCTTGGATTACTATACGCATACCGTCTTCGAAGTCGTTTCGGTCAATGCGGAAATGGGTTCTCAATCGACGGTGTTTGGGGGAGGCCGCTATGACGATATGGTCAAGGATTTCGGCGGACCATCGCTCTCAGGCATTGGATTTGGGATGGGAATCGAACGCTTGCTGGTCGCTTTGGAAGCGGAGAAGATCGATCTCACCGAAGAAGAAAGCTCAGACGTCTTTATCGTATCCTTGGGCCAGGAAGCCACCGAGTATGCGTATCAATTGGCTAACTTCCTTCGACTCAACGGATTCGTGACCCATTTTGATTATTACGGAAGATCGTTCAAAGCTCAATTCAAGAGCGCGGAACGCAAGAAAGCCAAAGTCGCCATCATCATCGGCGAAGATGAAATGAAAAAAGGACAGGTTGTCCTTAAGAAAATCGATACCCAAACCCAACTCACCGTCAATGAAGGCGAGATCTTGCATCAGCTGAGTCACTGGTTGGATGAGAATCATGTCCATGACGATGACTGTGCAGAACCTGAAGGAGAAACTCATGAATAGGACCCACCACAACAACGAACTCAATAAAAACCACATCGGCCAAAAGGTCATCCTTTTAGGCTGGGTCGCCAAACGCCGCAACTTCGGCTCGATGGTCTTCATCGACCTCAGAGACCGCAACGGCATCACCCAGATCGTCATCGATGAAACCTTGACCGAATCGGTCAAAGACGTCAGAAACGAATACCTGCTGGAAGTCAGCGGAGAAGTCATTCTGCGCAAAGATGCCAATGCGAAACTGGCCACCGGCGAAATCGAAGTCAAAGCATCCAAAGTTGTCATCATCAACACGGCTGAACTTACCCCGATGATCATCGCGGATGAGACCGATGCCTTGGAAGATACCCGACTGAAATACCGTTACCTTGACCTCAGAAGACCCATCATGCAGAAACGCCTGATCCAGCGCGCCAAGATCGTGCAGACCATGCGTAACTGTCTCGACAATGCCGGTTTCATCGACATCGAGACCCCATTACTGACCAAATCGACCCCGGAAGGTTCCAGAGAATATCTGGTTCCGTCCAGAGTCCATGCGGGCCAGTTTTATGCCTTGGCCCAGTCCCCTCAGATCTTCAAACAGATGCTGATGGTGGCGGGACTGGAACGCTATTACCAAGTCGCCCGTTGCTTCCGCGATGAAGATCTTCGCGCCGACAGACAACTTGACTTTACCCAAGTCGACATCGAAGCATCGTTCCTCAACGAAGAAGAATTCAGAGCTGTCATCGAAGACATGGTGTCGGAAGTCATGGAAAAGGCGTTGGGCTTACCGCTTCAGCTGCCTTTATTGACCATGAGCTATCACGATGCGATGCATTTCTACGGCAGCGATAAACCAGACCTTCGTTTCGGTTTGAAACTACAGGAAGTCAAGTCTGTTTTTGATAATTCAAGTTTTGCGGTATTCCAAACCGCACTTGGTTACCCTGATGGTGTCATCAAAGCGATCGTGTTGGAAAACGGGGCAGCCATGACCCGCAAAGAAACCGATGAACTGACCGAAGTTGCTAAGAAAAACGGAGCCAAAGGATTGGTTGTCCTTAAACATCAAAACAATGCCTTAGAAGGATCCGTTGTGAAATTCCTGTCACCGGAAGAAATTAAAGGGTTATGCGAAGTGTTGGCCCTCAAAGACGGGGATTTGATCCTGATTACTGCCGATAAATATGAAAAAGCCTGTAATGCCTTGGGTTCTGTCCGTCTGGCCTTAAGAGACAAACTGAACCTGGCCAAGAAGGATGATTTCAAGTATCTGTGGGTCGTGGATTTCCCGTTGTTTGAGTACAACGAAGAAGAAAACCGCTTTGTTGCCAAACATCATCCGTTTACCCGTCCGAAAGAAGAGGAATTACACCTGCTGAAAACCGATCCGGGAAAAGTCCATGCGTGTGCGTATGACTTGGTTCTCAACGGCTTTGAAGTTGCGGGCGGATCGATGCGTATTTACGATCAGGAAGTTCAAAAGACAATGTTTGAGATCATCGGGTTCAGCAAAGAACAGATCGAATCTCGTTTTGGCTTTTTCATCGATGCCTTCCAATATGGTACGCCTCCGCACGGAGGAATCGCGTTTGGCTTAGATCGTTTCGCGATGGTCTTGACCCAATCCGACTCGATCAGAGACGTCATCGCATTTCCGAAAAATGCTTCCGCGCGTTGCCCGGTCACGGATGCACCGACACCAGTCGACCAGAAACAACTCGACGAATTGCATTTGACTCTAAAATAAGTGTGATATAATTTAGTTACCCAAAAGGAACAATTTATTTCCGACATGATGTAATATGGGAAGAACCGAAGTTGATGGATGGTGTGAATGCTTAGGAAACTGAGAATCCAAAAATTCATCACAGTTTGCCCACCTGATATAACAGGGAAAACATTACACCTTTTGGGACTTATTTAACCCGATTCATCGGGTTTTT
>CAZLWH010000140.1:0-3905 GCA_964563265.1 uncultured Erysipelotrichaceae bacterium
CATGCAAAATCTATGATCAAAATCAGCGACAACGAAAACGGCATCATTACCCTTAAAAACGATGTATTTACATCCATTGCTTTGATTGCGGTACAGGAAGAAAGCGGGATCCAAGTGGAAACCGGTACTTTCAAGAAAGCCGTCACATGCAAAATCGAGAATGATAAAGTCCATGTCTCGGTCGCCATCAAGATCCGTTATGGACAAAATGTGCAGAAAACATGCAAGAGCGTCCAAAATCGCGTCTTCAAGGCCATCAAAGACATGACTGAAGTTCAAGTCGAGAATATCGACATCAATGTCATTGGATTTAATTTTAACGCCCAATAGGGCGTTTTTTTATGGATTATGGTAAAATAGTACAGTGAAAGCAGGTAGCTATGAATCGACATAAATTACGCATCCAATTGGTAACCTATCTTTATCAGCACATCCTGCTGAATAAGTCGATCGCAGCGATCATCGTTGATGAGGATCTGTTGCCTGATACAGAAGATCAAATTTATCTTTTGAACAATCTTTATAACCTGATCGAGAATGAACAGGAATATGCAGAATTCATCAAGGAACATCTGAATCCGGATTGGAAATACGAACGCTTATTGGCGATCGATAAGGCCATCCTTTTATGCGCGATCAGTGAATTCGCCATCGATGAAGCCGCTCGTTCGATCGTCATCAACGAAGCTGTCGAGATCGCCAAGGTTTATTCAAGCGAAGACAGCTATGCCTTTATCAACGGTATCCTAGACTGCCTATGAGCCAAACCCCGTATTCTGTATCCGAATTGCTTCAGACCATTAAAATTAATTTGGAAACCAATCCCTCTTTTAAGTCGTTTTGGCTAAAAGGGGAGATTTCCAATTATACAGCGCATCGCAGCGGTCATTGGTACTTCACCCTCAAAGATGAAGGGGCTAGGATTTCCTGCATCATGTTTGCGAATGCGACCCTTGGGGTCCATTTTCCAGTCAAAGAAGGGGATAAGGTCTTGGTCAAAGCCTCAGTGACGGTGTATCCTCCACAAGGCTCACTTCAGATCAACGTTTCCCAGATGACCTTAGACGGAATAGGCGACCTCTTCCTACAGTTTGAGAAATTGAAAAAGAAACTCTTTGATGAAGGTCTTTTCGATCCGATGCATAAGAAAGCATTGCCCCGTTATCCCGAAAGTATCGGCATCATCACCGGAGCCAAAACAGCCGCGTTACAGGATATTCTTAAGACGCTGAGTCTGCGTTGGCCCAATATAAAAACAACAGTCTATGAAAGCTTAGTCCAAGGCGAGGGGGCCGTCAATCAACTGATCGCTCAGCTTCAAAACGCCGATGCTCAACATCATGATGTCTTGATCCTGGCACGCGGTGGCGGGTCGATCGAAGATCTCTGGGCATTCAATGATGAACGACTGGCTCGCATCATCTATTCACTTAAAACCCCGCTTGTTTCCGGGATCGGTCATGAAGTCGATGTGACGATTGCGGATTATGTGGCTGATTTAAGGGCAGCGACACCCACCGCTGCGGCCCAAGCGGTTATCCGAGATTACCGCGAAGTCAACGCTGAACTGGTTCAGACAAGACAAATGCTGGTCAAACTGATCCATCAACGCATCAACAAAGCCCATCTGGATTACAGCAGTCTCAAACAATATCCGATCTGGAACAATCCTCAGATGATGACACAGGATCAGACCATCCATCTGACCATGATGACACAACGCTTATTCAATTATGCTTCCACCATGAAACCTCATGAGAACCGTTTAAAGACCCTCAATGAAGCCTTGAGGTTTGCTGCAATACAATCCATCCGAATCAAAGAAAGTGCGCTGACAAGCCTGAAACACGATCTGGTTTCTACGCTTAAGACCTCACAGAACGTCAAGATGTCGAATTTCGCTCAAAGTGCCGGCTTACTGAATGCCTATTCGCCTTTGGCCGTCATCCAACGCGGGTATTCGATCGCATCCAAAGACGGAAAAGTCCTGCGTTCGATCCATGATGTTCAGTTGAATGATACGTTAACGCTTCGGATCACTGACGGTGAAATCACCTCAACAGTCACACAAAAGGAGACCTATGGAAAAGAAAAACTTTGAATCCTCCATGAAACGGCTCAATGAAATCGTCGTTGCCTTGGAGAAGAATGAATCCAGTCTGGAAGAATCCATTACCTTGTTTGAAGAAGGACTGACCTTGGTCAAAGAATGTGACCTTCAGCTCAAAAGCTTTGAACAAAAAGTTCAGGAATTAATGAAGACCTACGGGAATACGGCTGAGTAATCCCCAATATCATAAAATAAACATCCTTTGAGCAGAAAAATTCAGGAAAGATGTCTTTTAAGGTATAATCTAAGATAGATATGATCCAAAAACTGACCATTAAAAACTTTATCCTTATCAATGAAGTCACACTGAATTTTAAGCCCGGTTTCAGTGTTTTTACCGGAGAAACCGGCGCTGGTAAATCGATTCTGATCGATGCGATCGGCATCCTTTTGGGTGACCGATTTTTAAGCGATGCTGTCGGAAAAGACAGTCCTAAAGCCTCCATAGAAGGCGTTTTCAATGTCAGCCGAGACCATTTTCAGCATTGGCTCAGTGATAACGGTTATGATGTGATCCCTACGATCACGATCATTCGTGAAATCGATAAAGAAGGGAAGTCCTCCTCAAAACTTAACGGGAAACCGATCTCCGTTGGTTTACTGAAAGAGCTTGGGACCAGTATGATCGATATTCACAATCAACATGATACTCAGTATCTTTTGAACACGAAGTATCATCTTGGCTTACTGGACCGTTTCGTCAACGAGAAGACCCTGATGACAGAGGTCAAGACGGCTTTCCATCATTACGACATCATCCGAAAAGACATCCAAAATAAGAAATCAACCGCACTCAATACCGACGACCTGGAGTTTTTGACCTTCCAGATCAATGAGATCGAACAAGCCAACCTCATCGAAGGGGAAGATACAGAACTTGAACAAAAACATAAGGAAATGATGGCGTTTGAAAAGATCGCCACCCATTTGGGCATTGCCTTAACCCTTTTGGATGAAAGCGGAGGCGTCAGCGAGAAACTTTATGATGCGCTGCGCGAACTGAAGATCATCACTGAAAGTGACCGGATCGTGCAAACCACCAATGAGATCAGTTCTTTATACTATGAACTGACTGACAAGATCGCCGATCTCAATCAAAGCAAGAGCTTGCTTAATTTTGATGAAGAGAACGTCAATGCGATCCAGGAACGTCTTTTCCTGATCAGTAAACTCAAGAAAAAATACGGACACACCATTCAAGACATCAAAAATAAGAAACTAGACCTCGAAGACCGAGTCGCTTTGATCAACAACCGTGATGCGATCTTGGCTGCTTTGGAAAAACAAGAAAAAGAAGCCTATGAATTCTATCGTCAGCTGGCGGATCAGATCAGTCTGTTGAGACAGACCAAAGCCACTGAATTGGAAGGCCTTGTCTTGCGTGAATGCCGCGACCTGTATCTTGAAAAAGCACAATTCAGAATCGTCTTCAATGAAGCTTCTGATTCATCCACCGGTTATGACGAAGTCGAATTCCTGGTCTCCATGAATCCGGGTGAACTGCTAAAACCTCTGGTCAAAGTCGCCAGCGGCGGGGAATTATCTCGTCTTATGCTGGGCCTTAAGGTGATCTTCAACGATCTTCAACAGATTGATACCGTTATTTTTGATGAGATCGATTCCGGTGTATCAGGACGTATCGCGACCGCTATCGGACAAAAAATGTATCGTATTGCCAGAAATTCGCAGGTCTTTTCCGTGACGCATCTGGGTCAGGTTGCCGCCTGTGCTGGCCAGCATTATCTGGTCATGAAAGCCCAGGGTGAATCATCCACCTCAACTTCCATCGCATTAT
>CAZLWH010000141.1:0-1308 GCA_964563265.1 uncultured Erysipelotrichaceae bacterium
TCCGTCTTGACGCGAAGGAACGTATGGCGAAATACCTTATGAAAGAAACCGGTAAACGTCCGTTGTTACTGCCGGTCATCGTCGAAATCAATATCCCGGAATAATATGGCCAGAAAAAGACAAACCAAAGAATCCAGAGTCTTGATGTTTATCTATTCACTGATCGCACTGACTGTGATTTTAATTGCGGCTGCGCGTTTTGGTGTCGTGGGATCCTTTATGGACAATGTGGTCGTGCTCCTGTTTGGCTCAGGCTTGAACCTTGTGTTCTATGTCTTGGCCGGACTCTTGTTTTTGTATACTTTGATATTTAGAACTTGGCCAAGGCTGAAATGGAAGATATGGCTTTCGATCGGACTTTTCACCATCAGTATCTTGTTGTTCAATGCGATCATCCGATCTGCTGAACCCTCATCACTGGGGGATTGGCTCAATAACATCGGTAAGATCTTCACCAAAGCGTCGCCTGATGAAGGCGGATTTTTCAGTGTCGCGTTGTATTCGCTGTTTAAAATACTGATTGCGCGTTTGGGCACCATCATCTCTGCTTTCGTGATTTTCATCATCGCTTCGGTCTTATTGATCGATTATCATCAGTGGTGGCCTAAACACAAGCCAAGACCTCGCAAAGCGCACGCTGAAGATGAAGAAGAAGAGGATAAGCCACTGTTCATTGAACCTGATGAACCTCTGATCAAACGCAAACCGGCTAGGGAAATCCTGCCTGAAGTGACCACCAGTTCGGCTGCGACCATCCATAGTATCGGCAACTATACTTTACCCTCACTGAATCTTTTGGAAGAAGTCGTCCTTAAAAACAAATCGATCGCCAATCAAAATGCGGCCGTCGTCAAAGGCAAACGCCTGATTGAAATCTTAAGTCAGTTTGACATCAATGCGAGCTTGATCGGGACCCACATCGGTCCTGCCGTTACGAAGTTTGAAGTCAAACCGGACTCCAACATCAAGATCTCCAAGATCTCGTCCATTCAAGACAACATCAAGATGGAACTGCAAGCCAAAGAACTGCGCATCGAAGCGCCGATCCCGGGCAGAAACGCTGTAGGAGTGGAAATCCCCAACGTCGAGATGATTCCGGTCCGTATGAGCGAGATGTTCAAGGATCCGACCATCGGTGACCGAACGACCAAAAAGCTCTTGGTGCCCTTAGGAAAAGACCTGATGGGCAAGATCGTCTATACCGAACTCGATAAGATGCCTCATCTGTTGATCGCAGGAGCGACCGGCAGCGGAAAAAGCGTCTGTATCAATGCGTTTATATCCACGATCCTGTTAAGAACCTCTCCG
>CAZLWH010000141.1:1318-3884 GCA_964563265.1 uncultured Erysipelotrichaceae bacterium
TGAAGTCAAGCTTCTGTTGATCGATCCCAAGAAAGTTGAATTTGTCGCGTATCAAAAGATTCCTCATCTGATCTGTCCGGTCATATCCGATGCGACTGAAGCAGCCAAGATGCTGAGAGTCGTTGTCAGTATGATGGAAAACCGCTATGAAGTCTTCTCAAAGGTCGGTGTCAGAAACATCACCAGTTACAATGAACTGTTGGTCAAACAGCCACAGGATCATTTGGAATTCATGCCTTGGATCATTGTCATCATCGATGAACTGGCTGATTTGATGATTGTCGCCGGCAAAGAGGTCGAATCCAGCATCCAGCGCATCACTCAGTTGGCCAGAGCTGCCGGCATTCACTTGATCGTTGCGACCCAGCGTCCTTCGACCGATGTCATCACCGGCATCATCAAAGCCAATATTCCGTCTCGTATTGCTTTTGCGGTCTCCAGCGGAATCGACTCCAGAACCATTCTGGATCATATCGGTGCTGAACGCTTACTGGGTTATGGCGATATGCTGTTTTTCCCAGTCGGGGAACCTTCATCGATCCGTATCAAGGGCGTTTATGTCTCGGATGAAGAGGTCCGACGTTTGGCTGAGGCCGTATCACTTCAGCGCAAGCCGCAGTTTGATGATGCCTTCCTGCATGTCAACGATCCTGAAGGGGATCCCAACTATAAGAATATGACCGAAGATCCGCTCTATGAAGAAGTTAAGACCTTTGTCATCGAAACGAGAAGGGCTTCGACTTCAACCATCCAACGTCATTTCGGTCTGGGTTATAACCGGGCTGCGCGGATCATGGATATGCTTGAACAAAAGGGGATTATCGGTCCCCAACAAGGTTCCAAACCTCGTGATGTCTACGGTAAAAACAATGAAGATGACTTTTAATGAAAAGTCATCTTTTTTTTACACATCAATTGACTTTATGGTCTATAAAATATACACTGAAAGTGGCAAGATTTTGCCATGGAGGAATGAAATGAAGAAGATTTTAGCTGTTTTATCTGTTCTTCTTGTTGTCATGAGCTTATCGGCTTGTGCACCTAAGAAAGAAACGTATGAATTAGCCATGATCACTGATAAAGGTGATATTGACGACAAATCCTTTAATCAGGGAGCTTGGGAAGGTGTCAAGGCTTATGCTGAAGACAACAACAAGACCTACAAGTATTACAAACCGACCGAAGTTTCAACCGATGCTTATGTTGCTGCCATTGACCTCGCTGTTGAAGGCGGAGCCAAAGTTGTCGTAACCCCGGGCTTCTTGTTCGAACCGGCAATCTTTGTTGCTCAGGACAAATATCCGAATGTTAAATTCATTTTATTGGATGGTTCACCAAATAATGGAAAATGGGATGCTACTCGTGAAGAAAAAATCGGCACGAACACATACTCAATTTTCTACCGTGAAGAACAATCCGGTTTCTTGGCTGGTTACGCTGCTGTTAAAGACGGCTATACCAACTTAGGTTTCATGGGCGGGATGGCTGTTCCGGCTGTCGTTCGTTTCGGCTACGGCTTCTTACAGGGTGCTGAATATGCTGCTAACGAATTGGGCTTGGCTTCCGTTAACGTTAAATATCACTATACTGGCGACTTCGCTGATACACCGGCCAACCAGCAATTTGCTGCTGCCTGGTATGCAGCTGGCGTTGAAGTTATCTTTGCTTGCGGCGGTAAAGTCGGCAACTCCGTTATGAGTTCTGCTGAAGCTGCAGGTGCTAAAGTTATCGGCGTTGACGTGGATCAATCTCCTGAATCCAACACCGTTATTACTTCTGCTACTAAAGGTCTTGGCGCCTCTGTTATTTTGGCTCTGACCGCTTATTATGCAGGAACCTTCCCGGGCGGCACCAGCGTTCATTTGGGCGCAGATGTTGACGGCGTTAGCTTACCGAACAATTTCACCAAGTTCACAACATTCAATAAAGCTGCCTATGATGCTATTTTCGCAAAATTGGTTGCTGATGATATCGACATCAAGGGCGATACCGATGCTGCTACTGCTGATCTTCTTGGTTTGACTAAAGTTGTTTTGACCCTCGAATAATCCAGTATTAAAAAACTTATATTAAAACAAAATGAGCCAAAAGGTTCATTTTGTTTTTGTACGCGCTTTCAAAATACTGTATAATTCTATCTAGAGGATAACACTATGGACTATGTCATCGAGATGTTGAATATTACCAAAGTATTCCCGGGGATCATAGCCAACGACAAGATCAACCTTCAAGTCAAAAAGGGCGAGATCCATGCTTTGTTGGGTGAGAACGGTGCCGGTAAATCAACCTTAATGAGTGTCTTATTCGGTTTGTATCATCCCGAAGAAGGCATCATCAAAGTCAACGGCAAAGAAGTTAAAATTCAGAATCCAAATGTTGCCAAAGAGCTAGGCATCGGAATGGTGCACCAACATTTTAAGTTGGTTCACAATTTCACAGTTTTGGAGAATGTTGTTTTGGGTGATGAACCCATTAAAAACGGTCAGCTTTATTTGAAAGATGCTCGTTCCAGGATCCTGGATATTTCTAAGAAATACAATCTGTACATTGAGCCAGATGCACTGAT
>CAZLWH010000142.1:0-3862 GCA_964563265.1 uncultured Erysipelotrichaceae bacterium
AAGGCCACACACTGGCCAAGTTTTCCCTCATAAATCAACACAATTTTAGGGTATACAGGCTTTGATGTCAAGGTAAGCATAATCGTCAATGTGGTTCAGTTTGATGAAACTTCTTCTGAAATAGGTCACCATCCACATCCAGTAAATCATAATCACTTCCAAAAAAGACTTCATTAAAAAGCGCTTCTCTGATGGAAGCGCTTAAGGATGTCTAAAGGACTTTGACCAGGAATTTTTCCGGTGAAAGATGATCATTGATGCCTTCAATCAGGGCAATGGAGTGTTTCATGTCCTGCATGAGAACCCCTCCGACCAGACCGTTTTCAGTAAAGAAGTAACGGGCTGTCGCATGGTGGATCTCATCGGCAATGTCAATGACACTGTATTTCTTATTGGGATCTTTGCCCGGATCGCCCAAGGCATAGAGTTCAGTATTCAGTGCCTGCATACTGACAGCCGGGACAACTCCGTAATAAGCAGTGGTATCTCCAGCCGCATTGGCACCGGCAACTCTGCCCTGTTCAAGGGCCTGTGGCCAGATCGCATAGTTGATGCCGCTGTATTCGGCACAGTCCCCTGCCGCATAAATGCCCGACAGATTGGTTTCCATCTTGTCATTGACGATGATGGCACGGCCGATGGCCACTCCGATTTCCTTGGCCAGATCGACATTGGCTTTGACACCGGCTGAAACGACGATCAGATCGCCTTCGATGAAACGACCATCCGCCAACAAGACCCCTTTGGCCCAATTGTTTTCGGCAGTGATCTCCGTGATTTGAACAGCGGTATGAACGGCGATGTCTTGGGCTTCGACGATCTTACGCAGACGGACCGAAGACACATCGTCGAGCTGACGGGTCATCAGCATCGGTGCCAGTTCCAAAACCACAACTTCGAGGTCAAGCTTTTTAAACTGCCAAGCGGCTTCTAAACCTAAAATGCCTCCCCCGATCACAACGACTTTCCTGATCATCGGGATGAGTTCCTTGATCTTATCAACATCTTTGGTATTACGGATGACGACCACGTTTTCATTGACACAGCCTTTGATCGGTGGGATAAAGCAGGATGCACCCGTCGTCAGGATCAGTTTGGAATAGGAGACAGTGGATCCGTCCAAAAGAACAACGGTCTTGTTTTCAGGATCGATTTTAGCGGCTTTGACACCCAGTCTCAGCTGAATGTTGTTTTCTACATACCACTCACGCGGTTTCAAAATGAATCCGGCGGTATCGTAATCGGCCATGAAATCTTTGGTCAGCTGAGGTCGATTATAGACCAGTTTCTGTTCTTCTGACAGGATGACGATTTTCGCTGTTGCGTTTCTGACGCGGATTGCTTCTGCCGCATTGACCGCAGCAGCACCACCGCCGATGAGGACAAAAGTTTCATCCGTGTCTTGTTTAAAGGTCACATCGTTATAAGGAATCTCAATGAACTGATCCGCTGGTGCTCCGCAGACCGGACAGATATTGGGTCTGTTTTCGGAGATGATGATCTCACCGCACAGGATGCATTTCCACGCTCTTAAGCGGCCTTTGACCTGATCGCGTTCAAGCAGTTTCTTACCGAAATTCAAACCGAAGGCTTCAGCTAAAGCCAGTTTCTTATCATCAGGATTAAACCGGATACTGAATCCGTCCAGGACATCCATTCTCAGCATGCCCAATCTCGCCACCAAGTTGGGAACCCCTTCTCCGCTCCAGCCATAGGATCCGAAAACAGAAGCCAGTTTACCACCATGCACCGGCGGATACAGGATCGATGTCAGATCCCACAAGGGTTTCAGAGCATCCCCCAAAATGGTCGGGGTCCCTAAGAGCACGCCGTCCGCATAGAAGATCTCATTGGCGACCTTGGCGATCGGTGTGGTCACCAGATCGAAAGTACGTACGTCGATGTCGCCGGCTTTTTCGATGCCGGCTTTGATGGCGACGGCCATCTTTTCAGTATACCCATACGAAGAAACATACGGCATGATGACAGTCTTGCGCGTATTGGGATTGATGATGGTGGCCCACTTGCGGTAGGTTTCCATGATTTCAGGGATGCGGGTATCCAAGACAGGACCATGCCCCGGGGCAATCATCGTCAGCGGCAGATCCTGAATGCGATCCAACGCTTTCAGCATGAAACTGGGGAATGGGCCTAGGATCATGTCATAGTAATATTTCAAGGCTTCATGGTAGTCATCCAAAGCAGTGACTTTGGATAAAAGCACGTTGTCGAAACTGTAGTGGGCTCCAAAAGAGTCACAGGTAAACAGGACCCCGGTTTCCCTAACATAGGTGTACATCGTATCGGGCCAATGCAGATTGGGAGCCATGATGAATTCTAAAGTCAGATCGCCCAGATCCAAGGTATCGCCTTCAGTAACGATGCGCGCGTTGAACTCACCGTTGACGATGTCGCGCAGGTATTCAATGGCCAACGCCGTACCGATGATTTCGATGTTCGGGTTGAACTCCAAAAGTTTGACAACAGACCCGCTGTGATCGGGTTCGGTATGATTCACGATGATATAGTCGACCTTGGCGGGATCAATGACTTCTTTGACCTTTTCGATATACTGATCATACGTCTTGAGTTTGGCGGTTTCGATCAAGGCGGTTTTGGTGCTGCCTTTGAGCACATAACTGTTGTAAGTGGTGCCAAACTTAGTTTCCATGATGATGTCGAAGACGCGAAGATCTGGATCCAAGGCGCCTACCCAGGTCAGATTCTTAGATAATTCCAGTGATTTCATAGTGTTCTCCCATTGGTTCACATTATAGCATTATTCCATTTCCTGACGTTTTTTAGACTCTGGTCTTTTTATTGCTTACCAGACCCTTGGTATCAGTCGAGTCCTTACCCTTTTCGAATAGTCCTTGTAGCCAGGAAGCTTCTCATGAAGGAGCCTGTCTTCCTTGATGGTCCTGATGATCATCAAGACGATGGTAATCAGACTTGGGATCATGGCCAGCCAAGAACCCAACACGATGGGCATGGCCAGATAATACACGATGATCCCTGAATATCCGGGATGACGGATGAATCGGTAAGGACCCTGATCACACACGCTTTGACCACGATCATTTTGGATCCTGACTTCATTGGAGAAGAACGCATTGACCTTCATCGCCCATACGACCAGGGCATTGCCGGCGATGTAGAAGGCCAATGCCAGGACCTGCCAACCATAAGGCCACACCGCAGTCAGTGTAAACCGGTGATCCAAACCTGCAAACACAAAGAAGATAAAATAAAGGATACCGGCAGAAGACGTGATGACTTTATCCCAAGCTTCTGTGTTTGTTTTCTTCCTCCCGCGCTCAGCGATCGTCGATGATTTGACCACAACAAGGCCAATCACTGAGATGATCGCGCTTACCAAGGTCAATAACCATGGATAGGGCCATAAAAAATCATTGCCGATCCAAAGTACAATCATCAAAGAGGCTGCCATAAAAACAGCGACCGTCGCGATACGGATCAAGATCGGCTTTATCTGATCAGAGCTTATTCTTGAATTCATGCGTGCTCCTTGGTGTTTGGGAAACCTTTTCTCTAACTTCATCATACACCTTCACAGTCTATGATTACTTCGCAAAAACCGTCAAGGCAAGTTCAAAAACCTGTGCTACACTGAAATCAGGTCTTATGAGTCAACAGGAAAATCTCGCCGCGATCCGCAAGGTACAGCTGTATCTGCAGGATCATCTCACCGATCCCATCACACTGAACACCTTGGCCAAGGTCAGCGGGTATTCGCCGTATCATTGCGCGCATCTTTTTAAGTTGTATCTGGGAATGGGACCCTTAACCTATCTTAGAAAACTGAGGCTGACTGAAGCCTCACGGATGATCAGAGATCACA
>CAZLWH010000143.1:0-3856 GCA_964563265.1 uncultured Erysipelotrichaceae bacterium
CTGGATCCACTCTGTCGATTCACTGAAACAGCTCCACTTGATTGAAAAGTATGCAGCACTAACCGATAAATCCGTAAATGTTTTGATCCAACTCAATTTGACCGATGAAGTTCAAAAAGGCGGGGTTTCCCCTAAGGTTCTTGAGCCTTTGATCAAAGGCTGTGCCGATTTCAATCACATCAGCTTAAAAGGTCTGATGACGATGGGTCCCAGTGATGCAGATCCGATCAAAACCGAAGCCTGTTTCAAACAAGCCCCGGAGATCTTCATCCAGACACAAAAAAGCCATCCTGAGATGACTGAGCTATCCATGGGTATGAGCCATGACTATGATTTGGCGTACCGTTACGGTTCAACCTGTTTTAGATTGGGCACGATCCTGTTCAATCCGGATCAGTGAGCTGGTTTTGACGGTGAGACAAGCGGCAAGAAAATCTGAAGCCGGCATAAAGTGCCAATGACGGAATAAAGCATCCTAAACCGTGGATCACAGTGATCAATGGTGATCGTGAGGCGATATTGCGGATAAAATACGTATACGGGATGTTTGCGTTAAGGAAGATGAACCAGCGCTCCGATGAACTCAGGGCAATTCCGAAAAACACAAATAAAACCAAGACATAAAGTCCCAAAGGAAGCAAGAGCTTCTTTTTTTGCGGGGTGATGATTCCCCAAAGGACACCCATCAACACATAAACAACACTGATACAGCCCAAGCCAAACAGGGCCTTGAGTGCGTCTTCCTGAATGAACGCCATCTTAAAAATGACCAAAGTACTCAGATAAGTCAAGATGACCGATAAGGTCAGATGACAATAGAGCAACACAAAGAAGCGCTTAAACTGAAGCATGGTGTCTCAGATCCGTCAGCATGGTTTCTAAACGGGTCAAGCCTTCATCAAGATCAGCATCACTGACCGCATAAGAGATGCGGACATGATGATCAGCTCCGAAATAGACGCCCGGTACCATCGCGACTTTGTACTCACGCATCGCTTTCAGGCAGAACGCTTCGGAGTCCATCTTGAATTCAGAGATGTCCGGAAAGATGTAGAAGGCCCCTTCCGGTTTGATACAAGGCAAACCCATTGCCGTGATCCTGCGGTAAACAAGGTCTCGTCTGGCGTGATAAGTGTCTTTCATCCAGGTCGAATCGGTCTTCAGGGCTTCGATCGCAGCGATCTGATTGAAGGTGGTGATCCCGGCGACCAGATACGCATGCATGAGTCCGATCGCTTTGGCAATGGGCAAGTCGGCCAATACGTAGCCCACCCGCCATCCGGTCATCGCATAAGGTTTCGAGAAGCTTTGAGTGATGATCAGGCGGTCGCGGATACTCTCGTCATCGCACAGTCTGACATAATCCGGTGTAAAAACCAATTGATTGTAGACATCATCAGAGAGAATGAATAAATCGTATTTCTTGGCGATAGCCTTGACTGCCTCGATGCTTCTTTTATCCAAAATGGTCCCTGTCGGATTATTGGGAGACGTGATCAAAATGAGCTTCGTTTTCATCGTGATCAGTCGTTCCAACGCATGCGGATCGATCTGAAAGTTATAATTGCTTGTTTCAAGGGGAACCAGTTTGGCTTTGCATACGGAAATCATGGGTCCGTAGCTCACATACATGGGCGAAGGAATGATGACTTCATCCCCTTCACACAAGACGCTCATCAAAGCGGCAGCCAAGCCTTCGGTGGCCCCGTTGGTAATGACGACTTCTTCCCAGACATAGAATTGATGATTCACTGACCGTTCAAAATCAGACACGGCCCTTCTTAAGCTTTCTAATCCTAGATTGGGCGGATAATGGGTCTGGTTTTCATTGAGCGCCTTGATGGCGGCCATTTTGATGCGTTCTTCAGTATTGAATTCCGGTTCTCCAATCGTAAAATTGATGACGCCGGGAATTGTCTTGGCTTCTTCAGAAAACTTACGGATCCCGCTTTGTTTAAATTGCCTGACTTGAGGATTGATTCGATTAAGCATCTGCGTTCTCCTTAGTTTTTACCCATTATGTCAAAAAAGCGCGGTCCTGTCAAAGCGCTGAAGCGTTGCCAAAGACTGAACACCACCATGAAAACGCCCATGAGACAAGCCCCGATATAGAACGTTGTCAATAGACCCAGCTGATCCCCGATGAATCCAAACAGTGGAAACATCACCGCCATAATCACGTTGTATGCCATGGCGTTGACAGACAAGAGGGTCGCTCGGACCTCAGAGCTGATCTGACGGTTGATGTGATGGGTCATTGTGACATACAGAATTGACTCCATGGCGCCATTGACCGCAAATGCCAAGATACCCCAAGGCTGGATCGGCATGAAAAAAAGGCTCAGTGTCAACAGGATACTGGAGATGAAGATGAGTCGAATGTCAAAACGATCGATCAGTTTATTGACCAATAATCCAGCCAAAATCGATCCAAACGTATTGACCGTATACCAGATCGCAATGGCACTCAAAGAGTATCCCAATCCAACCAGATAGGTACTCAGATAAAAGAAAAACGTGGCTGAACTGCTCATAAACAAAGCCCCATACAACATCATCCATCCCAACATCGGCTGTTCTTTTAAAGTGCGGTAAGCGGTCTTCGTCAAAGTCTTGATCGTCGTCTTTTCTTGTTTTTCCTTGATCAGCGGTTCTTTAAAAAACATGGAAATCAGGATCCCCAACACAAAGATCCCAATCGTGGCTTTGATGGCCAGATCGTAGCTGACATCTGCCAACAAGCCTCCAGCCATGACCGCGATCATCGACGAGGTCTGAAAGATGACCTCACGATAACCCTGTACTTTGGCGAAATGCTTCTGTGTGCCGTTTTCAACCATACTGTCATAGACAAAGGCACTGTCTGCCCCAGATTCCAAGTTATATGATAAAGCCGCAAACAGGAAACTGAACAAAGCCAAACCGAAATTATCGACAAACAGTAAGAGTCCCAAATAGATCAGACGTGAAAAAAGCGCCAAGATCCGGCTCAGTTTACGGCCGAACCGATCGGCAATGACCCCAGTCGGAATCTCAAAAAACAGGGATGCTACATGAAAAGCACTTTCGCACAGGCCGATCTCCACCAAGGTCAATCCTTTAAAGGCCAGATAAGTGACCCAGATGGCCTGAGTAAAATTAAGGTTTGAGATGAACTCAAACCCGTAATTCAATGTGATATTGTGTTTGACTGAACTCATGGCGTATAGATCCAACGGTAATGGCGGGTGATCTTGGCGTGATAATAGGCATACATCAGGATGTCTTCTTCACGGTCTCTTTGACCGGTGTTGTGGATGAGATACGGGATACCCATGAAATTGCGCTGATCGGAAACGATTCCGATATGATGGAAATCCTCATACATGACGACGATATCGCCGGGTTGCCATTGATCGATGTCAAAAACGTTGACGGTCAGGCTGACCAGATGACGGTCAAAGAAGATCCTAAGGTTTCTGACCCGTCTGAAATCAATGTTGGGATCCGGTTTGGAAATCCTTGGATAAGCTTCAGGATGATTTCGGATGTCTTCATCGACCAAATCCTTGAGATTGTATCCGGCAGCCAATAAAGCGCGCCAGATCGTATCGGCACAGACCCCAATGTCATCAGGCGGATAACCGCCACCCCAATATCGGTCATCATAAACGGGCATATTGAGGGCATCGGCTCTGGCCCCAAGCATGATGTCCGTATAATCATCGATGCCATCACTGTCTTTATCGACGGAACTGGTCAATAAAAGAGACTGTGCATCCAGACTCACTTGTGTGCTATGGGAAACGATGGGCTGAATCTGAAGTGACAGTGCCAGACTGGCAACCAAGGACAGCGTCAAAAGTTTAGTTGAGAT
>CAZLWH010000144.1:0-3842 GCA_964563265.1 uncultured Erysipelotrichaceae bacterium
ACCCAGATCGAACGCATTCGTCTGTCGTCGATCGATATCAATGAAGTCGATGATCAACTCATCGATCTGATAAAAAAGAATGAAAGACTGGCCCGGCATCTTCACATCTCGCTTCAATCCGGTGATGATGACGTACTGCTGGCCATGAACCGTCCTTATACGACCACCCATTTCAGACAACGTGTCCAGGCCATCCGGGAAGCAATCCCCGACATCAGTATTTCCACCGATGTCATCGTTGGATTCTCAACGGAGACCCAAGCGATGTTTGAGAATACAGTCCGATTCATTCAGGAGATCGGCTTAAGTTTCATGCATGTCTTTCCGTATTCTGTCCGTAAATATACCAAAGCCGAGAAACTGCCTCAGCTCAATACTGAAGTGGTCAAGAAAGAACGGGTCCATGTCTTGACGCAACTGTCCAAGACAATGTATGAGACCCATCTTAGACACCAAATCGGATCAAAGGCTTCTGTATTGATTGAAAGTCAGGATGAAAAAGGCGCTTACGGCTTCAACAGCAGCTACGATCCGGTCAGGATCGAAAGCGATAAAATGCTGAACCATGCTATAATTGAATGTGTTATCGTCGATTCTGATCACGATACCCTAACTGGTCAACTGCTATGAAACTGAACATCTTATTTAAAAATGCAAAACCCATTGAAATCGAATCTTTGATGTCTGATTCTCGCTTAGTGCTGAAGAATTCGCTTTTTTTCTGTCTCAAAGGCATGAAACATGACGCACATCAACACATCAGTCAGGCTGTCGATAACGGCGCGGTCGCGATCGTCCATTGCGAGGAACTCAGTACCTACATTCCCTTTGTCGAATACATCAAAGTCGAAGACGGATTCGCTCAGCTCAACCGTTGTGCAGCCTTGTTTTATGATAATCCTTGCGATAAACTGAAAGTTTTCGGGGTCACCGGCACCAACGGAAAGACCACCATCGCCAAGATCATCAAGACCGTCTATTCCACCCATCTCAACTGCGGGTATATCGGGACCATTGGTCTGGAATATGGCACCGTCATCGAGAAACCAGATTATACGACCCCTGAAGTCATCAATCTTCATGAAGTTCTCAACAAGATGGTCAAAGCAAAAATGAAGGCTGTCGCGATCGAGATTTCCAGTCAGGGACTTGAACAGCACCGTGTCGATGCCTTGAAACTCAAGACAGCTGTCTTTACCAATCTGACCCATGATCATCTAGATTATCACGGGACAATGGAAAACTACTACCAGGCCAAGAAGAGAATCTTCAATCTGTTGAGCAATGACGGGTATGCGATCCTCAACATCGATGACCCTTACGGTAAACGGCTCAGTGAGGAACTCACCTGTAAGAAAAAGACCACGGCAGTTTTGGCTGAGGCCGATTATAAAGCCGACAACATCCGGTTCAAAGAGGACAGCACGTTCTTTGATTTGACCGTGAATGAAAAAACGTATAAAGTAGAAACCAATCTGCTGGGGATGTTCAATGTCCATAACCTGTTGGGTGCGATTGCGACTTGCCATCTCAACGGAGTCCGTCTACCCAACATCCTCGAGAGTGTCAAAACCCTGCCACAGGTCGACGGAAGGCTCCAGCACGTCAAACTGGGTCAATCTTACCGAGTCATCGTCGATTATGCCCACACGCCTGACGGCTTCGAGAAAGTCTTTGAGTACGCTGAGATCATCACGCCCAAAGACCACAAGATCATTACCGTGTTTGGGGCGGCCGGTCTAAGAGACACCAAGAAAAGAGCCATCCTAGGCTCTGTCGCCGATAAATACTGTACCAACATCATCCTGACTGAAGAAGATCCAAGAACGGAAGATTCCCTGGACATCCTTGAACAGATTGCTTCCGGTATTAAAAATACACGCCATCTGATCATCCTGGATCGTTATGATGCGATAAGGCAAGCCTTCGAACTGGCCAATCGCAACGATACGGTCCTGATCTTAGGCAAAGGCAATGAAGAATACATCTACCGTTGTAACGGTAAAGAACCTTGGATCGGAGATGTCACGGCCAGTGAACAGATCCTGACCGAGATCCTCAGTGAACAAATAAAAGAAACGGAGACTTACCATGATTAACACCGCCATCGATCACACCTTATTGAAACAAAACGCCACCAAAGAACAGATCCTGCAGTTGTGCGCAGAAGCGAAGCAGTATCAGTTCGCTTCCGTCTGCGTCAACCCAAGTTGGGTCACCACCTGCCGTGATGCCCTAAAAGGCACCAGCGTCAAAGTCTGTGTCGTCATCGGTTTCCCTTTGGGCGCCACGACCACCGAAACCAAAGCATTTGAGACCCACCAAGCCTTATTCAACGGCGCTGAAGAATTCGATATGGTCATCAACATCGGCAGACTGAAAGACAAAGACTATGGCTATGTCGAAGAAGACATCGCTGCCGTGGTCAATGCGGCCGGCAACAAGACTGTCAAAGTCATCATCGAGACCTGTTTACTGACTGAGGACGAAAAAGTCAAAGCCTGTGAACTGTCTGTTAAAGCCAAAGCCCATTTCGTCAAGACCTCGACCGGATTCTCCACCGCAGGCGCGACGATTGCGGACGTCAAACTGATGAAAGATACAGTCAAAGGCCAGGCGAAAGTCAAAGCCGCCGGCGGCGTACGCACCTTGGAAGACGTCTTGGCCATGATCGAAGCGGGCGCAGACCGCATCGGAACCTCAGGCGGTGTCGCATTAATGACACAAACTGAGATGAAGACAACATATTAATCTTGATTTAATCCAATAACTTGGTTATAATTGTAGGCGTGCCGAGAGGAGGGATGTAAAATGCCACGTATAGTCTTGAAAGAAAATGAGAATCTTGACGATGCTCTGCGCCGCTTTAAAAGAAGTGTCTCTCGTAACGGTACCTTAGCTGAAACCCGCAAAAGAGAATACTATGTTAAACCGGGTGTCAAACGCAAACTCAAATCTGAAGCTGCTCGAAAAGCAAGCCGTAAAAAATAAGAAGCCATTGGCTTCTTTTTGTTTATAATAAAGGTAGAAGAATAAAAGAGGACTCCCATTGATCCATAAAAACAGTATCTCGTTAGAAGCTTGTAATTTCGAACAATTTCAGACCCTGTGCGGTCAGCAGGATGAAAACCTGAAACTGCTCAAACAAGTCTTTAATGTCGAATTCGTCATCCGCGATAATGCCTTGATCCTGGATTCCCTGGATGAGGTTGTTACCGATCAGCTGAAGCGGACACTCAACGGACTGATCCGCTGGATACAGATGGGCAAGACTCCGGATGAGCGCGATATCATCTATCTCTCGCACTGTGTCATCAATAATTCTGAAGAATCCTTCTTCAAGCTCAACAGCCGCATCATCGGACGTACCGCTTTCAATAAACCCATCACGATCAAGACCTTGGGTCAGCAACGCCTGATGGAAGCCATGGCTCAGTATGACATGGTTTTCGTTTCCGGTCCTGCTGGAACAGGGAAGACTTATCTTTCGGTCGTCTATGCGGTCGATCTGCTCAAGAAGGGCGACATCAAGCGCATCGTCTTGACCCGGCCAGTCGTAGAAGCAGGGGAGTCTCTGGGATTCCTTCCTGGGGATCTTAAAGAAAAAGTAGATCCCTATTTACGGCCTTTGTATGATGGCCTCAATGACCTTTTGGGCAATGAACAAGTCCAGAAATACATCGAGAAGGGCATCATTGAAATCGCTCCGATGGCCTATATGAGAGGCCGTACCTTAGAAGATGCGTTTGTTATCCTGGATGAAGCTCAGAATACCACAAAGAGTCAGATGCTGATGGTACTGACCCGCATGGGTTTTAGAACAAAGATCATCATCAACGGCG
>CAZLWH010000145.1:0-3812 GCA_964563265.1 uncultured Erysipelotrichaceae bacterium
GATTGAGAATCCATTGCTTAACAACGTTCTTCCCGTAGATGTATTGTGCCATACTTCTCCTAAATGGTGGTTTTCATTTGGTCCCAAATCTGTTTCAATCGTGTCTCATTGTCGGTCAGATACCAGTAGCCGATCAAGGCTTCAAAACCGGTGGCTTGTCTGTAGGTCACCACATCGGCGTTTTTCGCAATACTGTCGCTGCGATGGTTTCTTCCCCGTTTATAGATCAGAAGTTCTTGCGGGGTCAGGACATTGTCCGCAAGCAGCTTCATGATGAATTGTGACTGCGCTTTAGCACTGACATACTTGGTGCTGGTTTCCTGCAGGTCTTTGGCTTTGGTCAAGCCGGTTTCTAAGAGATGCTCACGGACATATAGGCTCAAGACAGCATCACCGATAAAGGCCAATGCCGATCCGTTCAGCAGATCCGGGTTGATCATAAGAGTTGCTGATCGATCAGCGCCTTGCGATAGACATCGGCTTTTTCAAAGTCTTTTTCTGCTTTGGCTGCATTCCATTTCGCAAAGAGTTCTTTTTGATCGTTGGTGAGTTTGATGGGTTCGAATTCGATGCCTAAGGTATTCAGCATCAGCCTAAGGGCACCATAATGACCCAACAGGACATCTTCTGAGGCATCTTTCTGTCTCAGATCCTGATTCAGGGCTTTGATCACATCGAAGATGATCTTCATTCCGTTGGGGGTATTGAGGTCATCGGAGACCGCGTCCAGGAAATGGATGACAAAGGCCTCGTCTTGGGTTTGTCTGATGGTTTGACCCGCAAGTTCATAACGGATCTCGACTTGGGTCAGGATCGATTGGGCCTTCATCAGCTCAGTCTTGGCCTGTTCAATGACTTCATCAGAGATGTTGAGCGGAGCTCTGTAGTGGACCGACAGCATCATCCAGCGTACGGTATTGGCCCCGATCGCATCGATGACGTCTTTGGCTTTCATGACGTTCCCGATCGACTTGGACATCTTTTCTCCGTCGACGTTGAGCATGCCGTTATGCATCCACACATTGGCCAATCCATGATGCAGGCAAGCTTTGGCTTGAGCCAGTTCATTCTCATGATGAGGAAACTTCAGATCCATGCCGCCGCCGTGGATGTCGATCATCCCGTGGAAGTGATGGTCGATCATGACCACACATTCGGTATGCCAGCCCGGTCGGCCTTTGCCCCAGGGACTGTCCCACTGGATCCCGGCTTCTGTTTTCTTCCATAAGGAGAAATCCAAGGGTGATTCTTTTTCAGGATCTTCTTCGATACGGGCTCCCACCAACAGATCATCGATGCGTTGTTTGGAAATCTCCCCATAGTTGTCTGATTTTAAGACTCTGAAGTAAACATTGCCGTTGACGTTATAGGCATAGCCTTCATCGACCAGTTGTTTGATGAAAGCGATGATGTCGCCCATCGTATCTGTGACTCTGGGCGAAGCCGATAAAGTACGGGTATTGAGCTTGGCTCTGATTTCGTTGTAGGCCAAGATGTATCGATCGGTAATGATACGCTCATCGACTTTTTCCACCAAGGCTTTGTTGATGATCTTGTCATCGACATCGGTATAGTTGGAAACCATATCTACAACATAACCCAAGGCTTCAAAGATACGCTTGAGCGTATCAAAAACGATCATGGGTCTTGCGTTACCGATATGGATCTCATCATAGACCGTCGGTCCGCAGACATACATTTTTACTTGTCCGATTTCGATCGGTTTGAATTCTTCGAGTTGGTTTGTTCTAGAGTTAAAGAGTCGCATGGTTTCACCTTAATCAATATTATATCATCATGTTACAGTGGCCACTGTGACCACTTGTGTCGCTAAAATGACATTTCGTGCTATTTCTCGTGTATTATGGAATTATAGGGGGTTTTTTATGACCGTAAAATCATTATCTTATGTTTCGCCGTTTGATGCTCAGAAATTAAAAGCATATGTTTATGAAGTCGAGAAACCCAAAGCCTTGGTCGTTATCCTGCATGGGATGGCGGATCATCAGGCCCGATACAAAGCCTTGGCTTTGCGTCTGAATGATGGGGGCTACAGTGTTTTGACGATCGATCAGCGCGGTCACGGAGAAAGCCTGTTTAACGGGACTCTAAAAGGTCACTTCTCTGACAAGGACGGCTGGCAAAGGAATCTTGAAGATGTCAGAAGCGTTGTCCAAATGGTCAACAAGGGTGAGAAACTGCCCATCATCCTGTTTGGTCATTCGATGGGATCTGTGGTTGCCCGTTCGTATCTGAAACAATACGGGTCGGAGCTTCAGGCCTTGTATCTGTCCGGTTCTCCGGATCTATCTCCGATCGCTTCGGTTGGCAGTCTCATCGCCAAATCCGTCAGAGCACTCACAGGCAAAAAACATCCCAGTCCGTTATTGACCAAGCTGTCGTTTGGGGCCTTCAATAAGGACATTGTCGATCCTAAGACTCCGTTTGACTGGGTCAGCACCGATGAAGAGAATATCGCGGCTTATAATGCTGATCCTTTATGCGGCTTTGACTGTACGACCGACTTCTTTGTTCAGATGCTGAAAGGCTTTGATGAAGTTTATACCTCAGGGGCCGACCAATGGGTCATCAGTAATCCCACTCTGCCGATCCGGTTTGAAAGCGGAAGACAAGATCCTTGTCATAAGCCCAAAGGCATCGAATGGGCTGCCGATCGTCTAAACCAGCTGGGTTATACCAACATCACCACCAACTATATCGAAGGGGCTCGTCATGAGATCTACAATGACATCACCCGTGAAGAACTGATGGACAGTCTTGTTGACTGGTGTGATGACGTACTTAAGAAATAAACGCAAAAAAAAGGACCGCGAGGTCCTTTTGGTTTTACTTAACGAAATTGGCTTGGGAAGCTAAGAATTGAGCCGTTCTGACCAACTGGTTGGTGTAGGACGCTTCATTGTCATACCAGGCAGCAACTTTGACCAAGCAGATACCGCCGACGTTTTGAACTTTCGTCTGGGTGGCATCAAACAAGGAACCGAAAGCAATACCGATGACGTCAGAACTGACGATCGGATCTTCGGTATAGCCGAAGGATTCATTGGAAGCCGCTTTCATGGCCGCATTGATTTCTTCGACGGTGCAAACTTTTCTAACGACAGCGACCAATTCGGTCAAGGAGCCGGTTACGACCGGTACACGCTGAGCAGCGCCGTCCAGTTTGCCCTTCAATTCAGGAACGACCAAGCCGATGGCTTTGGCAGCGCCGGTGGAATTCGGGATGATGTTGGCAGCAGCAGCACGGGCACGACGCAGGTCGCCGTTTCTGTGCGGAGCATCCAAAGTATTCTGATCATTGGTATAAGCATGGATCGTGGTCATGGAGCCGTTGATGATTTCGAAATTATCATTGAGGCATTTGGCCATCGGAGCCAAGCAGTTGGTGGTGCAGGAAGCACCGGAGATGACGGTTTCCGAACCATCCAGGATCTGGTGGTTGGTATTGAAAACAATGGTTTCTACATCATCGCCTGCAGGGGCAGAAACGATGACTTTACGGGCACCGGCTTTGATGTGAGCGCTGGCGGTGTCTTTCTTGGTGAAGAAGCCAGTCGATTCGATAACGACATCGACTTTCAAGGCTGCCCAAGGCAGTAATGAAGGATCTTTTTCTTTTAGTACTTTAACGGTCTTGCCGTCAACGATCAGGTCATCACCCAAGAAGCTAACGGTGTGGCCGTCGAAACGTCCTTGTGATGTATCATACTTCAAAAGATGAGCCAAAGTTT
The DNA here is from genome assembly GCA_964563265.1 of uncultured Erysipelotrichaceae bacterium. Lineage (GTDB taxonomy): Bacteria > Bacillota_I > Bacilli_A > Erysipelotrichales > Erysipelotrichaceae > UBA2212. The sequence goes on from CAZLWH010000145.1 coordinate 3,753, forward strand.
TGGCGTCGGTCAAGTCGTTGAGCGCGACGATTTCGAATGCCGGGTTGCCCCACATAATGC
>CAZLWH010000146.1:0-3810 GCA_964563265.1 uncultured Erysipelotrichaceae bacterium
CTCTTCAAGCTTGATCAGACCCTGCATGTCTTTCAGTTCACCCTCTTTGAAGGTGGCAATCTGACCATTCTCCAAAACGATGATTTTATTGGCTTGATATCCCATATCCAAAGCGACATTCGCATTGTTGATGAGATGGCGGTATTCCCCATGGACCGGAATGTAATATTTCGGTTTCAACAGATAAGTGACCATTTTCAGATCTTCGATCGAGGCATGCATCGAGGTGACTTTTTTACGATCTAGCGTAAAGATGGAGACATCTTCTTTATAGAGTTCGTTCTCCATACGTCCGGATTCTTTTTCAGTGCCCGGAACCATGGGTGACAAGATGACGACCGTATCTTCTTTGCGCAGTTCGATCATCTTATCTTCTGAAGTTGCAATCTTATACATCGTATTGAAGACTTTAGGACCGCTTCCGGAAACCAGGATGATCAAGTCATTGCGGTCATTGTTGAAATTCTCGCGGCTGACTTCGATCCCCACCGGCATCCTGTAGTAGCCCAGCTTTTCGACCAGGCGCATTAAAGCGCGCTGTTCATCGTTATAGAAGAAGACTTTCTTTTTGTATTTGGCAGCCAGATCCAAAACTTCGATCAGGCGATAGACATTTTGTTCATACAAGGTGACGATGATACGGCTGCTGGCTTCATCCAGTGCCTTCTCAAAGTAACTTCCGATCAGATGGCTCGGTGAGGTATGGCCGGGACGATCTGCGCCGACCGATTCGGTCATCAGCGCAAAGACGCCTTGTTTTCCCAATTCCGAGAATTCGGTGATGTCACACTGAAATGCTTCATTGTGCGCATCGAAGTCAATGATGAATTCACTGGTATACACGATCCAGCCGTATTCGGTCCAGATCCCGATCCCAAACGCATCCGCCATCGAGTGCGTGATCCCGAATGTCCGGATCTTACGTGATCCGACATTGAAAGTTCCGTTGCGCTTGATGCGGTGGATCTCCACTTCTTTGATGTCAAACTGTTTGCACAGATTATCTAGGATCATCGCTGTCAGTGGGGTCGTGTAGACCGGGACTTTGACTTCCTTCAATAAGTACGGTAAAGCTGCCATGACATCGTCATGGCCCTGTGTGATAAAAACCGCTTTGATCCGGTTCTTGTTTTGAATCAGATAGGTAAAATCGGGAATGATCATCTCGATTCCTAAGTGATCTGCTTCCGGATATTTTAATCCGGCATCAATGACGAAAATATCGTCGTTGATTTCTATAACGGTAAGATTCTTACCGTCCTCATCCAAGCCTCCTAAAGCGAAAAGGCGTATTTGCTCCATTATATTCCTCCTGGTCTGCAACGTGTTCTTATGGTGATATTATAGTACAATTTAATCCAATATGATAACTTAAGACACTTGTTTGCCTTGAAGTGTCCATGTTTTGGCCGAAGTGATCTCAACTTGAACGATTTCACCGATACATTCTGTGAGCGGTTTGAAATTGACCAGTTTGTTGGTTTCGGTATACCCACTGTAGATCTCTGGATTCTTTTTGGATGGTCCATCCACCAAAACATTGAGTATCTTACCGACCTGATCCAGATTGTGCATCAAGGCGTGAACTCCGATGCGTTTGTTGAGACGCTGAAGACGGTCTTCCTTCTCGATTTTGGTGACGTTATCGATCATCGACGCTGCCGGAGTCTTGTCTCGCGGCGAATAAATGAACGAATAAACGTTGTCGAATTGGCATCTGTCGATCATGGCCAGCGTTTCCTGAAACTGTTCTTCAGTCTCGTTGGGGAATCCGACGATGATGTCGGTCGATAAGGCAATCTCAGGGATCCTGGCTTTCAGTTTATCGAAGATGACCAGATAGTCTTCTTTGGTATAGCGACGGCCCATGATCTTAAGAATGTCATTGTTGCCGGACTGAAGCGGAAGATGGATAAAAGGCATGACGTTTTTATGTTTCGCGATGACTTCAATCAATTTATCGGTGAAATCCCAGGGATGAGAGGTCATGAAACGGACTCGCTGAATCCCCTTTTGCGCCACCAGATCCAACAGATCCGCAAAGTCAACATTCAGGTTCATGTCTTTTCCGTAGGCATTGACGTTTTGACCCAGCAAGGTGACTTCTTTAAAGCCTTGGACAACCAAGTCATCGATCTCGGTTAGGATGTCCTCTTTCAAACGGGAGCGTTCTTTACCGCGGGTATACGGCACAATACAATAAGTACAAAACTTATCACAGCCATACATGATGTTGACCCAGGCTTTGGATTGATGATTTCTGGATACAGGCAGGTTTTCATAGACTTCGCCTTCTTTGGAGAAGACTTCAACGACCCTTTCCTTACTGAAATAGGCTTGGATCAAAAGCTGAGGGATGCGGTGTATGTTGTGGGTCCCAAAAATGACATCGACCTGATGATACGTGGTCAACAAACGGTTGACCACACTTTCTTCTTGGGTCATGCATCCTCCGACCATAAAGATCACATCCGGATTGCTCTGTTTGATGACTTTGACGTTACCGACTTCTCCAAAGACCTTGTTTTCCGCGTTTTCGCGGATCGCACAGGTGTTCAAGACGATGACATCGGCTTTATCCATCGCATCGATCTGAGTAAAGGACATCTTTTCAAGGATGCCTCGGATCGTTTCGCTGTCGCGTTCATTGGCCTGACAGCCATAGGTACGGATAAAATAAGTCTTATCCTGACCAATGGTTTTATACGCTTCAGGTATCTCAAAAAGCGATCGTTCGATGAGGGTCTCGTCGATGGTACGCTTTTGGGCTTGTTTTAGATTGGGCAGATTCCATTCTTTATTCATGACTCTCCTTAAAAAAACCAAGCAGCGCTTGGTTTTACTTTTGACTAATGGCTGAAGTCGGGCAGACACCAATGCAAGCCAAGCAATCGATACAGATTGATTCCTCGCATTCGGCTTTGCCGTCAGCATCTAAGGACAAAGCACTGGTCGGGCAAACACCCACGCAGGCACCGCATCCGATACAAATATCTTTTGTTACAACAACTGGCATGTTTCAATCCTCCTTTGACCGTTAAATTATACCATGATTATTCAATTCTACAAGATTAAGGTCGAATTTGCAGTCGGGTGATGGATCTTGCCTTTCGGTTGGACTCATCGATGTCGATCAGGACAGCACAGAACTGGGCTTTATCTTCGCTGACTGTGTATGTTTTTACCGTAAATCCTTTGAACTTGTCAAGGACTTCGGTGATATCCCTACCGATCACGCTGTTGTAGGGACCAGTCATGCCGACATCGCTGATGAAGGCACAGCCCCCAATCAAACGCTCATCCGCGGTCTGGACATGGGTATGGGTCCCCAACACGGCACTGCAGGTATACTTGAACTGATGCGCAAAGGCGATCTTTTCGCTGGTTGCTTCCGCATGAAGATCGACAATGACGATTTTGTCTTTGAATTCAGGCAACAATTTGGCCATCGTGATGAATGGGGATTCGATCACGTTTTCCATGAAGACGGATCCGCACAGGTTGAGTACGATGACTGTGGTGCCTTTGACCTCGATCTCTAGATGGCCCTGACCGATTTCTTCAGGGAGAATATTGAGTGGTCTGACCAAACGGTCTGCTTTATCGATGTATTTGTAGATCTCGGCTTTTGAAAAGGCATGATTGCCCAAGGTGATGACGTCGATGCCGTACGATAAAAGTTCTTGATAATGGGCTTCATTGATGCCTTTGCCGTGGGTCACGTTTTCGCCGTTGGCGATGACCAGATCAAGTTGGTGTTCACTACGCAAAGAAGGCAACAGTTCTTTGACTGTTGCCCTTCCCGATTTA
>CAZLWH010000147.1:0-1512 GCA_964563265.1 uncultured Erysipelotrichaceae bacterium
TAGTCGAACATGAAGGTCGTAAAGATGGACCCGATGTTGACGGTGGTGAACTGTACAGTGACCGTGGCACTCAAGCCGTCTTCCGCGATTTCCGTTTGGAGGACTTCATACTCATACGACAGCATCATTTCCATCATCTTGTCGGTGATCTCACTGGGCGACTCAGAGTCACCAAAAGGGTTGGCGGTGATGTCCATGTCCATGTCTTTGTCGAAAAGGGATGGATAATCAATGATCTGTTTGCCTTTAAAGGCATCCAAGAAGGTGATCAGGGTCGCTTCCGGTTTGACTTTGGAAGCACAGCCACTTAAACTGCCCAACATCATTACGGCAATCATCAGCATCAAGACTATTTTTTTCATACAGGTTCTCGCTTTACTAGGGTTTATTATACGGGAGGATTTGCGATTGCGAAAGTATGAATTCACATTTCATTAACCCATAGGGAATGGTGAGATCCAGTCTTTCTTAAGTTAATTCTGATGGCCCTTATCACCGAAAATCAAAACTGAGCAAAATCAGACCACAACTCCAGTCAAAATCGCACTGATTCTTCAAAAGTAAGCTGTTTCATATCTGCATTCATTGATCATAAGCAAAATCCAAAATAAGGCCTGGAATAAGTCCAGAATCAATGATCTCACTTAAACTGGCGATACACACATCGTAAGGTACTGGTTTCACCAGCAGATTAGAAGTTAGAATTTTGAAATCAGTTTCATAGACTCGGCGTTCAATGATTTCTCTTAAAATGTCCGTTGGTCTTCTGCCGGGTTGACAAGACAGATTATTTTGCCCGTTTAGTTGCCTATCTCTAGTGATTGAATCCATAAGCGGAAAAAGCGTTTCTTTTCTCAGTTGGGTTGAGTTCCAAATCTTATAAACATCATAGATATGACGTGAATAACGCGAATATTGGTTTTTAAGATGATAATCGCATAGTGCAAACACTTTGTCGATGAGTGTTCGCTCAAGCGTTTGAACGCTTGCACTAAATGGTTGCAGTTGATACTGATTGATTAAATCGTCTCTGCCCTGTTCTGTCAGATATTGGGTTACATAATTGGATACTTCCAGTGTTTCACAAGGATAAGGTAAATACGGCAAAATGGTTTCCACAAGGATATGAGATAAAACACCATCTGTCTTTTTGAAATTGCGCTCAAAAGTAATTTTATAGTGATTAAAATCACGATCTGATTCGATTTCATCCGGATTCACTAAACTCATAGATAGTTTAGAAGTGGTCGATAAAATATGAGCTTTCAATTTTTTGCGTTTACTCTTTACTAAACGATCACCGTCAAAAACAACGGCGAGATCCAGATCCTCAGAAAATCGATCGATAAGATGATAGACTTTTGACAAAGAGGTGCCCCCTTTAAAAATAATGGGTAGATCACTAATGGATAAAAGCTCTTTCAGAAATAAGGATACGAAATAATCCTTTTCAATTTGATCCGCTTGATAGCCATAGGTTTTAGCAACCTCAGATACGATTTCAATGAATGC
>CAZLWH010000147.1:1522-3745 GCA_964563265.1 uncultured Erysipelotrichaceae bacterium
TCTTGTGCAATAACATGATCAACCCCCAGTTTATAGTAATTCCGTTCAGTCTTAATCGGATAGAATCTAAATATCGTATCTATTTCTTTTTTTGAAAGGGTTAGATCACGAAGATAGGTTTTTAAAACTGTCAATGCTTGTTCAGGATCAACTTCACAAAACGACTCGAAATCAGAAATGAGATCCAACACCTGTAAGAATCTGTAATTACGATGATCCACATCGATCCTGGATTTATCGATGATGATTCTTCGATTATCGATCAAAAGCTCCCTTTTCCGATCTGCGACAGCATTTGAAACCACATAAACAGTACTGGATGTTTGAGTGGTCAGACCCAGTTCATTAGCAAGGCTTAAACCGGATTCATAACCAATGACTTTCTTATTCATATCCACAAGGAATTTATTTTCGATCAGTTGATTGAAATTCAAAGAGTGTGACTTGAGTACCGTGTTCTGTTTTGATATGAAGTAAACCCCCTTAATACTCTCTGATTTGGTAATGATTCCGTTTTTAGATAATCGGAGCAAAGTTTGTCTAATTGTTATAGGGCTGACATTGACAAATATCCTATAAAGATCCTTTTGAATGATGGGATCAGCGGCTTGATGGTTTTTTAGAATATAATCAGAAATCTGATCTTTGATTGTAGAGCGCATCGTTTAACCTCCTGGTAACCACATTATAGCTTGTTTGTAACGCTTTTTCAAATATATTTTGTATTTCCGTTACATATTGTGCTTAGGGCGTGCTGATGGTCCCCTTTGTGATTAATGAGCAGACTCAGAGTGATCATCTACTTATCGTTTAGAAAGTACGGTTTCTTGATGCAAATAGCGAATTATCCAGCTGACTGACAGAAGTAAAAAGGACTGCCCTTTTAGCAGTCCTTTTGATTTTATGTGTTTAAGTCCGTGTTTCTGAAGGAGGATGTCTAGATCCTGACTTCAGCCCAGTTTAGTAACTTACCGAAGACTGTGCTGATTTTCGAAGAGACCCAATGGATGAAAGAATCAAGTTTAGTGAGTTTAAACAGGGAGCTTCTTAAGAAATCAATCCCCAAGGAGACAAAGAAAATGAGTGATGTGATACCCAGGATAGAGAGAACCAACAATGGGACCGGCAGTTCAAAGAAAGCGTTGAATTTACCCGCAAGGAAGGTTTGCCAGATGAGCGGATGTTCACTGAAGAGATAGACCCCAAAGGCCAAAGAAGAAAGCACCTTAAGCCCCTTAGAGACAATACTGTTCTTAACGTTGATTGAGCTGATCAGCAGAAACAGACCAAGGGAAGCTAGGAAGATAAAGGGCGACGTATAAGACAAGAAGGTCAAGGTCCATTGTGGAGCACCAAAATGCTGTGTGATCAAAACATCGATGACCAGGATCTTGGTAAACACGATGATCACACTGCCCAGATACAACACCAAGCCAATGCGTTTCTTCTTGTTTGAAAACAGATCCCATTGTTTGATGAGAGCACCCGTCATAAACATAAAGATCAGCCATAGGGTACTGTAACCGCTGCTTAAGGCAAACAAATCATTGCCTGAGACCATCGGCAAGACCGTAAAGACGGCTAAGATCAGCAACAAAGCTGAGATTGCTTGTCGTTTGGTGAGGTTTGAGATGACCCAGTTTAGAGCCGGGATACTAAAGAAGAGACCGAAGTAACTGGTCACATACCAGTATTGGTTACTTAGGATGGGAAACAGACTCATCAGTAAGCCTGTCTTACCGATGGAAAGCGGAGCCACAATAAAGAAAACCAAGGAGATCCCAAAGGAATAGAAGAAGGTCTGAGCCCAGATGCCTAGGATTCTTTCTGCTTTAAACTTGGATTGGACCATCAGATAACCCGTGATCATCGCAAAGACATTGGCTGCGCAATACGCGGCGATTTCCAAAAACCAGACCACATTATAGTTCACCGAATTCGTCACGGTTTGGCTTAAGAAACCCCCATGACCCAAGACATGCAGCAAGACCACCATAAACATACTGACTAGCCTTAACAGATCGATCCCATACTCTCTTTTCATAGTGACCCACTTTCATGTGATTCATAAAAAAAACGAGGAAAGACTTCCCCGTCAATTATAACTGAGATTAGTTATGACTTCACACTGATTTGGAGACAGGATTGAGTTCAAGACTCAATAAGACGATACTGAGTAAGATAAACGACTGAGGAAAGATCAATACCGCATCCGATATCCCG
>CAZLWH010000148.1:0-3660 GCA_964563265.1 uncultured Erysipelotrichaceae bacterium
GAAGTCGTCTCGCTTCAAACCGGTCCAGCCGATGCGCTTTTCGATGGCGATCTTAGGAAACATCGGATTGGTGGCGATGACCAAGGTATACCCTTTTTGTTTCAACAGTGTGATTGCTTCTTTGACTTCAGCGCTTTCAATACAAACAGCTTTGAGTTTATCGAAATCGGAATCATAGAAGTTCCTGAAACGGCGCTGCATTTCTTCGAGTTTTTCATTGACCACGGAGCCTAAGGCTTCCATGAAGACGACTTCATTGGTTTTATGACTGGTGTCTAAAACCATGGCGATCGTCGCATCCCAGATCAGTTTGATGAATTCCTGGGGCGGATACATGTCGGTGAAGTGACTGGTTAAACCCCCGAAATAGATTTTCTCAAAGGCTTTGGCATCGATCGGCAACAAGGTACCGTCGAGATCGAATAGGATGGTGTTGATCATGATTACTCCTTATTCAGCAAGGCTTTAACATAATTCGGCAAGGCAAACGAACCCAGATGAAGCTCAGGATTGTAGTACCTGGTTTCCAGACCCAAAGCGCTCCAGCGTTTGAAATCCGCATCTTTGATCGGATCATATTTCTTACTGGCAAAGCCAAACAGCCAGTGTCCTGAGGCATAGGTCGGGATAAAGGCCTGATAGACCTTGGCGATCGGAAAGCTTTCCTTGATGCGCTGATGGGCTCTCTGCATGTTTTTCTGATAATGGGCATAGAACGGAGATTCGTGTTGATTGACCAGGATCCCGTCATCTTTGAGGGCCGCAAAACAGTCCTGATAGAACCCTTGGGTAAACAGACCTTCGCCGACACTGAAGGGATCCGTTGAATCCACGATGATCAGATCGTACTCGTTCTTTTTTTCTTTGACAAACGCCAAGCCATCCATAAAAAACAGACTGACTCTTGGGTCAGAAAGCCCACTGGTCGAATTGGGAAAGAATTGTTTACAGACCCTCACAACTTCTTCATCGATCTCGACCATGTCGATGTGTTTGACGAAAGGATATCGGCACAATTCACGCACGGTCCCGCCGTCTCCGGCACCGATGACCAAGATACGCTCTGCCTTGGGATGGACCGCCATCGGGACATGAACGATCATATCGTGATAGATGAATTCATCTTTTTCGGTGATCATGACATAATCATCCAAGGTGAAAAACTTACCCAGTTCAGGATTCTCAAACACTTCCAGTTTCTGGAATTTGGTTTGAGCAGAATAGAGGACTTTTGAGACTTTGATTGAAAAATTGATCGTATCGGAATGCTTTTCAGTGAACCATTGATCCATGGTGTCTCCTAGTCTTCATCATTCAAGTGGTAAATGTTGGTCCCGTTGAAAATCTCGGTCATTTCTTCCTTGATGTTGAGTTTGATTACTTTCTTGATGCTGTCGCTGAGATCATCCGGATCTTTCTTAAACAAATAGTTATTAAGATCCATCTCTTTCAGCATCATCTTGGTATTAAAGATGTTGGACTGAAAGACATTCACATCCACGGCTTCATATTTTCTTAAGGTATCCTTATCGATGAAATTTTGAATGGAACTGATCTCATGATCGATGAAGAACTTCTTGCCTTCCACGCTTCGGGTAAAGCCTCTGACCCGGTAGTCGATCGTGATGATGTCGGAATCGAAACTGCCGATCAGATAATCCAAAGCTTTCAGCGGAGAGATCTTACCGCAGGTCGAAACATCGATGTCGACCCGAAAGGTCGAAATCTGATTGTCGGGATGATATTCGGGATAGGTGTGAACGGTGACATGGCTTTTGTCCAGATGGGCAACCACGGTTTGTGGGGTAATGATTTCTTCGATGACTGCCACATTGCAGGATTTATCCAACAGATGGCCTTCGACCGGTTCTTCACTGATTAGCATCGTGACGCTGGCCCCTTGAGGGTCGTAATCCTGCTTGGCGATGTTTAAAATGGTCGCACCGATGATGTTGGTGACATCCGAAAGGATCTTGGTCAAACGGGTCGAATTGTACTGTTCATCGATGTACGTCAGATAATCCTTGCGTTCCTGACGGGTTTCCGCATAACAAATATCATAAATGTTGAAACTGAGTGTCTTGGTCAGGTTATTGAATCCATATAAGGCAATTTTCTTCATAATTCTCCTCTTCTTTATCGATACCCCATCATTATACGCATCTTATCTTGGTTTCGCTCACCAATCGGTGGTCCGGATCACTCCGATAAGGCTTTGACCATCGCGATCAGGTCCTTTTCTTTTCTGTATTTCTTATAGACCATTGCCAGGGTCCCGTGATCATACGCACTCAGGATCTCGTTTTTGACCTCGACTCCGGCCGCTGCGTTGGCCAATGCTTTTTTGAGTCTGTTTCTATGAAGCGCTGCTTGATCGATCGGTTCAATGGAACTGAATTTTAAGGTCACATTGGCAGTAATATCCACCCCATTTAAGACAATGATGGTCGATGTTTCGGTATAGTCGGCTTTAAAATCACCTTTGACGATCATTCCGACCATTTCGATCTCATAATTACGCAAGTAAGGCAGATAGGCTTTGGCTTTCTTATCGGTTTTGATGGTCAGGCTTTGATCTCTGAAGCTGAATTCGGTACAGAAGATCTCTTTTTTCTGATACGCCATGGTTTCATTGTCGTCTTCGATCAGGGTATATTCCGCATGATCAGACGGATAGACCTTGACCTTCAGGGTCAACGGATTTCCGTTGGGATCCTCACTGTCTTCCCATTTGGATAAAGGCAGGATCGTTCCCTGACGGACAAAGACCGGGATCGATTCGATGTCACTGTAGACATCGATCCATCGTCCGCCTTTGATCAGTTGGGCACTGTTGAAGTCGATCCAGTGGCCTTCCGGCAGATAGACAGCCGTATGGGCTTGATTGAGGCTTCTGATCATCGGGGTGATGACTGGAGACACCAACAGGTTTCTTCCCAAGAAGTAGCTGTTTCTGGCTTTATACGCGATCGGATCTTTAGGGAACTCATAATACAGCGGCGTCAGAAACGGGATGCCTTTGACCGAATTCTGATGAAGACCGGTATACAGATACGGGATCAGCCGTGTCCGTAAACGCATGGCTTGCGCGATCGCATTCTGATAAGGCTGAACCATCAGCCAGGGCTCACGCACACACATCTCGTTTTTGGTGGAATGCAACCTCAGGATCGGGCTGAAAGCCCCGAATTGAACCCAACGGGTCAATAGTTCAGGCTCTTCCTGACCTTTATAGTGTCCCCCGATATCATGGCTCCACCAACTGAAATTCACATTGGCGGCCGTGGCGGTAAAGTAGGGCTGAAAGGCCAAGGTCTCCCAGGTTGACACGGTATCCCCGGAAAATCCGATCGGATAACGGTGTCCGCCATACTGGGTCCAGCGTGAAAACGTAAACGGACGTTTCTTATGATCCCGCGCCAAATCCAAAGCATGCGTATGATTCAAGACAAACAAGGGATCAACGCCCGGTAAAGAGCTCTTTGTGCCTTGTTGCCAGTCGATCCACCAGAAATCAACGCCTTGGGCTTCATATGGATGATGAAGGATCTTAAAATAGCCTTCCGTAAAATGCGGATCTTCGATCTGAAACGGAATCGTGACTTTAGTTGCCGGATCGATGCCCATCAAAACCAGGTCGCCGTACGTAACCTGGTGCAC
>CAZLWH010000149.1:0-3657 GCA_964563265.1 uncultured Erysipelotrichaceae bacterium
AAATCGATCTTCATTGCATAAGGATTTCTAGGGGCAAAGGCATCGCCTTTGACCTTGTTGTATAAGGATGGCGGGGTTCCCGGAATCGAGAACAGCATCTGGCCCTTGACGCCCAATTGAGGCAAGGAGGACAGAAGTGCCCACGTATAGGGATGTTTGGAATTGAAATAGATTTCATCCACGGTGCCGTATTCAACGATCTGGCCCGCATACATGACAGCAACTTTATCGGCAACTGCCGCAACAACACCCAAGTCATGGGTAATGTAGACGGTGGTGAAGCCGAATTCTTTTTGAAGTTGCTTGATCAACTGAATGATCTGGGCTTGGATGGTTACATCCAGTGCCGTTGTCGGTTCATCACAGATCAGGATCTTGGGATGACAAGCCAAGGCGATCGCGATAACGATACGTTGACGCATGCCTCCTGAATACTGAAACGGATACTCATCAAATCGGGCAGCCGCATTTGGAATACCGACTTTGTCCATCAAATCAATGGCCATTTCTTTGGCTTCGATCTTGGACTTCTTCTGATGTTTGATGATGACTTCAGTGATCTGAGATCCAATCGTTCTGATCGGATTCAGGGAGGTCATCGGATCCTGGAAAACAGTCGCGATTTTTGCGCCGCGGATACTTTCCCATTCACGGTTGGATTTGATTTCAAGGAGGTCTCTTCCTTCGAAGAAGATCTTGCCTTGGGATACTGACCCGTTTTCTTCCAGCATGGCTGTGAAGGTTTTGGTCAAGACGGTTTTCCCTGAGCCGGATTCACCGACGATCGCCAGGGTTTCCCCTTCGATCAGATCGAGGGAGACATTTCGAATGGCGGTTAAGATTCTACTGCGGACACGGAAATTGACCACGATGTCACGGGCAGATAAGATTACGTTTTTTTCCATAGTTTCACCTCCTACATATGCGTCTTAGGATCAGAAGCATCCGCGAATGCCTGTCCTACGACGTAGAGCGATATGGTGACGATGGCCAAAGTGGCAACCGGCAGCCAGAACAGATACGGATAGTTGATCATGTAACTGTTGTAAGATGAAATCATGCGCCCGATCGAAGGCGTACTCATATTCAATCCGATTCCCAGGTAACTCAGGAAGACTTCAAAGCTGATGAACGCAGGGACGTCTCTGGAGACCAGAGTGACGATGACGGAGATCAGATATGGCAGGATATTGCGGTTGATCATGCGGGTCATCGGGGTTCCCAAACAACGGGAAGCCAGATTATGCTCACGGTCACGGATGATCATGACTTGGACACGGATGAAGTAGGCGGTGCCCATCCAAGATGTGATCGACAAGGCGAAGATCAACTGCCAGAATCCGCGGCCGATGACATACATGATGATGATGATCAAGAGCTGGAACGGCACGTTGGCGATGATGTTGTAGACTTCCATCATGACACGGTCAACCTTCTTGGAATAACCCCAGAAAGCCCCGACAACGACACCAACAACCGTCGTAATGGCGGTCGAGATGGCGGCAATCATGATGGAGACCCTTAACCCTGCCCAAACTGCATCAAACAGGGAGTTTCCTTTATCATCGGTACCAAACCAATACTTGGCAGATGGTGAATTGAACCACATTTCAAGTTTGTTGATGTTTGGCGCTACGATTGGTGAATAATTGCTGAATAACGGATAGATCATCGCAAAGCCGACGACGGTAACGGCGACGACCATGATGACAACAGTAACTTTACTGCTGAAGAATTTTCTGAATACAGAACGCCAGTAGGAATACTGAGGGGCACTGATGTGTTCTGAAGCCAGTTCATCCAAGGTAACAAACTTGAATTGATCGTTGTTCATTACTTTCTCCCCCCTTTCGTTGACAGACTGATTCGAGGATCGATGTAAGTAACTAAGATATCTCCGGCAAAGACGGAGAAGATCGACAAGACGGTAAAGATGAAGGTCAAGGCAATGATCATCGGATTGTTATAGACTTGAACGGCATCCGGCAGCATCTTGCCCATCCCAGGCGCCGCAAAGACAGTTTCGGTCATAACAGCACCGCCCAATGTGGCGATGATGGCAGCCGGCATACCTTGTGCGATCGGAATGATCGCATTGCGCAGAATGTGTTTGGTAAAGATTTCAGATTGGCTCAAACCTTTCGCTCTGGCAAATTTGACATAGTCAGAGGTACTTTGGTCAATCATATAGCGTCTTACCCAGACGATCAGACCAGAGATCCCCAGTAAACCAAGGATAATGATCGGAGACAGATAAGACAGCGGATTATTGGCTCCAAACGTTGGGAACTTATCCGGCAATCCAAGGATCGCCAAGTTTCCGTAACGGACGAAATAGATAAACGCTAAGCTTGGGATCGAGAACATAATGGTGACGAAGATCAAGCCGATCTTGTCGAAGAGCTTGCCTTTATTGGCAGCCATCGCGATACCCAAAGGGATACCGATGAAATAGCTGAACAACAACGCAAAGATACCAATCGTAAAGGACAGTGACAACATCGAAGGATCACTCAAGTTATACGCGCAACTCGCGTAATTATCATTGAATTTATTTCGGTCTAGTCGATCCAAAGCATTGGTCGGTTTATAGTAACACTTATGTTCATTGATCGGAGAACTCATGGTGATTCCCGTTTCAAAAGTAATGTCTTTATAGGAATAGACACCCTGCGGGTCATTGATGACGTTAAGGACAGGGATCCCTGCAAACGCGGGATAAGATACACCCATATTGAACATGATCCAGTTTTGGTGGACATACGGGAAAATCCCATCCACATAAAGGAGGTATTTATTCAAACATCCGGAACACTTGACGGCCGGCATTCCGGCCAAGTCTTTTCCAATGTATATTTTTCTATCTAAATTTGGATTATCCAGATCAGTGATAGCATTGGTGTTATCTAAATAGATAAAATTCGAGTACCAACGCGATAATCTCTCGATGATCGGAATATCTCGATAAGCATAATACAGACCGCTCACCGGATACTTGATGACGGTCCAATTGTCTTCATGGGCAGTGATCCACTTATTGACTTCTGTTGAATCATTAACCATGCAGCTGCTGTAACTTTCGCCACTTTCCTTGGCTAATTCAGCACACATGTCTTTTTGTTCAAAAAAGTCGATGTAGCCGAGCTCTTCAAGGACTGAGTTTTTATAATGGGCCAATTCATCTGGTTTACTGGTCAGTTTCTGAATCAACGGATCTCCGCTGAATACCCGGTGACGGGGTACCAAAGTATAAACCATCAGAAATGCGATGGTTACCACGACTAGAATTGAAAATATTGAACGCAGGGTACGGAAAAGTATGTACTTTTTCATTATTAATCCTCCTGGGATAATATAAGAGATAAAAAGGGATTAGGTCAAGCCTAATCCCTTTTAATGGTATTAAGACTACAGCTTATTTAGAACGTTTTGCTGTCCAAGCATCCAATGCTTTTTGGCGTTGAGCGATCGTAACGATCTCATCCTGAACTTGCATGAATTTGAACTTGTTCATGGCGATACCTGTTAAGGCAAACGGCGCAGTGAACGGAACAACTTTAGACAAGATCGGATTTCCGCCGTCGGCTTGCGTCGGGATTTGGATTGCGTTAGCAACCAACCAGGCATCAGCTTTGGCATACAATTCGTAACGTTTCG
>CAZLWH010000150.1:0-3632 GCA_964563265.1 uncultured Erysipelotrichaceae bacterium
CCTGAATGGGCGACCGAACTATGTGCGCGACGATATTAACAACCGTACCGTGATTGGCCGTTTTGGCTGGAAGGCCAACCAGCCGCACCTGCGCCAGCAAATCGCCGCAGCCTTCATCAACGGGGTCCAGTCTCAAAAAGTCGGGACGTCGTTAAAGCACTACATCGCCAATGAACAGGAAACCAGCCGTTTGTTCATCAGTTCGAAAGTCGATGAGCGCACCCTGCATGAGATCTATCTGACGCCGTTTGAAATGGCCATCCAGGAAGCCAATCCATGGACGATCATGGGTTCCTATAACCGCATCAACGGAACCTATGGTTGCGAAAATCAGCACACCCTCAATGAGATCCTAAAAGGGGATCTCAAGTATGATGGCCTGGTCGTTTCCGACTGGGGCGCCGTCAACGATAAGGTCGATTCCCATAAATACGGTTTAGACATCCAGATGCCTGGACCGGTTGCGGTCGATGAAAGGCTCACACAGGCCGTGTTGAGCGGAGAAATCCCGATGTCGGTCATCGATGATCATGTCCAGCGTTGCCTGCGTCTCAATGAGCGCGTTTTCAAGCCCGGCGACACCGTAGAGACCGATCTGGATAAAAACCATGGCTTCGCTCAGAAAATCGCTGCGGAATCCATCGTGCTTTTGAAAAACGAGAAGATCCTGCCTTTAAAGAAAAACACCAAGATTGCCGTCATCGGCCGTTTCGCCGATGATCAGGTCCGCTATAACGGCGGAGGCAGTTCCTGGCTCAAAGCATATAAAATCGAAAGACCGCTTGAAGCCTTGAAAGACAAGGCCAAAGTCCTCTATGCGGCAGGCTATGATCAGGAAAAGGTCACCAAGACATTGACCGATGAAGCCTTAATGGCCGCATCAAAAGTCAAAACCGTGCTTTTCTTTACCGGAACCACCGCATCCATAGAATCGGAAGGCTTTGATCGTCTCTCGATCGATCTTCCGAAACAGCATTTAGCCTTATTGAAGAAAATCCATAAAATCAATCCCAACATCGTCGTCATCCTCAATAACGGGGCAGCCGTCGATTTAAGAGACGTCCAGCCGTATTCGAAAGCCATCGTGGAAGCCTGGCTTTTGGGTTCGGCAGCCGGTGTGCCTTTGGCGGACATCCTGTTTGGGGATGTGAACCCGTCTGGCAGGCTATCAGAAACCTTCCCGCTGCGCTTGGAACATACCCCAGCCTATGGCAATTTCCCAGGTAACCGCGATGAGATCGTCTATACCGAAGGCCTGTTGACGGGATACCGTCATTATGAGACCCGCAAACTGCCGGTCATGTATCCCTTTGGTTACGGCTTAAGCTATACGACCTTTAAACTCTCTAGTCCAAAAATGAGCGCGACTTCGATCAAGAAAGATCAACCGGTAACGCTCTCCGTATTCCTGAAGAACACCGGCAAAGTCGCCGGTTCGCAAGTCGTTCAGCTGTATGTCAAAGATCAGGAATCGTTCTTGCCTCGTCCTGAGAAAGAACTGCGGGCTTTCCAAAAAGTCAGCCTGAAGCCCGGTGAATCCAAAGCAATCAGTTTTACTCTGAATCAACGTGATTTCGCCTACTATGTGCCTCATCTTAATCGCTTCGCCGTTGAAAGCGGAACCTTTGAGCTGTGTGTCGGATTCTCCAGCCAAGACATCGTTGTCTGTGAAACCCTGGAAGTGATCTCTGAGGATAAAGTCAGACCGCATCTGACCTTGGATTATCCCTATAACCAATGGATGAAATATCCGCTGGAGAGAACCCAAGTTACCAAATTGGTCAAAGCGACCCGAGATCCGTTCTGGTGGGATTCTGAACCCCCGCTGAGACGCTGGCTCAACAGTCTCAAGCACGAATTCAACTGGAGCGATGAGAAACTGGAAGAAATCAAGACCATGCTGATGGAGGAAGAATGAATTATAGAACACTGACCCCAACCTTAAGTTTGGTCATCGATGAAAAAGTAAACGGAATCACGGTCCCGCTTCAAAACAAGGAAGTCTATCCTTCCTTTGAAGCCCAGACCAATCCAGTCATCTCCCTGCATGGGACCTGGAAGAAGATCCGTGTCAACGATCCCAAACTCAGTATGCGGATCCGCGATGAGATCGCCATCGGTAAACTCAGACAAGAAGTCAAAGGATTGACCTTGCCTGGTTTCGATGCGTCTTCGTTATCGGATCACGGTTTACCGGGGGTCGAAAACAAGATCGGACATCAGATCGCAGCCCACGGGGAAGGCATGGAGACCTATGAAGCCGGAGCCTGGTACCACAGAGTCATTCCTGTTTCGAAGAAAAAGAACAGGATCTATCTGTTTAAAGCCCTGGCGATGAGCACCATCGCCGATCTGTTCATCAATGATGAGTATATCGGAACCCATGAAGGCAGTTTCAACCCGTTTTCATTTGACGTTACCAAAGCGTTGATCGAAGGGGACAATGTCTTTGCCTTGCGTGTCCATAATATTCCCTGGGGAAGCCGGATCGATACGATTCCGGCCAATTCAGGATCAGACTATTTCAACTACACCGGAATCATCCATGATTTCTGGATCGAAGAGGTGCCTTTGGTTTCGATCCGCCGCATCGATCTGATTCCCAAATCACTCAAAGAAACCGAAGTGACCGTCATCGCCGTCAACAAGTCGATCAATGACGAAATCGTGATGATGGAGTTCGACTTGTATTCCACGATGATCCATGAGCACAACTTGGGTGCAGACTGCGCCAAAGCCTTGTGTGATACGCGCATCAAATCGCTGAGTCCACACCGTTTATCAATCAAAGCCAATGATATCGCGGTCTTGCGTTTTACTTTGGATACCACCGACTTAACCCCGTGGGCTTTATTGAAGCCTGCGATGTATGTCTTGAAGACGACGACGCCGTATGAGAGCTTGTATCATGATTTTGGGGTCCGTACGCTACAGGTCACCAAACGCTCGATCCTGGTCAACGGAGAACCGGTCTTTCTTAATGGCATGGCCAGACATGAAGAGAACCTCAACAAAGGCAGAAGCCTGAGCCATGAGGAGATCGTCTTGGAATGTCTAGAGCTGAAAAAGATGAATCTGAATTTTACCCGTACGGCCCATTATCCCAATCATCCCTTGACCTATCGCATTTTGGATCGCTTGGGCATGGCGGCCATGATGGAAGTGCCTTTGTGGCAGCATGAGAATGAACACTTCAAAGCCCAACTGAAGCGTCGCATCGACCTGCAGATGTGGCGTGAGATGATTTTCGTCAACCGCAATCGTCCCAGTGTCTTTTTATGGTCGACCCAAAACGAATGCAACGGCAACGATTACCGCCTTGCCTATAACCGTTTGCTGGTCAATGATCTAAGAAAAAACTATGATGACGGAAGATTGACGACGCAGTCTGCCGCAGCCGATCGCCCCGGTTACAGTGATCCTTCGATGGCCCCTTTGGATGTTTTGGGTTATACGATGTATTACGGAATCTTCCATGGACAGCCTCATGATACTCAACATCCTGATCTGGACAATGCCTATACCGGGACCCTTGATTATCTTTTGGCAGCCCATCAGTTCCATAAAAAACCGGTGCTGGTTTCTGAATACGGAATCTGGAGCTCGGCAGGGGAAGAGGTCCAGCGTGAGAT
>CAZLWH010000151.1:0-3622 GCA_964563265.1 uncultured Erysipelotrichaceae bacterium
GCTCACAGACAGGGAAGTTCTTCTTTTTGCGGAAATCTCGGGCGATGACAATCCGGTTCATCTGGATGAAGCGTATGCCCAAACCACGATGTTCAAAGGACGCATCGTTCACGGTGCTTTGGTAGCCTCGTTGTTTTCTAAGATCCTGGGAACACAGCTTCCAGGATACGGAACTATTTATCTGGGACAGGAATCCCGCTTTATGAAACCAGTCAGACTCGATGAAGCTATCACGGCCACAGTGACAGTCGTTGAGATCATCGCCGAGAAAAACCGTCTAAAATTAGAAACGATCGCCAGAAATAGTGCCGGAGAAATCGTCGTGAGTGGATTTGCGACTGTCTTGGCTCCAAAGACAGAGGCTTAACATGGACTTCACACTCACAAAACGTCACCAGCTGCTTCAAAAGCTGTATCGTGATTTCGCAGAAAAAGAAGTGAAACCATTGGCTCAGGCCATCGACGAGGAAGAGCGTTTTCCCACTGAAACTGTAGAGAAAATGGTCAAGGCTAAAATGATGGGGATCTGTTTCCCTGTTGAATATCAAGGCACGGGCGCTGATACCTTGGCGTACGCCATGGCTGTAGAAGAACTCAGTAAAGTTTGCGCAACGACCGGCGTCATCCTGAGTGCTCATACCTCCTTGGGTGCTCATCCGATCTATCAATACGGTACAGCAGCTCAGAAAGAAAAATTCCTGACGCGCTTGTGTAACGGATCTGCCTTAGGGGCTTTCGGTTTGACCGAACCCAATGCGGGAACCGATGCGGCAGGTCAACAGACCATCGCTGTTAAGAAGGACGATCATTATCTATTGACCGGATCCAAGATCTTCATCACCAATGCGGGCTATGCCGACATCTACATCATCTTTGCGATGACGGATCGAAGCTTGGGAACCAAAGGCATCTCCGCCTTCATCATCGAAAAGGAAATGCCAGGCTTTACGGTATCTCCGAAAGAGTTGAAACTGGGGATCCGCGGTTCATCGACCTGCGAACTGGTCTTTGATAAAGTCAAAGTTCCGTTGGATCATCTCTTGGGCAGCGAAGGCATGGGCTTTAAGATCGCCATGAGCACGCTGGATGGGGGACGCATCGGGATCGCTGCGCAAGCCTTAGGAATCGCGCAAGGCGCCATCGATGAGACCGTCAAGTACGTCAAACAAAGAAAACAATTCGGCAAATCAATTGCCTCTTTCCAAAATACGCAGTTTAAACTGGCCGACATGACGATGAAGACCGAAGCAGCGCGCTTACTGGTCTATAAAGCAGCCCTCATGAAAGACAGCGGTAAGCCGTACTCTACGGAAGCCGCGATGGCCAAATTGTATGCCTCAGAAGTCGCGATGGAAGTGACGACCCAAGCGGTGCAGTTGTTTGGCGGATATGGCTATACCCGTGATTATCCGGTAGAACGCATGATGCGTGATGCCAAGATCACCGAAATCTATGAAGGGACATCAGAAGTGCAACGCATGGTCATCAGCGCCGCACTGTTGAAATAGGACACACCATGAACATTCTCTGTTTAGTGAAACAAGTTCCGGACACCACGGAAATGAAGATCGATAAGGTTACCGGAACACTCATCCGTACCGGTGTACCCAGTATTGCCAATCCCGATGATATGGCCGGGATCGAAGAAGCCTTGAAGTTAAAAGAAAAATATCAGGCGCATCTCACTGCCATTACGATGGGTCCGCCTCAGGCTGAAGACATGCTGAGAGAGCTTCTCGCACGAGGCGTTGATGAGGTCGTGCTTTTAAGCGATATGAAGTTTGCCGGAGCGGATACCTGGGCCACCTCGACGACCTTGGCCGCCTTCCTAAAGACCTTGCCTTATGATCTGATCATTGCCGGAAGACAAGCCATCGATGGCGATACGGCTCAAGTCGGACCTCAGGTCGCTGAAAAGCTGGGTATCCCGCAAGTGACCTATGTCGAAGAAATCATCGACTATAAAGATGGGGTCCTGACTTTAAAGAAAGCCTATGAAGAATACAGCGAGATCCTGGAAGTCAAGACACCAGCTTTGATCTCAACCCTGAATACGATGAATACCCCCCGTATGATGAATGTGACCGATGTCTGGAATGCGTTTGATAAACCGATCCGCAGAGTCACATTTGCCGATCTGCATCTGCCTGACAATCAGGTGGGTCTCAAAGGATCTCCGACTCAAGTCAAGAAAACCTTTACGAGAACCCTGCAGGCCAATGCCTTGAAGACCGATCTTTGCGCTGAAGACGCCGCGAAACTGATCGCGACCTACTTAAGCGCCTATATGGAGTAACCATGAACACGAAAGATATCTATGTCTATGTCGAACAAAGAGACGGCGTCCTTCAGGATGTCAGTTTCGAATTGTTGTCGGAAGCCAGAAAGCTGGTTACCGCCATCACCCATATCCACTTCGATGTGGTTGGGATCCTGATCGGTCATCAGGTCAAAGGCTTGGCTTTGGACGTCATCCATCACGGGGCGGATAAGGTCATCGTTACGGATGATCCGAAACTGGCTCATTACTCGACGATGTATTATACCGATGTCATTGCGGACATCGTCAAGACCAATCACCCGGATGCCTTATTGATCGGAGCCAGCGTCATCGGACGCGACTTGGCACCTCGTATCGCAGCCCGAGTCGATACCGGTTTGACAGCGGATGCGACCAAGATCGAAATCAATCCCAATGAAGCCGAATCGACCGAGTTGTGGATTACCCGTCCTGCCTTTGGGGGCAACCTCTTTGGGACCATCGTCTGTCCGAATCATCGCCCTCAAATGGCGACCATCCGTCCCAAGGTCCTCGATGCGGATTTCTATGATGCCCAGCGCACCGGGGAAGTCATCGATTACAAATTCACAGCCGATTATGAAGATAAGGTCGTCTATAAATCCAGGATCGTCAAAGAAACCCATGGGGTGGACATCAGTAAAGCCCGGATCATTGTTTCCGGAGGCCGTGGTGTCATCGATCATTTCGATCTGCTTCAAAAAGTCGCCGATGAATTGGGAGCGACAGTTGCGGCCAGCCGCGGTGTCGTCGATCGCCATCGTGCCCCCAAAGAGATCCAAGTCGGACAAACCGGAAAGACCGTCAGACCGACTTTGTATCTGGCGTGCGGCATTTCCGGCGCTGTTCAGCATACGGCCGGGATGGATAAATCCGAATTCATCATCGCCATCAACCCCGATGCGAGCGCTCCGATCTTTGGGATCGCCAATGTCGGGATCGTCGGTGACGCAATCCAAATCCTGCCTTATCTGGTCGAAGAACTCAAGACCCATAAAGCACGTCATATCGCTTCCTAACACGTTTATAAACATCCCTTTAAGGGATGTTTTTTGTTGAGTTGAAGGGAGTTTGACACACATTTTCACAGTGATATAATGTGGTCATAGTCATCGTTATCTAAGTGTATCCTAAACCTTGATCCAACCAATAAGCGTCATCATAACGCACCAACCAGGAGATCATCATGACCAATACTGCCAGTCCACAGCCCTCTGTCAACCCGCCCAAAGAGACCTTTTTCTCTTGGGTCACTGTCTTGTTTAAGGCAGCACTGAAAGAGCTTCCCAAACGGGCCAAAGGATTGGCCATCCAATTGGCCAT
>CAZLWH010000152.1:0-3578 GCA_964563265.1 uncultured Erysipelotrichaceae bacterium
AAGTAAAGTGTAAATTTTGTGAAAACTGTTACATTTACAGAAAATATCTATAAAGCAAACAAAAACCGCCCTAAGCGGTGTTGTTTCTCGTTTGGTGGAGATTATGGGACTCGAACCCACGACCCCAACGCTGCCAGCGTTGTGCTCTTCCATCTGAGCTAAATCCCCGGGTTTTGATAAACATGGTCGGGACGACGTGATTTGAACACGCGACCCCTTGCTCCCGAAGCAAGTGCACTACCAAGCTGTGCTACGTCCCGAATTAGTATGGCGCGCCCGACAGGACTCGAACCTGCAACCCTTTGAATCGGAATCAAATACGCTATCCATTGCGCCACGGGCGCTTAAAAGAAAATGGTGGACGCTGAGGGGCTCGAACCCCCGACCCCTTGCACGTCAAGCAAGTGCTCTCCCAGCTGAGCTAAGCGTCCACGTCGCGCATAAATGAAGCGTGCGTTATCAGTTTATCACGAGTACGAGTAGATTTCAAGAAGTAAACGCTTGAAAAAACGCTGCCATTTCATCCATGACTTCGATACTTTCTGGATAGATCAGCTTGATGTTGAAGACATGGTACCGTTTTTTCTTTTTAGGTAAGATCCTGGCTTTAAATTTCAGCTTTTTTTCTTTCAGTTCATCCACGAAAGCTTGGGTTTCCAAAATCAAAGGGACATCGCTTTTCGTGCTTAAGACATAGGCTGGTGGAAAAGAGGCATCGAGGTTATGGGAAACAGAACTGAGTTTATACAGCGGATGTTTACGGAAATCATTGCGCCCAAAGACTGTTTTAAACATCATTAAGGTCATCGGATCAGGATCATCCTGGAGGTGTCGGTCTAAGTCATAGACCCCACAGCTCAGTCCCAAGGCTTTGATCGAGATCGCACAGGCATGAACACCGAATTTTTTCTGTAAGAAGGGTGAATGATGGATCTGAGCACTTAAGGCTGCCAGATGGGCTCCTGCGGAATCCCCCACCAGAAAGACCTTGGCGAGGTCTAAGCGCTGTGATTGAGCATGGATGACCATCCATTCAAAGACACTGAAAATGTCGCGGACACAGGCCGGAAACGGGTCATCGAAGGCCAAACGGTAGTTGATGTTGAGGACAGCGTAACCGCGCTTGCATAACGCCATACAGTAATACTTATAATAACTGTCCTTGTGGCCGTAGATCCAGCCGCCGCCGTGGATATGAACGATGACCGGCAAGACTTTTGTGTTGCCTTTGGGTCTGATGATCTCCAAGGCCTGCATCTTGTTATCCGTATCCGCATAGTAAAAATCCCGGCTGACGGAAGCACCGGTCGGTTTAGGGGCTGATTGATAATAGTCCAGATCGCCTTTTGCGATTTGGACCCACAGGTCTTTTAAAGCCTGATTCTTAACAGGGTTCATTTTTTCTCTAGGTCACTGAAGAAACGGTAGCCGCATTGTTCCTGCTTGGCACGATACATGGCTTTATCCGCATGTTTGATCAGGTCATTGATGGCGGTACCGTCACTCGGAAATACCGCGATGCCCATACTGACCTGGACTTTTAAATCGATCTGGTCAAGTTTCAACGGCATCGATAAGGCCTCTTGGATCTTACGCAAAACGAAATGGGTGCCTTCGATGTTTTTCATCTCATTGAGGATGATACAGAATTCGTCTCCGCCGAAACGGGCAAAGGTGTCAGTTTTTCTTAAGATGCCGGAAATCTGATTGGAAAGATGAATGAGTGCCTTATCTCCGACAAGATGCCCATAGGTATCATTGATTTCTTTCATCTTATCCAGATCCATCATGATGATGGAAACCTGATCCCCGTGACGTTCAGCCTGAGATCTGGCTTGTTCGAAACGGTCATAAAACAAGGTCCTGTTGGCCAAACCGGTCAAATGGTCCTGAGTTGCCAAGCGTTTCAGGTCTTCCCGAAGCTTGACACTGTCGGTGACGTCATAGACGTCATTGAGGACATAGTCCTCGCCTTGGATGCGCACACTGTTACAAGAGATCGTACAGACATGTTTCGTGCCGTTTTTTGCGATCATTACTGCTTCCATGTCTTTGACGTTGGAGTGCTTTTCGGTCAGTTCGATCATGTGCTGACGCTGATCAGGGTCTTCCCACAGCTTGATGTCCAAGGTCGTCTTTCCTACAACCTCCTTGGCTTCATACCCAAACAAGCGTTCAAACGAATGATTGCATTCATGGATACGGCTGTCAGAAGCCCTGGTGATAAAAACAGGCAGTTGAGAGTTATCGAAAACAAGACTGAATTTACGCTCCGAAACCCTGACATTATCCAGCAGTCGGGCACTGATCAGCATGACTTCACTGTAGGTCATCAGGATGGTCGTAAAGATCGTCGTCGACAGGATCATGATGTCTCGGGGGTTACCGTCAAAGAATTCATGGGGCGTCTGTTCAGACAGAATGATGCCCATGCTAACCGCAAAGAAGAAAGCGATCGCAAACAGGGTGAACGCGCTAAAGGTCGAAATACCACTGACATCCTTGGATCTGTTTTTAAGCAGAAAATAAGCGATTCTCAGGCTGATGATTACCAAGAGGGCATAGAGAAAAAACTGTCTCATGTTGAGATTGTCATCGACAAAAGTAAAATAAGCCAATACCGGGATATAAAGGATCAATAAGGCAATGTAAGGTTTTAAGTTGACCTTGATGTTGAGGAATTTACCCATGCCGTAATATAAGGCAATAAAGGATAATGCAAACAAGGGATTGGCAAACATGATGGCGATCCATTCCGGTAATACGGCGCGGCTGGCTGTAGAGGCAAAAGCCACCATGTTGAGCCCATGACACAAGATCCAATACTGGATCCCTTCGATGCGTGAATTGTGCTGAAAATACAGGAAACTTAAAACGACGATGCTCAGCAAGGTACTGACGACATTCACCAAAGACAGAATCAGAATGATCATACGATCCCCTCAATCAAGATGGACTCAAGAGCTTTTGTGCAGCTGCTCCTTGAGTTCTCTTTTCAGTGTATCGACGTCACATTTGCTGCAGCTATTTTCATGTTGCGTGCAGCCAGCGCACAAGTCGCTGTGACAACTATTCTTTTTTTGCTTAACTAAATAATACACTATAAACCCGATCAGTGCACTCACCAATCCAAGGATGATCACATCTCCCATATCAAAACCCCATGAGCTTTCCGCCCTGATAGATCAATAGAGCCAAAACATAAGCAACCCCAGTCTGATACGCCACTGCGATGAAGGTCCATTTCCATGAATTCATCTCGCGCTTGAGGGTCGCAAAGGCAGCAATACAGGGCAAATAAAGTAAGGTAAAGGTCATAAAGGCAAAGCCGGATAAAGGCGAATACGCCGCACGGATCGGTTCAACCAAAGCAGAAGCATTGTCTGCCGCATTGCCCCCGACCCCATGCAAAACGCCTAAGGTTGAAACCACAGCCTCTTTCGCAACAAAACCCACCAGTAAGGAAATGGACGACTTCCAGTCCCCAAAACCCAAAGGCGCAAAGATGGGGGCGATGAAGGTCCCAATCGAACCGATCATAGAATCGACCTGAGTCAAAGCCGGTTGTAATGAGAAAG
>CAZLWH010000153.1:0-2736 GCA_964563265.1 uncultured Erysipelotrichaceae bacterium
ATCAACCGGTCTGAAAGTCCCTAAGCCAACATGCAAGGTGATCTTGACGATCTGTATGCCTTTGTCTTCGATCTGTTTCAAGAGTTCTGGGGTAAAATGCAGTCCTGCGGTCGGTGCTGCGGCCGATCCGGGATTTTTCGCGTAAACGGTCTGATACCGTTGTTGATCTTCGAGTTTTTCTTTGATGTAAGGCGGTAAAGGCATGGTGCCCAGTTTTTCCAGAAGTTCCAAAAAGATGCCTTGAGTGATGATCTTAAAACGACGGATCCCGCTTTCACCGATCCCCATACATTCGAATTTCAAAATGCCTTCTC
Source organism: uncultured Erysipelotrichaceae bacterium (assembly GCA_964563265.1). Taxonomy (GTDB): domain Bacteria; phylum Bacillota_I; class Bacilli_A; order Erysipelotrichales; family Erysipelotrichaceae; genus UBA2212. The sequence continues at coordinate 315 of CAZLWH010000153.1, forward strand.
CGAAATCGATGATGGTACCGATATGAACAGTTTTGGCTTTTTTGACCAGACAATCGACTTCATCGCCTTCGATTTTTAAGATCAGGCATTCTAAATGGGCATTGGTTTCTTCTTTGACACCGAAAAGCCGTGCCGGTAAGACACGGGATTCATTGAGGACCAAGACGTCACCAGAGTGAAGATGATCCAGGAGTTGGACAAAGACTTTGTCTTTGATCGTGTGATGGTGACGATTCAAAACCATCAGTCGTGAGGCTGAACGATCCAGTAACGGATGCTGGGCAATGAGGTCATTGGGCAATTCAAAATCAAAATCGGAGGTTTTCATTAGAATCCTTTGGAATTGATGCTGTTGAGATGGTGCTTCTTGAAATAGATATCTTTGAAATCCTGGAAACGGTCTTCATTGATGGCCGTACGGACGTCTTCTGTGAGTTTGATCAGAAAGCGCAGATTGTGGATCGAAAGCAGGCGTTGGCCTAACCCTTCATCGCAGCGGATCAAATGTCTTAGATACGCTCTTGAGAAGTTCTTACAGGTATAACAATCGCATTCAATATCGATGGGACCGAAGTCTTGTTCGTTTTTCGCATTGCGGATGTTGAGTCGTCCGGTAGAAGTCATTAAGGTCCCGTGACGGGCGATCCGGGTGGGCAGCACGCAGTCAAACATATCGACGCCTCTTAAGACCCCTTCCAGGATCGCATCGGTAGAACCGACGCCCATCAGATAACGGGGCTTGTTTAGAGGCAGATGAGCGATACTGTAGTCGATCATTTTATACAGGGTTTCTTTGGTTTCGCCGACACTGGTTCCCCCGATTGAATAACCGGGAAAATCCATCTCGACGAGTTTGGTGGCGCTTAAGGCTCTTAAGTCTTCGAATTCACCGCCCTGAACGATCCCAAAAAGAGCTTGTTTGGGATTACTGTGGGCCAGTTTGCCTCTTTCAGCCCAACGCAAGGTACGCTCTACGCTTTTTTTCATGTAGTCATGGGTCGCCGGAAACGGCGGACATTCATCGAAACTCATGATGATGTCTGCACCCAGATCATTTTGGATCTGGATCGCTTTTTCAGGTGAAAGAAACATCGTATCACCGTTGAGGTGGTTCTTAAAAGTAACCCCTTCTTCGGTGATCTTTCTGGAATCCGCCAGAGAGAAGACCTGAAAACCGCCCGAATCCGTGAGGATCGGGTTTTTGACATTCATGAATCGGTGTAAACCACCGGCCGCTTTGACGATCTGTTCACCGGGTCTCAGCCAAAGATGATAGGTATTGGCCAAGATGACCCCGGCCTGCATCGCTTCGATTTCTTCAGGTGAAATAAACTTGACGGTCGCCAAGGTTCCAACAGGCATAAACATCGGCGTTAAAACATCGCCGTGGGGGGTATGTAGAATCCCTGTCCGTGCTCCGCTTTGGGCACAGACATGGGTAATTTCAAACGAAAACTCAGTCATCGATTTCCTCGACTTTGGCATTACGATAGGCATTCTTACGATCGATGGATGATAAGAACTTCTTACGAAGACGGATCGCATCCGGGGTGACTTCTACGAGTTCATCATCGTTGATGAATTCAACGGCGTATTCCAGATTCAGTTGTTTCGGGGTGACCAGTCTCATAGCTTCATCGTTGCCGGAAGAACGGACAGCGGTCTTTTTCTTTTCTTTGATCGGATTGACTTCCATATCCATATCTCTGGAAGCAATCCCGATGATCATGCCGGTATAAACGTCCGTCTGAGCGCCGATGAAGAATTGGCCTCTTTCCTGAAGATAAAAGATCGAATACGTCATGGCGACACCGGTTTCGGTAGAAATCATGACCCCGTTAGGACGCTGAGGCAATTCCCCGACATAATCGGTATAGCCCGCAAATTGACGGACGATGGTGCCTTCCCCATGAGTATCATTGATGAATTCGGAACGGTAACCAATCAAAGAACGGGTCGGCGCATTCCATGTGATCGTGACATAGCCGCGTTTTTCATCCATATTGTGCATCTGCGCTTTACGCAGGTTCAGTTTAGAGATGACAACACCGGAATACTGTTCAGGAACGGTCGTAATGACTTCTTCCATCGGTTCCATTTTCTTTCCGTCGATATAACGGTAAATGACTTCCGGTTTGGAGACGGCCAGTTCATAGCCTTCTCGACGCATGTTTTCGACCAAGATCGTCAGATGCAGTTCCCCGCGTCCTGAGACCTTGAATTTATCAGTGGTATCCGAAGATTCGACTTTGAGCCCGACATTGACTTCGAGTTCTTTCATGAGTCTTTCTTTGATGTTTCTGGAAGTGACGTATTTGCCGGATCTTCCCGCAAACGGTGAAGTATTGACACAGAAGTTCATCGACAAGGTCGGTTCTTCAATGGAAATCATCGGTAACGGATCGATGTTGTTGGGATCACA
>CAZLWH010000153.1:2746-3565 GCA_964563265.1 uncultured Erysipelotrichaceae bacterium
CCTCCCGACGATGATGATATCACCGCTGTGGGCTTCCAAGACTTGAGTTCTCTTCATGCCGACATAAATAAACAGCTGAGAAACACTTTGACGGATCGTCGACGCTCCGCGAGCGACGATGACGCTTTGTCCGACTTTAAGAGTTCCTTTATAGAGTCTTCCGATCCCCAAACGACCCAAATAATCATCATAAGCCAAGGAACTGATCTGCATCTGAGTCGGTTCATCATCCAGATCCGGATACGATCCGACCTGTTTGACGATTGTTTCAAACAACGGTTCCAGGTCAGTGGAATCATCATTCATGTGGTGCTTGGCGATGCCTTGTCTGGCGATCCCATACAAGGATAAAAACAAATCGTAGACCAAATCAACGACTTCTTCAGCACGCTGATCGTTCTTATCGATCTTATTGATAAATAGGATTGGCTTTAAACCCAGTTCAAGGGCTTTATGGAGAACGAAACGGGTCTGAGGCATCGGGCCTTCCGAGGCATCGACCAGCAGGACAACCGTGTCAACCGTACGAATGATCCGTTCTACTTCAGAAGAAAAATCAGCATGGCCCGGGGTATCAACGATGTTGATTTTGGCCCCATGGGTCTGGATGCTGCAGTTTTTGGAATAAATGGTAATACCACGTTCTCTTTCCAACGCATTGGAGTCCATAACCTGGGCAACCAAGACTTCGTTGGATCTGAAGACACCGGACTGTTGAAGCAGCGCATCGACCAGCGTGCTTTTCCCGGCATCGACGTGGGCAATGACGGCGATATTAATAATTTTCTGTTCTCTCATAAGGTCCTGCTTTCAAAATAC
>CAZLWH010000154.1:0-3562 GCA_964563265.1 uncultured Erysipelotrichaceae bacterium
AGAAATTCCTAGTCGACAGAGAGAATCTTGACCAATTCTTTACTGTTGACCAGATCGACTTCGACTTCGTCATCGACTTTGTGGTCCATCAGCGCGATTGCCAACGGAGTGACATTGCTGAGTTTACCGGATAACGGATCGGCTTCAACGGAAGACACGATCGTATATTCCTCTGGCTGTTTACCGCGGGTCTGGATCTTGACTTTGACGCCGAGTTTGACAACGCGGGATCCGCCTTTGTGATCATCGATGATTTCGAGGTTGTTGAAAATGTTTTCCAGTTCACGGATACGGGCTTCTACTTTGGCTTGGCGATCTCTGGCGACATCATAGTCGGCATTTTCAGACAAGTCACCTTGGGCTCTGGCAGCCTGCAGGTCTTCAATGACTTCTTTGCGTATGACGTGGATCAAATTGTCTTGTTCTTTTTTTAACTCATCGTAACCGGCTTGGGTTACTCTAATTTTTTCTTGGGCCATCGGGTTTCTCCTTAAGTGCGGCGTTATTATAACACATTTGTGTGAATTATACTATCAATCTTGGTGGTCAATAAATCAACCGCAACTTCGTTTTTTCCGCCTTCGGGAACAATCACATCATCGTATCTTTTAGAGGGTTCAATGAAGGTTTCATGCATGACTCTAACGGTGTTCATGTACTGATCCATGACGTTTTCCATGGTCCTTCCGCGATCTCTGACATCCCTTTTCAGTCTGCGGATGAAGCGGACATCGGCCGGAGTATCGACGAAGATCTTAATGTCGCACAATGAACGGATCAAGGGGTCTTCCAAAACAAACAATCCTTCAACGACGATGACATCACACGGATCGACTTTTTCAACGTCTTGGGCACGGGTATACTGCGCAAAGTCATAGGTCGGTTTCATGATGGGGTGTCCTGAAGCCAGGATCTTGAGTTGAATGGCGAGAAAATCATTGTCGAAAGCCAAGGGATGGTCATAATTGACTTTGAGACGTTCGGCCATCGACAGATCGGCCTGATCTTTATAATAATCATCCTGACGGATGATTAAGACTGAATTGGTGCTTGAATAGGTTTTGACCAGACGTTTGGCCAGGGAGGTCTTTCCGGAAGCTGAGCCTCCGGCGATCCCGATGATGACGCTTTTTTTCATATCAATGTAAATATTTCTCCACATTCTTCAAATGTTCAGCAAACGTTTTCGCATAATAAACAGTACCGTCTCCATACACATCGGCCATGAAATAATAGAAGGCATTGGGGGTTGGATTCAAGGTTGATTTGATGGCTGTCGCGGATGGATTATCGATTGGTCCAAGCGGCAAGCCGTCAACCATATAAGTATTATACGGAGACACCAACTTCTTGTTGGCATCGCTTTCGCATTGGGTCCAATCGGTATAGTTGTATAAGGCATAACAGATCGTCACGTTGGATTGAAGGCGCATCGGTTTGTTCAGGCGGTTATAGAAGACCTGAGCCACCATCTTCATATCGGTCTCCTTAGAGGCTTCAAACTGGACGATCGACGATAAAGTAAAGATCTCGTGAATCGAATAAGAGCTAGCATCAAACGCTGCCTTGTTTTCAAGGTAGAAACTTTCCGTCTCATCCAGGATACGGCGTGTGATCACGTCGATTGTCGAATTCGGATTGATGAAATACGTTTCAGGCATCAGATATCCTTCAAGCAAGACTTTGACACCGGTCTTATCGATTCCCGGAATCAAGACTTCATAATCCTCCACCAAGGTCGCAAAATAAGTCTTGTCGTTCCATTGGGCAAGGATCTCATCCGCAGTATAGTTGGTAACATCCGCAATCGAGTCGGCGACGTTTTTGGCCCAATCTCCTGGGATGATCGTCAAGGCGACATCATTCTTTTCGGCATTGGAGGCATCGGTGATGTAGACCAAAATGGTATGGGCATCCCATCCTCGATCGATCTTATAGACTCCGACCTTGAAATTAGTAAGTTTATTGAGTTTCGCATACGTTTCAAAGATAAACGGGTTTCCAATGAATTCATGCGCTTGCAGCGATGTAGAGACATCACTTAAAAGATCACCTTCACTGATGCTGACCAATACAATCTCACCGGAAGTGCCTTTCGCCGTCAACTCACCGCTTACCGTGACGTAGGCAAAAAGAGAGGCGATCGTGATGAAGACCGCTCCCATTAAAACAATGCTCAATAATTTAGGCTTCTTCCTCGTCTTCATTTTCGATTTGCCACTCTTCCAGGACTTTGTTCAACATCGCCCACTCCGCATCTTCTTCCACCGGGATCAATTCGCCGGCATCATTGTATCCGGAAACAAAGACTTCACCTGTATCGTTTTTCTCATCAAAATAGAAAACGTATTTCTTGGTGTTGTCTTCAGTGTCATAGGTAAACAGTATCGTCATTTCGTATTCTTTACCGCTGTCATCCGTTACGATGATCTTGTTTTCTTCCATGTTAACCTCTCTTGAGTCTCATTTTATCGAGATAACCCTGCAGGATAAACGTCGCTGCCATCTGATCGATGGAGGTCTTACGTTTCTGCCGGTTCATTTCAGCCATCAGCATGCTCTTTTGAGCCGCTACGGTGCTGAGCCGTTCATCTTCAAGCACAACTTCGATCGAAGTGCGCTGTTCCAACTCTTCTTTAAAATAAATCGAACGATCCGCGCTTTCGCCTAAGGATCCGTTCATGTGTTTGGGCAAGCCCAATACGATGACGGTGATCTTTTCTTTCTCCAGGATCGGCATCAACAGATCAATTGCTTTCTGATAATCATCGGTTTCAAAGCGGATCGTCGAATATGGACTCGCCAAAAAACCGCTCAGGTCACTGACCGAAAGCCCCAAGGTCTTGGAGCCCAAATCACAGCCCAAAGCCCTCATTGATCTTTTTCTTCCAGATAGGTACGAACCAGTTCTTCGATGATCTCGTAGCGTTCTACGGTCTGGATCAGGTTACGTGCGTTTTTATGGCTGGAAATATAGGCAGGATCATCACTGATCAAATAGCCGGATAACTGATTGACAGCATTATAGCCCCGCTCAGACAAAGCAGACTGCACTTGTTTCAAGACTTGATTGATGTTGTCCCGTCTCAGTTCATCTGTTTTGAAGGCAACGGTCTCGGTTGGATTTTTGTTGCTCATGCACTAACCTCCTGGTTTTATTTTACAGTATCTTGGACCTAAATAAAAGTACAAGGCGAAGAAAGACGACACAACGACTCAGTTTGAAACCGTGAAAACGAACTGACGGCTCAAAAATTCCGTGACGATCGTTTTCTCTGACCCGCTCAACCCATTGTCCGGAACGAATTTTGCCAATACGGTCCCATCATTGAGGGAGACTGAACCCTTCAGACCGGCACTATCGAGTACGGCTTTGGAGAATTTTTCATAAGAGAGAATCTGGACGACGTTGGACTCGGTGACCCAATAGAACCAGATCCCGAGTTCCATATCATAGATCTTTACTTGTTGAGGTAATCTCCCTTTGAAGGAGACAGAAGCGTTGATGTATCTCAAAACGATTGTGGTTTGATCGGTTTGCGCATCATAGAGCACTTCCGAG
>CAZLWH010000155.1:0-3493 GCA_964563265.1 uncultured Erysipelotrichaceae bacterium
AAATCGCTTTTTTGTTTAAACGTTTTTATCGACCAGATCCATGAAGACATTGATCTTTGAGGTCACCAACCCGACTGAGACTTCTTCAAGCTTCTTTTGTCTTACCATCAGTTCCAGTTGATCCGTAACGGCTTGAGGACTCATTGATTCCCGATAAGGTCGCTTTTCAACCAAGGCACAGAAGATGTCTGCGATCTGTAAGATCCGCATCCCATCATTGATCTCATCACCAAACAGTCGATCCGGATAGCCGAATCCGTCATCGTATTCGTGATGGTGGCCGATCCAATCGGCCATTTCTTCAAAGCCTTCGACTTTGGAGAGAATTAGACCGCTGTAGTACGGGTGCTGTTTCATGATCAGGAATTCTTCCTCAGACAGCTTGGATTGCTTGTTGAGGATGGTATTGGGAACAGCCAGTTTACCGATGTCATGCAGTAATCCGGCCAAATAGAATTTCTTGGCGAAGCTGTCATTGTACTGTCTGGCCAAAGCCAAGGAATAGGCAACATTGGCGACATTGAAGGAATGTTTATAGATATACGCTGAACTCGCATCGACCACTGAGGCAAAGATCGACGCCATAGCGATCAGATCATCCGTATTCAAGACCACTTTTCCAAACAGATTGGTCGAGTTTTCAAACAGATAGGAATGATCTTTGGAGACGATGTTGAGCCAGAAGCTTTCTTTCAGGCTCAGCATCTCAAAGATCTCGATCAGTTTGAGATCGAAAAACGGAGAGCTCAGAATCTGAAAGGTAATTGTTTCTTTCTGAAGCATGATGTTGACATTGTGATCGATCAGGACATCGATCCGATCCGCCAGATGCAAGATCCTGGATGACAGCGGGATCTCTTTTTCCACGGCTCCGCTGGGATTAGGGCCGAGATAACGATCATGGTGATGCAAAACGATCTCAGCCATCGGACCAAACAAGGGAAACTTGTTGAGGATCCTGGCCCCATTGATCGCATGATCAAAGATATGAGAGGCATCATCATTATGGACGATGAAATGCTTTTCCTGCCAATCGCTGGCTGCGCCGATGTCATGCAGTAAAGCAGCGCAAATCAAAAGCTGAAGCTCATCCGACTCGAAGTGTAAGGCCTCCCCAAATGCCTTGGCGATCACGGCCGTTCCCAGATGATGGGCTGAAATCCCAGTCGTTGAAAGCTCGAGTGCTGTGGATAACGCTCTGATGAAATGAAAAGGATTAATATGGAGTTCTTGGTTCATCTACACAAATGATAGCACTTATTTCGAAATCTCACCAAACAGATCATATTCATCATTGCGGGTCACTTTAACCTTGATGAAAGAACCGATTTTTAACGGAGCTTCACTGACAAACAAGACTTCCCCATCGACCTGATCCGGGGCAGAATGGATCGATCGTCCGTGATAGACATCAGATCCTCTTTCTTTCGAATCGATCATGACGTCCAAGGTCTTTCCGATCATGGCTTGGGTCTTTTCCAAAGAGATGGCAGCCTGTGTATCCATGACTTGAAGCAGTCTTTCTTGTTTTTCTGTATCGGAAAGACTTTCAGGCAAATCATAGGCCGGGGTATCTTCTTCCAGTGAATAGGCGAAAGCGCCCAAACGGTCAAATTTTATTTCCCGGATAAAGTTCAGTAAGGTATTGAAATGGTCATGGGTTTCCCCTGGGAAACCGACGATGACGGTGGTCCTTAGGATCGCATCAGGGAAGACACTGCGGATCTCGTCGATGACCAAACGGATGTCTTCGATGGTGCCTTTACGGTTCATCGCTCTTAAGAGGGTATTATCGGCGTGTTGGATCGGGATATCAAAATACGGGATGACCTTATCACAGGCCTTCATGTCCAGCAAGAGTGCTTTAGAGACCGCATTGGGATACATATAAAGAATACGGATCCATTTTAAGCCAGGCAAGGCATTGAGTTCTTTCAATAAAGAGCCCAGTTGATTGTCGCCTTTGTCTTCATGGTAGCGGGTCGTATCCTGAGCGATCAGGACCAGTTCTTTGACCCCTTGCAGGATAAGTTTCTGGGCTTCGATCAAGAGCTCTTCTTTGGGATAAGAGACCATGTTGCCTCGGATCAAGGGAATGGCACAGTAGGTGCATCGGTTCGAACACCCTTCCGAGATCTTCAGATACGCCGTATGGGCTTTCTTGGAGATCAGTCGTTCCATTTTTCCGTAGGTCCCGATGATCTTGGTTTCCAAGACATCACTGAGGATCTCATCGAGCTTGCCGTATTCGGAGACCCCGATGAAACGGTCGACTTCAGGCAATTCATTGATGAGGTCCTTTTTATAGCGTTGTGAAAGACAGCCGATGACGACCAGCTTTTTGAGGTTCTTTTGTTTGTATTCCGCCATTTCGAGAATGGTGTTGATGCTTTCTTCTTTGGCAGGATTGATGAAACCGCAGGTATTGACAAAAATAGCCTGGGCGTCATTCAAAACGGTGGTGATCGTATGGCCGTTGGCTTTCAGTAAGCCCATGACGCGTTCGGAATCCACCTGATTCTTACTGCATCCCAATGAAACGAAACCTATTTTCATTTCAGAACTTCGGCTTCGCGACTTCTTTAAACGAGTATTTGTAGTTCTTCTTCTCTTTAAAAAAAAGCCAAGGGACATATTCGATCAGCCATACGACAAAGACCAAAACGATCGTGAAGAAGACATAGCCAGGATTCCCAAACATCTGTTCAAAAATGATCAGCGGTGATCCCGGTGACGGAGTGTTCATGAAGAAGAAATTGGTGTCGAATTGCTTGTTGAAGAAGTAAAGGACGACACAGATGATCAGATGGACCAAAAAGACCTTGGGCAGGTTCTTATAATTGGGCCTGATCTCCCCTGAAGCCACCAGCATGACGATAAAGGCAATCAGTAAGCCATGCATCAGGAAACTGTGGATCGATTGGAAATTCAGAAGCGGCAGCATCAGCCAGTCCGCAAACATCAGCGCCATCAAGGCCCCGACGATGCCTAAGGCATACAGAGATTCTTTCGCAGTCTTATTGTTGGTATAGGCATAGATGAAAATCGTCATCTCGGTCAAGCCGCACAGATGAAACGGCAGGTACTCCAGATAATATCGTCCTAAGGCGATGTAGTAGACTTGTCTGAGGATCTCGGCGCCGATGATGAAGGCGGCGAATCCTTTTTTGAACGTGGTTCTTGAAGCGGGTCTGAGAGAGCGGTAATACAAAGAAAGAATGACAATGATCACGACAATGGCCCCCAGCCAAATCAGATGAGGCGTCGAGAATGACGCAATGCCCAACCCTTCAGGCACATTTTTATAATCGTAGAAGAATCCTGAAAAATCCATAGTGCTGCCTCCGTTGTTGTTTTTAGTGTACCTAAAACTAAAGCACTTGTAAACACGCTTTTTTAGCCAAAGAAAAACCTGTCGATGACAGGTGATCTTGAGGATGGTGGTTCCGGCCGGAATTGAACCGGCGACACCTTGATTTTCAGTCAAGTGCTC
>CAZLWH010000156.1:0-722 GCA_964563265.1 uncultured Erysipelotrichaceae bacterium
ATCCAAAGATATATCGCCCCTTTTTAAGTTCGCCGATCAGCGAAGGATCGATGAGGTCTTCGCGATAAAACGCATTGACCGCTTTACACAAGTCAAAGATCTGGACCTTGGTGAGATCGCCCAGGATGCTTAAAGCCCCGATCGTATCTCCGTAAAGGGTCGCATAGCCCAAGGCCAATTCGACTTTGTTGCCGTTGTTGCAAACGACACCGCCTTTATAGGACGCAAAACTGCTTAAGAGATGGCCTCTTAAGCGAGCCTGGATGTTTTCATAAGGCAAACCGTCTTCTTTGGGATCCAAGTCATACGTCGCCAAGGTCTCATTGGTGGCCTTGGTCAAGGATTCGATCGATCCTTCATGGTATTCAATGGCCAAAGTCTCAGCGAGCGCTTTGGCGATGTTTTTGGTTTGATCAGAATTATAACGGCTGGCCATGTTGTAACCGATGACCCGTTTGGTTCCCAAGGCTTTCACCAATAAGACCGTATTGAGGGAACTGTCGATCCCACCCGACATTCCGATGATCCAAGGCAATTGACCGCCCAGGATCTGTTTATCGAATTCTTTGATGGCAGTCAGTAAGCCTTTCAAGAGTTTGCTTTCTTGCTTCTTGGATTCGATCTTATCGGTCAGTTTAAACACAAGCAATTCCTGATCAAAGGCATCATTGGCTTCGATCTGGATCTCGCGGTCGAGCGCGCCTACAATGTCCACCCGGGTG
>CAZLWH010000156.1:732-3493 GCA_964563265.1 uncultured Erysipelotrichaceae bacterium
CAGTTCATTGTACAAGGTACTGTCTCCGTCAAACAAGAGCACGTTTTTACCTGTGTTCTGCATCCCGCAGGCATTCACATACAAGATCTTGATCATCTTGTCATCCAATTGGGCTTGATGTTCACGGATGCGTTTGATTCTTGAAAGTTCTTTATTGAGGGTCCAAGGCGAAGAGGAGATATTGATGATGAGATCGACACCGTGTTTGGCGTAAATCAAGGTCGGATCGATCTGATAGTCTTTGGACCACAGGTCTTCACAGACTTCCATCCCGATCTTCAGGGATTTATTCTCACGTTTGAAGATAAAAGGCGAAATCAGAGCCTCTTTGGGCAAGTTGAGTTCCGTAGTGAGTTCAAGACCGCTCTTAAAGTATCTGGAATCATCAAAGAAACGATAATCCGGTAAACAATGTTTGAGATAGATCCCCGGCATCAACAGGTTCTCATGATCGACCCATTGCTGATCATAGGCAAAATACGCCGCATTGAAACGGTTATAGCGTCCATCGCGGTTGGTTTTCCCGCCATCGATGGAATATAGATTGCCCCAGATGATCCCGATGTCATTGGACCAGGATTTGATGATCTCGTTGGCATTCAGCAGGATCTCAACGAATTCTTTCTGAAGATAACGGTCAGCGATCAGATAGCCTCCGACACACATCTCGGGGAAAACGATCAGATCGGCCCCTTGATGTTTGGCCTGATCGATCATCATTTTCATGTTGACGAGATTGGCGTCGATGTCTCCGGCTCTGACGTTGAGTTGAGCGATGGCGATTCTCATGCTTTCAGGCTCCCCAGACCCCACAGATCGAAGGTGACATACCCCAGATCGTGATAGATCTTTCCCGCTTCGGGATTATCGTAAAACAGACAGGGTTTTTGCCCGTGCTGTAAGGCATACTCGGTGATGGCGTAAACAACAGCTCTCCCATACCCTTTTTTGCGCTGATCCGGCGCTGTCGCTACAGCCACCACCATGACCCCGCTGCTTGTTTCAACACCGGTCGACGCATGAGCGATGACCGTATCGTTCTCTTTGATGATAAAGCCATGGATCTTGTGTTGTTCATAACGATCGCGCATGGATTTGATGCGTTCTTCCTCAGAAGTATGAAGATTGGATTTGAATTCGCTGATCGAGGATAACAGCGTAACGATGGCCGGTGCGTCTGCGGCAGTTGCCTCACAGGGACTCAGCGTCAAGACCTGCGTTTTCAAGCGTTCGCACTCACAAAAATACATCGTCCTGAAGTTGAACCGCGCCTTGATGCTTTCAGGCATCGCATCGATGTCTTTCTTACAGGCGGAAATCATTTTGATCTGATCCGTAAACAAGGCTTCAAAACCTTGGATATCGTTCAAAGGTTCTTTGAAGTAAAAGACGAAGTTGGTATGATATCGAAGGAAGATCCCTCTGATCTTATTGTCTTGTATCTCGATCCAGGTTTCCTGATAGTCGGTTTCCAGTCCGTTTTGGGCGATATCGCCATCGATAAAAAGCAGACGGCTGCTGTCTGAGGCACATAAGGCCCCAATGGCTTCTAAATCAGTGGCTTGGGCTTTTCGGATCATACCAACATTATACAATGGATTGCCCAATAAAAAAGATGCCTGAGGCATCTTTTAGTCGACGATGATTCTTACTGTCTCTCCGTCTTTACCGTCGACCGTGATCAATTCACCATTGACGAGGTCCGTATCGATCTGAGACAGGATCTGATTGAGGTCGATCCCATTGAGGTCGATGGATTTTCCGCCGACATTGAGTTTATTGTTGATGTCCAAGCCCAGTTTGACCAGGCTCATCGGTAAGTTGACTCTGACCCGTTCACCGTCTTCAGAATCCACCAGGATACGGATCATGCGTTCATTGGCCGGTTTTTTAGGGGCTGTCGGCTGTTGCGGTGCTTTGGGATCCAACGCTTCCAACATTTTCAATCCCTCTTCGACAGTGATGACACCGTCTTTAACCATTTCTAATATTTTTTCTTTGCTGTTCATAGTCCTCTCCTTTGGTAGATTTCTGCGTTGATCATCGCGGTCAACAGTTGTTCTTCTTCAGCGCGGGTGATGGTGCCCTGGTGGGTCATCACGATGATTTCTTCTTCGTAGGTCATGTTCCCCTCCTTAAGTACTGGGCGGCTTCTTCAGCCGTGATCTCTTTATTCTTTAATTTTTCCAGGATTTCCGCTTCATCGATTTCAGGCAGCGGCGCTGCTGTTTCGAGGCCGAGCTTGCTGATGATGGAATCCAGATTCTTCTTGACGGTGGGATAGGAGATCCCTAAGGATTTCTCCATCTCACGGATATTGCCTGAGACTTTGATGAAGGTCTCGATGAAATTCAGATCATCTTTGTTTAAGGCACTGAACTTCGATAAGGCGAAGTCGCCGCTGATTTCGGTGTGGCAGACGTTGCAGCTCAGCTTGGTGACCATCAGGTCATTGCCGCATACTGGACAAAGTCCGATTACTTCATGTTTCATGTGTTTTCTCCTAGAGAATGTCGATCAGGACACTCGAATCTTTGCTTTCTACTTCGATCAAGGTGAAGGGTTCTAACGGTTTCAGTTCCTTGATGAGGACTTTGAGGATCTTGATGATCTCTTTTCTGTTCTTCTTAATCGATGCCCGTGTTTCCGGATCCACGGAATCATTGAAGCGTGTTGTCCACAATCCAAACCTGACCAGCCAAACCAGGGTTTTCAACCTTATCTTCGGCAGATTGATATGCGTATGCTCATCTTTGATGCG
>CAZLWH010000157.1:0-3478 GCA_964563265.1 uncultured Erysipelotrichaceae bacterium
CCCTTAACGATGGCTTCATAGGCCTTTGCACGACCTACAACATCATCCGACTTAACAGTTAGAATTTCCTGCAGGATATTGGCAGCACCAAAGGCTTCCAATGCCCAGACTTCCATTTCCCCGAAACGTTGACCACCAAACTGGGCCTTACCTCCAAGGGGTTGTTGTGTAATAAGAGAATATGGTCCGATAGAACGGGCATGCATCTTATCATCAACCATATGATGCAGTTTGAGCATGTAGATATAACCTACCGTTGCAGGCTGGTCAAAACGCTCACCGGTACCTCCGTCATACAGGTATACCCTGCCATTGTGCGGAAGACTGGCTTTATCCATCAAATCATTGATCTGGAAGATAGATGCCCCGTCAAAAATTGGAGTTGCATAAGTAGTACCCAGTTTTGCTCCGGCCCATCCCAGAACTGTCTCGAAGATCTGTCCGAGGTTCATACGGGAAGGTACACCCAGCGGGTTCAGTACGATATCTACCGGAGTGCCATCAGGAAGGAATGGCATATCTTCTTCACGAACGATACGGGCAACTATACCCTTATTTCCGTGACGACCGGCCATCTTGTCGCCTACCTTCAGCTTGCGTTTCTTGGCTACATATACCTTTGCCATCTGAACGATACCATTGGGTAGTTCATCACCAACTGTGGCAACGAATTTCCTTCGGTTATAAACACCCAGCAATTCCTTATACTTTATAATATAATTATTGATGAGCTGTTTGATCAGGTCATTAACTTCCTTATCTGTAGTCCATTTGTTAGGGTTGATGCTGTTATAATCAAGTCCTAACAGCATTTTTTGGGTGAATTTCACCTTTTTAGGCACAATCTCATTCTTGAAGTTGTTATAAACCCCTTGAGAGGTCTTACCACTAACAAGAACTGTGAGTTTATCCACGAGTTTCTGTTTCAGCTCGTTGGTACTCTTCATGAATTCATCGTCAAGATCTTTAACGATATCTTTTTCCTTAGCTTTCAGTTTTTTATCCTTAATCACCCTGGAAAACAGTCGTTTATCTACAACAACACCCTTCATTGAAGGAGGTGCCTTAAGAGAGGCATCCTTCACATCACCAGCCTTGTCGCCAAAGATGGCACGGAGGAGTTTCTCTTCAGGTGTGGGATCACTCTCTCCCTTAGGAGTAATTTTGCCAATGAGGATATCACCTTCATTCACTTCAGCTCCGATGCGAATCAGACCATTTTCGTCCAGATCCTTGGTAGCTTCCTGACTAACATTAGGGATATCATTGGTAAGTTCTTCAACACCACGTTTGGTATCACGAACCTCCAGTGTAAACTCTTCAATATGTAAAGAAGTAAAGATATCTTCCTTCACTACTTTTTCAGAGATAACGATAGCATCCTCAAAGTTATATCCCTTCCAGGGCATAAATGCAACCATGAGATTACGTCCGAGTGCAAGCTCTCCACCACGTGTGGCATATCCTTCGCACAGAACCTGGCCTTTTTTCACCTTATCGCCTTTTCTAACGATTGGACGAAGGTTGATACAGGTATTCTGATTGGTCCTGGTAAATTTGGTCAGGCTATAAACCTTCACATCATCATCAAAACTAACAAGTCTTTCTTCTTCAATCCTGGCATATCGGATAACGATCTGAGTAGCGTCAACATACTCAACCATTCCGTCGCCTTCTGCATTGATGAGAGCCCTTGAATCCTGAGCCACTTTCCCTTCAAGCCCGGTACCAACAATTGGTGCTTCCGGGTTTAAAAGAGGAACAGCCTGGCGCATCATGTTTGAACCCATAAGCGCACGGTTAGCATCATCATGTTCGAGGAACGGAATGAGGGATGCAGCTATGGAAGCAATCTGGTTAGGTGCAATATCCATGAGATCCACCTTTTGTCTTTCGATCAAAGGATAATCAGCAAGGTAACGAACCTTGACCCTGTCGGAGAGTATCAGGCCATCCTTGTCAATAGAAGTTGTAGCCTGTGCAATAATTTTATTTTCTTCTTCTTCGGCACTCAGGTAAACTGTTTCATTCAGTTCAACCTTTCCATCAGTGATCTTTTTATATGGAGTTTCAATGAATCCCAGCTTATTGATCTTAGCATAGACACAGAGCGAAGAAATGAGACCGATATTCGGTCCTTCAGGTGTCTCAATTGTGCAGAGACGCCCATAGTGAGTATAGTGTACGTCGCGCACCTCGAATCCAGCCCTTTCCCTTGAAAGACCGCCTGGTCCAAGTGCAGAAACCCTGCGCTTGTGGGTGATCTCACTTAATGGATTGGTTTGATCCATGAACTGCGACAACTGGTTGGTACCAAAGAATGAATTAATAACACTTGAAAGTGTTTTAGCATTGATGAGGTCCATTGGAGTGAAAACCTCGTTATCCCGAACATTCATACGTTCGCGGATGGTTCTGGCCATACGGGCCAGCCCTACACCAAACTGGTTATAAAGCTGTTCCCCTACTGTACGGACACGGCGATTACTCAAGTGGTCAATATCATCTACTTCGGTCTTCGAGTTAATGAGGCCGATCAGATATTTTATAATGGAAATGATATCTTCCTTTGTAAGAACCCTTGTATCCAGGTCAGTGTTAATTCCCAGTTTTTTGTTGATCCTGTAACGGCCAACATCACCAAGATCATAACGTTTATCAGAGAAAAACAATTTATCAATGATACCACGTGCCGTTTCCTCATCAGGAGGCTCTGCATTACGCAGCTGTCTGTAGATATACTCCACAGCTTCTTTTTCATTGTTGGCGGTATCTTTCTGAAGGGTGTTGAAAATGATGGCAAATTCCTGCGAATTGACATCTTCACGATGCAGAAGTATGGATTTGGCACCGGAATCGACGATCATATCCACATGATTGGATTCCAATACAGTTTCACGATCGATGATTACTTCAGTACGTTCTATGGATACAACTTCACCGGTATCTTCATCACCAAAATCTTCGATCCAGGTTTTAAGCACCCTGGCAGCCAATCGACGACCCACATATTTCTTTAGACCTGCTTTGCTGACTTTAATTTCTTCAGCAAGGTCAAAAATCTCAAGGATATCCTTGTCGCTTTCATAACCGATAGCTCTCAGCAATGTGGTAACAGGCAGTTTCTTTTTCCTGTCGATGTATGCATACATCACATTGTTGATATCCGTAGTAAACTCCATCCAGGAACCTTTGAAAGGTATAATCCTGGCAGAATACAGCTGCTGACCATTGGTGTGGTAGCTTGTCCCGAAAAATACACCCGGGGAGCGATGCAGCTGAGATACTACAACCCTTTCAGCGCCATTGATAGCGAAAGTACCTTTAGGAGTCATGTATGGGATCATTCCAAGATATACATCCTGGATAATGGTCTCAAAATCTTCATGTTCCGGATCGGTACAATAGAGTTTCAACTTTGCCTTTAAAGGCACACTGTATGTCAATCCGCGCTCGATACACTCTTCAATGGTATAAC
>CAZLWH010000158.1:0-3460 GCA_964563265.1 uncultured Erysipelotrichaceae bacterium
GTGAAGCCATGGATTATTCCAGAGAAATGCAGGAGATCTGCGTTGGACTGAGTCCCCATTATGTTATTCCTCCTATGGATTTTGTAGGCGTCGCAACTGCAATCGATGCCATCAAAGTGGTAGAAACTGGGATCCTCCCTGTAATCAATACCGGTATGGCTCACAAAAAGCCGGGTATCGGGCAGGTTGGAGCTGGTATTGTTACGGCCCCGATGGATTGCTTCATCAAAGCGATTGAAGCATTCAGTGAAAGCATATCAAGATCTATCTAGATCCAGGAGCACTTTGTGTCTATCCCTCTGAACCCGTTTTTATGGATTATGGCTGCGGTACCGATAACGGTGCTTTTAATCTTGATGGTTGGATTCCAGTGGGGAGCCAAAAAAGCAGCTCCAATTGGTCTGATCTTGGCTATAATCATCGCTTCACTTTTCTTTAAGGCTCCATTTAACTTACTGTTTTTCGAAGGACTCAAAGGGGTATGGAGTGCGCTGATCGTTCTGATGATCGTATGGCCAGCGATCCTGCTCTTTGAGGTTGTACAGCATGCTCAAGCTTTTACCGTCATTCGAACAGGAATTCAAAAATACTCACCCAATGAACTGATACAGGTACTTGCATTGGGATGGGTATTCACCAGTTTTCTTCAGGGAATTACTGGATTTGGAGTCCCGGTGGCTGTTGGTGCCCCCTTGCTGATTGGGATCGGGGTGAATCCAATCAGTGCTGTCGTGATTCCCCTGATTGGGAATGCCTGGGCCGGTACCTTTGGAACTCTTGCGGTTGCCTGGGATGCGCTCGTATTACAAACAGGGCTTCCCAGTGATCCGGCATTGATGGCTCAAACTGCTTTCTATGCCGCTGTTTTCATCTGGTGCTGGAACTTGATCATCGGTTTAGCCATCTCTTGGATTTATGGTGGTATGGAAGCCATCCGAAAGGGATGGTATGCCATACTGGTCATTTCGCTTATTCATGGGGGTGGACAATTATTGATGGTCCGTTATAGTACAACCCTAGCTGCATTTATTCCTTCAACTTTAGCGCTTATTTCGATCTTTTGGTTATCAAAAACCAAACGTTACAACTCACCATGGACAGCAAAAAGAAGTAAGATCATGAGTATCGAGTCAAAGTTGGAGATAAAAACTTCACTTCAAGGACGAACCATGGCCCAGGCTTTTTTTCCTTATTTGTTTTTGTCTGTGATGACCTTGTTGATCCTTATGGTTTCTCCGATTAAGTCAATTATGGGTACATTGAAATTTGGATATGCTTTCCCTTTGACCAGCACTGGTTATGGATACATTAATCCAGCTACATCACTGTATTCACCCATCAGTCCTTTGACGAGTGCCGGCTTTTTTCTCTTGAGTGCTGCATTGATTGGGTATATCTACTTCAGGTATAAAAAATGGTTGATACCCAGTGATGGGAAGTCCTTATTGGACAAATCCTTAAGAAAGACGATCCCTTCAGCCATTGCCGTAACCTGTTTTATTATGATGTCCAGGATTATGAGTGGCAGCGGACAAATCGTGATTTTAGCGCAAGGAATTGCTGCCTTACTAGGAAATGTTTACGGCTTAATAGCGCCATTGATTGGCATGATGGGTGCCTTTATGACAAGTTCAAACATGGCATCCAATATCCTGTTCGGGGAATTTCAGCTGACTTCCGCAAGATTACTTGGCCTTAATGCCGCCGCTATCTTGGGTGCGCAAACTGCGGGGGGTGCCATCGGAACAGCCATAGCGCCCGGAAACATCATACTTGGCACTACCACTGCGGGAATTCTTGGTCAGGAAGGACTTATCCTAAAAAAACTTCTGCCAATAACCCTTTTCGCATCACTGCTGATTGGAATTATCCTTTTATTCGTTTTGATTTAACTGCTCTTGAAAGGAACACACATGAAAATCGTCATCGCATTAGGAGGCAATGCCTTAGGCAACAATCCTAGAGAACAACTTGAATTGGTTAAGAATACTGCACAACCATTGGTGGATTTAATTGAGGCAGGTCATCAGTTGATCATCGCACACGGGAATGGTCCTCAAGTTGGAATGATCAATCTTGCTTTAGAAATTGCCAGTACAACCATTCATACGCCTGAAATGCCTTTGCCTGAATGTGGGGCTATGAGCCAGGGTTATATCGGTTATCACCTACAGAACGCCATCAGGGAAGTTCTCAAACACAGAGGCATTGAGAAAGAAGTTGTTACTCTTATTACACAGGTCATCGTTGATGAGGATGACCCTTCATTCTCAAAACCAACCAAACCGATTGGACATTTCTATAGTTACGAAGAAGCTCAAGTTGCCATCAAAGAAAAAGGATTTACTATGATTGAGGATTCCGGTCGTGGATATCGACGGATCGTTCCAAGTCCGAAACCCGTGGATGTGGTAGAAAAAAACGTCATAAAGACTTTGGTTGATGCTGGTACGATTGTTATCACGGTAGGAGGAGGCGGTATCCCTGTCATTCGTAGAGAGGATGCTCTAATCGGGGTTTCAGCTGTTATAGATAAAGATTTTTCTTCTGCTAAAATTGCAGAACTTATCGATGCGGATTATCTGTTTATTCTGACATCAGTTGACCGGGTCATGATCAACTACAATAAACCCAACCAGAAAGCCTTGGACATTATCAGTGTCGAAGACGCTCTTCGGTATATTGACGAAGGTCAGTTTGCCCCTGGCAGTATGTTACCTAAGGTTGAGGCTGCCATCAGTTTCGTCAAGGACAATCCCAAGCGTGTCAGTGTAATTGCTGCATTGGAGCATGCAAAAGCTGCTATCGATGGTTTAAGCGGTACAAAAATCCATAGTTAGATTGGATCAATTTAAACTAGAATCAAATCAATGATTCTTAAGATAAGATCATTTAGATATCTGTACATGTCGTTACGCAAAAAAAACATTTAAAAATCCGGATAATACAAATATCCGGATTTTGTTTATTTATTCAGGTTTTAAGATACTGATCCGATCGACATCATCGATTTCTTTGAGACGGACTTTGATGGCTTCTTCTTTGGATGTCGGGATGTTTTTACCAATGAAATCTGCACGGATCGGCAGTTCACGGTGGCCTCTATCGACCAAGACGGCTAAGGCGATACTGAACGGCCTGCCCATATCCATGACCGCATCCATGGCGGCACGGATGGTTCTTCCCGTATACAAGACATCATCGACAAGGATAACCTGCTTGTTTTCGATACTGAACGGTAAGCTGGGTTTCTTCATGTCTGGGGTCTTGACGATGTCATCACGGTAATAGGTGATGTCGAGTTCTCCAACCGGGATCTCGATCTGTTCAAGCAGCCTGAAACGTTCGGCGATGCGTCTGGCCAAAGGAATACCTCTTGTCTTGATGCCCACCAAAACGATGTCATCCATCGTCTTGCTGCGTTCAATGATCTCATAGGTGATCCTGGTCAAGGCTCTTT
>CAZLWH010000159.1:0-1693 GCA_964563265.1 uncultured Erysipelotrichaceae bacterium
GGCGATGAAGGTCCCAATCGAACCGATCATAGAATCGACCTGAGTCAAAGCCGGCTGTAATGAGAAAGTGGTCGTGCTCATCAGATAGATGACGATCGACGCAAGCAGTAAGACGGTTCCTGCCTTGATGACAAAACCACGTACTTTATCCCAGGTGTGAAGAAACAGATTGCGTAAGGTCGGGCGATGATATTCCGGCAACTCCATGATGAAACTGCTGACAGACCCTTTCGTGACAAAGTGCTTCAAAAAGATCCCTGAAAGTATGGCCACCAGGATGCCTAAGAGATACATCGAATAAACGGCCAAGGCTTGATTGTTGGTAAACAGGGCTGCCGCAAAGACCGCATAGATCGGAAAGCGGGCACTGCAGGACATAAACGGAATGATCATCATCGTTAAACGGCGATCTTTCTCATTCTCTAAGGTCCGAGTGGCCATCAAAGCCGGAACCGTACAGCCAAACCCGATGATCATCGGGATAAAGGATTTGCCTGATAAACCGAAACGACGCAAGACCCGATCCATGATGAACGCAGCACGGGCCATATACCCGGTGTCTTCCAGAATCGACAAGACGATAAACAGGATGGTGATCTCCGGTAAAAAGCCCAATACGGAGCCCACCCCGCCTAAGATCCCATCAACGACCAGATTATAGACCCAGGGTGATACCCCCAAATAGGTCAAGAAAGCAGCGATGTTTTGGATGATGATCACATGGATGAAGTATTCGAAATAGGTTTTGAGGAAAGATCCTAAAGGACCAAAGGCCAGCATGAACACGATCCACATGACCCCTAAGAAAATGGGGAAAGCCAGGATACGGTGGGTCACCAAAGCATCGATCTTATGGGTCAGTGTCTTGACGTCGCTTTCATTGCGTTTCAAGACATGGCCGGAAAGCTCGGTGATGAAGCGGTATTTCTCATCGGAGATGATCATGTCGCGATCCAAATCTTCGTCGTTCAGGCTATTTTCAACTAAGGTATTCAAGGCAATCAGATCGACAGGACCTTTATTGTGTCCCAATGCGGCACTCATGCCTTCTTCTAAGAATCGGATCGCATGCATCTTTGGGGCCACATCGATCTTTAAGGTCTTTTCGATCGAATCGATCAGTTTCATGATTTTAGGACGGTAAAACGGAATGAACTTCACCGGCGGATGGGTTACTTCCATCGCTTCGGTCAAAACGTCAATGCCTTGGTTTTTGGACGCCACGATTTCGATCATCGTAATGCCCAAGTGTTGGCTCAGATGATCCACATCCAAGGTATCCCCGTGCGCTCTCAACACATCCATCATGTTCAAAGCGATGATCATCGGTTTCCCGATTTCCATCAGCTGTAAGGTCAAAAAGAGGTTGCGCTCTAAGTTGGACGCATCCACGATGTTGACGATGAGATCGACCTCATCGCTTTCGATGTATTCACGGGTAACGACTTCTTCTAAGGTCGATGTGGACAAGGAATAGATCCCCGGCAGATCGACGACGGTCAGTTCCATCTTATTGCGGCGGACTTGTCCCAGTTTCTTTTCTACGGTAACTCCCGGCCAGTTTCCAACATACTGGTTGGATCCGGTCAGGATATTGAATAAGGTCGACTTCCCGCAATTGGGATTGCCGACCAAGGCGATGGTCTTCTTCATGCGATCAGTCTCACAAAGATCTCTGAGGCTTCGTTTTGGC
>CAZLWH010000159.1:1703-3438 GCA_964563265.1 uncultured Erysipelotrichaceae bacterium
GGCGTAAACTCAACTGATATCCCCGGACTTTGATTTCGATCGGATCGCCTAAGGGGGCCAGTTTGATCACTTTGATCTCGGTCCCGATGGTCAATCCCATATCGATGATGCGTTTTCTCAAGCTGCTTTGTTTGCCTAAGCTTTCGATGATGCCCTTTTGTCCAGGCTTTAATTCTTTCAAGGTCATGACAACCTCTTCCTAAGCACAGTGTGCGTCTATAGTATATAAAAAATCCCGTTTAACTTCAAACGGGATTATCATAAATTATTGTGCCGGTTTCTTTTCAACCAAGGCAAACAAGCCAAACAAGACCAGATAACTCAGTACCGGAAGGTTGACTTCCGTAATGGCCCAAGCTTGGGATAGGAAAGTCCGGTTGGCTCCAAACCATGGTGCCTGAAGCAGGATCACGACCTTGATCGTAAACCCGATCGCATACAATAAGGGGATCCAGATCGAATGGATCATCTTCAGTTTAAACTGTTTTGCGATTACGAAACGGTAAACCAGGTAATACACGGCCCCGATCGCGACAAGCGACAGATCGGTCAAGACGGCAGAATCCATGGTGGTTCCTTTCATCACCCAAAGGGAGATTTATTTTGCGACAGCTTTTTTACGGGACAACAAGGCATTGAGTCCAAACAAGACAAAGAAGGCAATGACCGGAAGATTGAAGACTGTTAATACTGCAACTGCGGCTAAGTCTCCCCATCCGCCGGCGGTATTAAACGCTATAAGAGCAAAAACGATACTGATGAGTGTGGTCACTAACGGAAGCCAAATCGAATGAATCATTTTCCATTTAAAAAACTGGTTGAAGACGAAACGGTAGATCAGGAAATATGCAACGCCAATCAGGGCATAAGCCAAGAATACGAATTCGGTACTAGACATAGTGCTCCTTGGTGTCAAATGACACTGGTTTTGAAGTCAGAGTGAACTAACTGTACCATTAGTGTAATACAGTTAAATCAACCTGTCAATCAATATACACCTGAATCAGACTGCACACGATTGAAGACGCATACGGGTTTACATTCCCATCATTTTCCAGTAAAGTAGTCATGATAAGAGGGACCCTTTATGAAATCTTTCCTGCATAAGAAAAATATTGTGATTTCTTTACAGAAATACGGCATCGATGCGATGAGCGCCATGGCCTTCGGATTGATGGCCACCCTGGTCGTCGGTCTGATCATCAAGACCTGGGGCCAGCAGTCTATTGTCTTATGGGGCGATAATGCCCTGTCTCAACAATTCATATTGATCGGCACCACTGCCATGGGCCTGACCGGTGCCGCCATCGGGGCGGCCATTGCCCATCGCTTACAGGCACCCAACCTGGTTTTGTTTGCTTCGGTGGCGGCCGGAGCCTTGGGCTATACCGCAGGCGGACCTGCCGGAGCCTATGTATCGGCACTCATCGCCGTCGAAGCCGGTAAGATCGTTTCAAAAGAAACCCCCTTGGATATCCTGATCACACCCTTGGTCGTTATTTTGACCGGAGCCTTGATGGCGGCGACTGTGTCTCCTGCCATCGCCAAAGTCATGAGCGTCATTGGGGAAGTCATCGTCACCGCAACCACCTATCAGCCGATCCTGATGGGCGCCATCATTGCGGTCGTCATGGGCTTTGTCTTGGTATCTCCCCTGACTTCTGCCGGTTTGGCCATCATGCTGGGTCTTAACGGACTGGCTGCCGGCGCTGCTACCATCGGCTGTGCCTGTGCC
>CAZLWH010000160.1:0-3420 GCA_964563265.1 uncultured Erysipelotrichaceae bacterium
GATCAAACTGATGATCCCGACCTTGTATTTCGCCATGAAACACAAGGATACGCCCTGGCTGCCAAAAGTATTGGCGGCTTTGACGGTGGCCTATGCGCTTTCTCCGATCGATCTGATCCCGGATTTTATTCCCGTCATCGGTTATCTCGATGATGCCTTGATCTTACCCGCTTTGGGTGCCTTGACGATCAAGTTCATCCCCAAACACGTCATGGCTGAATGCAAGATCCAGGCTGAAGCATTATGGAACGGACAGGGAAAATCAAAATGGTTTTACGCATTGCCGATCCTCCTTATTTATGTGCTTGTGATAGTTTGGATTGTTTCACTCATTGTTTCATAACCTTGCAATCATTTCTGTAAAATAGTTAAAAATCTTACAGAATAACTTGATAAAATATTGACAACCACCAGGTGCTCCACTATAGTTGAAGTATATTTTCAGGCCATCGTGCCGGTGAGGAAAACATGGAAAGAGTGTACAACTTCTCAGCAGGACCCTCGGTCTTGCCACTAAGCGTATTGCAAAAAGTCCAAACGGAGCTTTTGAACCATCAGGGTTCAGGACAGTCCGTTATGGAGATGAGCCACCGATCCGATGCGTTCATCAAGATCGCTGATCAGGCCGAAGCCAATCTTAGGACTTTACTGAATATCCCAGCCAACTATAAAGTGCTTTTTTTACAAGGCGGTGCTTCACTGCAGTTTACGATGATCCCGATGAACCTGATGACCAAGTTCAAGAAAGCCGATTTTATCGTTACAGGAGAATGGGCTAAAAAAGCGGCCCAGGAAGCCAAACGTTTCGGTGAAGTGCGCATTGTTGCTTCTTCTGAAGACAAGAATTTCAACCATATCCCTCAGTTTACTGCGGATGATTTCTCAACTGATGCCGACTATATCCATTATGTTTCCAACAACACCATTTTCGGAACCAGACTGGTTGATTTTCCGGATGTGAAAGACAAAGTCCTGGTGTGCGATATGAGTTCCGATATCTTATCCAAGCCGATCGATGTTTCCAAGTATGGGGTGATTTTCGCAGGAGCCCAGAAAAACATGGGGATCGCCGGTTTATGCGTGGTCATCATCCGTGACGATCTATTAGGCAAAGCATCCAATCTGCCTCCAATGCTGGATTTCAAAGTCCAGGCCGACAATGCGTCCATGTATAACACGCCAAGCTGCTTCAGTATCTACGTCGCAGGAGAAGTCTTTAAATGGCTCTTGGACTTGGGTGGATTAAAGGAAATGCAGAAAATCAATGAAGCCAAAGCCAAGTTACTCTATGACTATCTTGACAGCAGTACCTTCTTTGCCCCAACGATCCATGATCCCAAAGACCGTTCCATCATGAACCTCTGTTTCTTGTCTCCTGACAAAGACACAGACAAAGCCTTCGTGGCTTATGCCGAACAAAAGGGTCTGGTCAATCTGAAAGGCCATCGTTCTGTCGGCGGTATGAGAGCGTCTTTGTATAACGGAATGCCCATCGAAGGCGTTTTGGAATTGATCCGCGTCATGAAGGAATTTGCGGATCTGCAGAGGTAAGCCCATGTTCAAAATCAAAACACTCAATGAAATCGCGCCTGAAGGTCTCCAACTTCTAGACGGCAGTTACGCCGTCAGTGAATCCGTCGACTCGGACGGGATCTTGGTCAGAAGTGCCAATTTACTGGAAATGAATTTCTCGCCTGAACTCAAAGCCATTGCCCGCGCAGGGGTTGGGGTCAACAATATCCCCATTGAACGCTGCGCAGCCAGCGGTATCGTTGTTTTTAATACGCCGGGAGCCAATGCCAATGCGGTCAAAGAGATCGTTCTGGCAGGCTTATTGATCTCCTAACGAGAAATCTCGGATTCCATCCAATGGACAAAGAGCCTCTTGGATAAAGGCAAAGAGATTCCAAAGCTGGTCGAGGCCGGCAAGTCCAATTTCACCGGTCCTGAACTCAAAGGCAAGACGATCGGCGTCATCGGTTTAGGCGCTGTCGGGGTTTTGGTTGCCAATGCGGCCAACAGTTTAGGCATGACCGTGTTGGGCTATGATCCGTACATCTCGGTCGATAGTGCCTGGGGTTTATCCAGAAGCGTCAAACGAGCCTTGTCGTATGACGAAGTCTTTGCGGCTTCCGATTATCTGACCCTGCATGTCCCTTATGTCGATGATACCAAGAACCTGATCTGTGAAAAGACCTTATCCAAGATGAAAGACGGGGTCAGGATCCTGAATTTCGCCCGAGGCGAACTCGTTAATGATACGGATATCGCAGAGGCTTTGGAAAGCGGAAAAGTTGCCAAATACGTGACAGACTTCCCCAATGAAGCCGTCTTATCGATGAAAAATACGATTGCCATCCCTCATTTAGGGGCATCTACCCCAGAGTCTGAAATCAATTGTGCTATGATGGCAGTAAGAGAAATCACCGACTATCTGGAAAACGGAAACATCAAAAATTCTGTCAATTTTCCCGATTGCGATATGGGATACTGCCGCAGCGACGCACGCATCGCCTTCAATCATCAAAACATTCCCGGCATGGTTTCTGCCATTACAACGGTTTTAGGCGAACACCAACTGAACATTGCCTCAATGCAGAATATGTCTAAAAAGGCCTGGGCCTATACCTTGGTCGATGTCGATGGTTTGATCTCTGATGAGATTGTGGATAACCTGAGTAAAATTGCCGGGGTCGTCAAGGTGCGTGTCGTTAAAGGCTTGGAATCCTAAGCCGGTCGTCTTAGAAAGAAGGACTATCTATGTTATTTCAATGGTTTCTAGTTCAAAATCCTGTCTTACAGGCCTTGATCGGGACCTTATTTACGTGGGGGCTTACCGCATTGGGGGCTGCCATGGTTTTCTTTTTCAAAGAAATCAAACGAGGCACCTTAAACGGGATGCTGGGCTTTGCGGCCGGTGTCATGATTGCAGCCAGTTTCTGGTCACTGTTGGCGCCAGCCATCGAGATGGCTGAAATGGAAGGGGTCCCCGGTTATATTCCTGCAGTCATCGGATTTTTGGCCGGAGGCGGATTCTTATGGCTGGTCGATAAAGTAATGTCTCATCTTCATATGTTCAATCAGGATCCGGAAGGACCCAAAACCTCCTTGACCCGATCGATCCTGTTGGTCTTGGCCATCACGCTTCATAATATCCCGGAAGGTTTGGCCGTTGGGGTGGCTTTCGGGGCTGCGGCTTCCGGTTATGCGGGCTCCACGGTCTTAGGCGCGCTGGCGGTTGCGATTGGGATCGGGATCCAGAATTTTCCGGAAGGGGCTGCTGTTTCGGTGCCCTTACGCCGTGAAGGTTTATCGCGTTGGAAAGCTTTCGTTTAGGGACAGGCTTCAGGTATCGTCGAACCGATTGCCGGCGTCTTTGGCGCTTGGCTTGTCTTGTCGGTCAAACCGATCCTGCCTTAT
>CAZLWH010000161.1:0-3406 GCA_964563265.1 uncultured Erysipelotrichaceae bacterium
AACACCTTGGTTTCCACCGACAGTTTCCTGGATCTCTACATGAAGGCCAAAGACAGGGCCATGGCCGTGCTTTATGCCTTGGAAGGCATCATTACGATGACCCAACCGAAATCCTCGCTCAACCTGATCACGCGTGATCTTACCTATGATACCGGTTTGAAGAATCCGCCGGTCATGCAGTATTACGATCCGATTTATTAGTATGAAAATTTTTGATACCCATGCGGATATCGGTTTTGATGTCTTGGATAAGCACCTTAAAGGCGAAACCGACATTCTAAAAAAACATCACATCGATAAGTGGATTTCCGGTGAAGTCTACGGTTTAGGCATAGCATCTTTCTTTAAAGGGGATGAATCCTTAGAGATTGCCAAAGCCATGGTTGAACAACTTCTAATTGAGATCCATCAAAATCTTGAAATCCTGCATCCTTACTTAGGAGGCCCTTTTCATCCAACCAAGATCAACGCTTTGATGACCCTTGAGGGCATGTGTTATATCGATCAAGATCCTGAAACTGTTTTGGATTGGATGTATCAGAAGGGGATCCGTATCGGATCGCTGACCTGGAACGAGACCAACGCCTTATCGACAGGGATCTCAGGCAGTCCGTTGCGCGGATTGACCGCTTTGGGCATGCGTGCCATACGGCACATGAATCAGATCAAGATGATCGTGGATGTTTCCCATACCAACGAGAAAAGCTTCTGGGACATCCTGGATGTTTCTGATCAGCCTGTGATGGCGACCCACTCCAATGCGCGGGCCTTGTCCAATGTCGACCGCAACCTCAGTGATCAGCAGATCAAAGCCATTGCGTTAAAAGGCGGCCTGATCGGTTTGGTCAGCGCCAAGCGTTTCATCAGCCTCGTCGATGGGGAAAATACTGCCGCCATGTTGGCGAAACATGCCTTGCACATTAAAAACCTGGTCGGGATCCAACACCTGTGTATCGGGTTTGATTATATGGATTTTCTGAAAGGGTATCAGCGAAACGGGATCGATCTCAATGATGCATCCCAATCGCAAAATCTCGTCAAAGCATTTGAAGACATCGGCTTTTCCCAAGACGATATTAAAAAGGTCTGTTGGGAAAATCTTGAGACCTTTTTGTTGAATAATTTGTAATGCGATAAGCCCGCGTTACTCATACTCTATCACAAAAATCTCATGATTAAAAGACTATGAAAAAAAGACCCTCAGCGTATAATGAGGGTAAGGAGGAAGTGCTTATGAAACTTCATATCCATGGTCAGAATTTGAGCATTACCGAAGGGATGCTTCAGAAGACCGAGAAAAAACTTTCGTTCCTTGAAAAGTTCATCTTGGTCGATGAAGATACCACCGCCAACGTGCAGGTCAAGATCAAACCGAATACCTTAAAGGTTGAGATCACGATCCTGACGAAGGTGGGCATCATCAGAGCAGAAGTAGAGCATGCAGACTATTATGCGGCCATCGACTTGGCCATCGACAAACTGGAAGATCAGCTGAGAAGACTGAAGACCCGTCTCAACCGTAAACACCGTGAAAAGCTGTCCAAAGCTTTCATGGAATCAGACGAAGCGGTAGCCAATGAACCGAAAGCGAAAGTGGTGAAAACAAAAACGGTACTGGCTGAAGAAATGAGTTTGGATGACGCCATCCTGAGGATGGAAATGTTGGGACATTCCTTCTTCATCTATACCGATGAAGAACACAAAGACATCGCCGTGGTCTATAAACGTTTAGACGGCGGATACGGATTGCTGGAGACCCAAAAAGTTTAATTTCAAAGGGAGTTCGAAAGAACTCCTTTTTTGTGTCAAGAGTCGATATGGTATAATACAAACAGGTTGGTGAAACAATGAAATGGTTTGATAAAGTAAAAGATTTTGTGTCTCCTGTCCAGGATAATCTGGAAATAGACGAAAGCGAAGCAAAAACCCTCAGCGAATATGAGCAGCCTTCCAACAAGAAACTCAACACTCAAGTCAGTGCCGATACGAAGATGGTCTTGTTTGAACCGAGGTCTTTTGACGAAGCCGAAGAGATTGCCCGTTTTCTGAAACAACAGAAAGCTGCGGTCGTCAATCTGCATCGCCTCAACCGCGATTATGCGCAGCGCTCGATCGACTTTCTGACCGGCGTTATCTTCGCTCTAGACGGGTCGATTCAAAAGATCGGTTACAATGTGATCCTGTGTACCCCGAAAAGCATCGGAGTCCATGGCAAAATCAGTTTCGAAAGCGAACAAGACGACGAATAGCGACTTGAAAAGGTCATAAACTTGTGGCATAATGACGGGTATTAAGGAGCACTCTGATGGCAGAACCAAAACCAAGATTTCGGATCAGTAAGCGCGGTTATGACCGGTTCTCCGTGGATGACACCTTGGATCGTCTGACCTTTGAGCGTGAGACCTTAAAACAACAGTTAGAGACCTACAACAAGCAGATGGCGGAAGCCACACTGCAGCTTGAATCAATCAAGTTGAGGTATCAAAACCTGCTTTCCGAACTCAGCGTTCGTGAAAAAGCGGCCGATGGTATCGCCAGGCTGGCGCTGAAAGAAGCCAATTCGGTCATCGCTTCGGCTCAAAACAATGCCGATTCGATCGTAAGGGAAGCCTTATCGACGGCCAGGATCGTCCTGGTCGAAATCGCCCGCATTTCCAAGGAAGCCAAAGGCATCAAGAAAGAAATGCAGGATCAGTTGGTCGCCTTAACCAAGGCACTGGATGACTTCGTCATTCCGGTGATCCCGGCCATCAGTTTAGTAGAAAACAAAGACAACGATCAAGACAACGCCGGCTGAGGCGGTTCAGAGAGCTTTTGGATGGTGCGAAAAAGCCCTAAATCAGTCAGGTTATCCCTTGTGAGTCATCGCTTCGAGATGTAGAAGCGATCGAAACGCCGCGTTAAGGCATGAGTGCACTGTGAAAATAGTGAACTAAGGTGGTACCACGTTAAGCGTCCTTAGATGGACGCTTTTTGTTTGAAAGGAAAAAACATATGGAATACAAAGACACATTATTGATGCCAGACACATCGTTTGAAATGCGAGGGAATCTAACTCAAAAAGAACCCTTATTTCAAAAGAGATGGGAAGAAGGCAAACTGTATGAAGCGATGCTTAAGAAAAGAGATGGGAAGCCAACGTTTGTTTTGCATGATGGTCCTCCTTACGCCAACGGAAATATCCATATCGGACATGCTCTAAACAAGATCCTAAAGGATATCGTTGTAAAGAGTCGTTTTATGATGGGTTATCAAACTCATTTTATCCCTGGTTGGGATACGCACGGTTTACCGATCGAAACAGCCATCACCAAGCTGGGGCATAATCGCAAAGCTTTGAGCACAGTTCAATTCAGAGCTCTGTGTGATGATTTTGCCAAGAAACAAATCCAGACCCAGATGAAAG
>CAZLWH010000162.1:0-3345 GCA_964563265.1 uncultured Erysipelotrichaceae bacterium
AAGGGAATTTCAACGATTCAATTGAATAATAATGATCCACAGTCTTGGGTACAATAAAACCTTGAGATTCAAGATATTCCGCAGTTTTTATTTTATCTCGACAGATATCGATCACACTCTGAGACGAGATCAACACTTTGGCTCCGGATTCAGTTTCAATCTTCTTCTGGTTTTTGGAAAGAATAAGAAGTTCAGTATCAATGGTTGGAACGATAAGAGAAATCTGTTTCTGCTTCGCTAATTTGATGATCTGCTCGACATATTCTGGACTGTCAATCCTTGAAATTAGGTGGTGATCATCCGCAAAAAAAAGAGCCGGTGCAAAAGGGCTCGCATCGACCGCTACAATCTCACTCTTTACGCCTAATTTCTCAGCGGCTCGCTTAAACCGTTGAATCAACTCAACTCTTCGTCCTGCGCTTAAGATCATTACATTAATTGTGCTATTGCTCATCCTTTTATCCCTTGAAACGGTTCCATCGTAGCATGATTATTCGAACTGACACCTTCTCTTTTAAAAGCCTTTAAGATGGTCTTAAAAAAGATCTCCGCATCATTCTTAACGGTTATCTTTTCGATGTATTTCACATCCAACTCAAACTTCTCATCCCAAGCGATCGCATTGCGTCCGTTGATCTGAGCCCAGCCCGTTAAACCGGGTCTGACGGTATGTCTGAGTTTTTGCCTTTCGTTGTATAAAGGTAAGTATTCAACCAGTAAAGGTCGTGGTCCTACAAAGCTCATATGACCTCGTACGATGTTGAAGAGTTCGGGCAGCTCATCGATACTGGTGGCTCTTAAGAACTTCCCAAACTTCGTTAATCGTTCGCTATCAGGTAAGAGATTGCCTTGAGTATCTTTCTTATCGGTCATGGTCCTGAATTTATAGATCTTAAAGACCTTTTCATTCAGACCCGGTCTCATTTGGGTAAAAATAACTGGACGACCCAATTTGATCATCACAAGAATTGAAACGATCACGAAGACTGGAGCTAGGCACACTAACGCGATCAGTCCTACGATCAGATCCAGAGGTCGTTTAAAGAAACGCTCATAGATCGTTTTCTGTCTCATTCCTTGTCCCAACATTTCTTGATGACCTTACAGACTCTATGCAAGTCCTCATCCGTCAACTTGGTATCGGAAGGCAAACAGACCCCGATCTCAAAGAGGCGTTTGGAAACGCCGTTATCGATGAAGTCATATTGCTCAAAGAAAGGCTGCATATGCATGGGTTTCCAAAGATGTCTGGCTTCAATATTTTCTTTTTCTAAGGCTTCGATGACGTCAATGGGTTTGACCCCATTGGATAAGGTAATGCAAGTCAACCAGAAGTTGGGCTCATTCCATTTATTATTCGGCATGAACCCTAACCCTTCTAAATGAGAGAGCTCTCTCTTATAGAACTCATAGATGTATCTCTTTTTCGCAACTCTTTGGTCAAGGACTTTTAATTGTCCTCGTCCGATCCCGGCGATGATGTTGGACATACGGTAATTGTAGCCCAGTTCACTGTGCTGATAATAACGGGCCGGTTCTCTGGACTGGGTGGCCCAGGAATAGACCTTGTTGATTTTCTCTAAGTTATTGGAAATCAACATGCCTCCGCCGGAAGTCGTAATGATCTTATTCCCGTTGAAGGAGAAGATGCCGTATTCACCGAAGGTCCCGGTATGTTTGCCTTTGTAGAAAGAACCCAAAGATTCTGCCGCATCTTCAATCAAGACAGCATTGTGTTTCTTACATACGGCCATAATGCGGTCCATATCGCAAGACAAGCCATACAGATGAACGATGATGACGGCTTTGGCGTGCGGATACTTTTCAAAAGCTTTCTCTAAAAGATCCGGATCCATGTTCCAGGTTTCATAGTCACTGTCGATGAAGACCGGTTTGGCTCTTTGATAGATGATCGGATTGGCGGTCGCTGAGAAGGTCAAATCCTGACATAAGACAATGTCCCCTTCATCGACCCCAGCCGCCTTCATGGCCATGTGGATGGCGGAGGTGCCGGAAATCAAAGCCGCGGCGTATTTGATGCCGACTTTTTCAGCCACTTCTTTTTCGAATTCGGAAACGTTTCTGCCTAAAGACGTGATCCAGTTGGTGTCAAAGGCTTCCTGGACATATTGGATCTCAAAGCCTTCTTCGCTCATGTGGGGCGAAGCCAGCCAGATCTTATTAGAGGAGGTATTTTCAAGCTGATTTCTGACCAAGCTGTAGTTGATCTTTCCGTTAAACAGATCCTTGATCCCAGGGATGACTTTGATCGAACAGGTGGTATGCTTACAGATTTCAACGATATCCGCAACCACATCGACCGGTGCCGAAGGAATGGCGATGATGATTTCATCGATGGCGTATTTCTTAACGTATTCAGGGATCCTTGAGATGCCCAAGGCAATCGTGACCCCCATGATCATTTTCTTATCTTTGGTCGGATCATCGTCGACGACGATGATTGGTTTATACTCATCGCGTTTGACGTTGAGGAGTTCTTTTAAAACGATGGCGCCGGCTTCTCCGGCTCCCACCAACAAGACCCGTTTGCGATTTTCATTGTGTTTTTGCTGATACTGTCGTTCTTCTCGAAGCAAGCGGTATGAGAAACGAAAGCCGCCTGTAAAGGCCACAGTCAGTAAGAAAGAAACGATGATGACCGAGTATTCGGTGTTCAGGTTCATCAGGATGTTTAAGGCAACCCCGGTCAAAGAGGCACCAATGTTTGCAAAAAGGATGTTTTTAAGCTCATCCATCGAGGCATAACGCCATAAGCTGGAATACAGATGGAAGACCTTAAACCAGATCAGTTTAACGATCAGACTCAAGTAAAAAGTATTGAGAAAGATCTTCAATGCTTCGTCAGAAATGTTCCAGTCATAATGGATCGCATACGAAATCCATAAGGCCCCCACAATAAAGAAGGAGTCCATTAATACCAAAAGACCTTTTCTTAACAGTAATTGCATCTTCACTACCCCCTTTTTTAGTCCATTCTTTCCCAAAAAAAAGAACTCAAAAAATAGATTATTATGCTGAAGCACACAACCTTTGGTTGTATGCTGTACTTCTTTTTCAATCTCATGGAGAGCGTGCCTGGCACCGCTATCCTAACAAAGACTTGCTTTTGTAGAAACAATCTTGCTTAAGTATACTGAACTCAATCACACAAGTCTACACACTAAGAGTGTATTATGATGCGTTTTATACTATCAATATACTCTATTTATACTAAATTAACGTATTGATTATGCATTCTTATACATCAACTCCAACGGGATGTACACTTCGACCGCTCTGCCCATCATCAGGATCTCCAGGATGGCGATGCGTTTGTGCTTGTTG
>CAZLWH010000163.1:0-3336 GCA_964563265.1 uncultured Erysipelotrichaceae bacterium
GACAGGATGGACCCTATGGAATACAAAGACACATTATTGATGCCGGACACCCAATTTGAGATGCGAGGCAACCTCACCCAGAAAGAGCCGAAGTATCAGGCTAGGTGGGAAGAGGGAAGATTGTATGAAACGATGCTTAAGAAAAGAGACGGGGCACCGACTTTCGTTTTGCATGACGGTCCGCCGTATGCTAACGGAAACATCCATATCGGTCATGCCTTAAACAAGATCCTCAAAGACATCGTCGTCAAGAGCCATTTCATGATGGGCTTTCAGGCCTACTTCATTCCTGGCTGGGATACGCATGGTCTTCCGATCGAAACCGCCATCACCAAGCTCGGTCATAACCGAAAAGCGATGAGCACGGCCCAATTCAGAGCCTTGTGCGATGATTTCGCCAAGAAACAGATCCAGACCCAGATGAAAGACATGAAGGCCTTGGGAACCATCGGGGATTATGATCACTATTATGCGACCCTTCAGCCGGAATTTGAAGCGGCCCAGATCACCATCTTCGCGAAAATGGCGATGGATGGAATGATCTATAAAGGACTCAAACCGGTGTACTGGAGCCCTTCTTCGGAAAGTGCTCTGGCTGAAGCTGAAATCGAATACCATGATAAAAAAGACGATACCATCTTCGTCGCTTTCGACGTGACCGACGGAAAAGGTGTCTTGGACAAGGGCGACAAGTTTGTCATCTGGACCACCACGCCTTGGACGATTCCTGCCAACTTGGCCATCTGTTTGAACCCGACCCTAAAATATGATCTGGTTGAAACCTCAAAAGGACGCCTGGTCGTGGCACACGACTTGGTCGAAAGCCTGATGGCCAAATTCAATTTGGCTCCCACTAACGTTCTTAAAACCTTCAAAGGTGCTGAGCTTGAGCTCATCGAAACCAAACATCCGTTGTATGACCGTGTTTCTTTGGTCATCTTAGGCTCCCACGTCACCGAAGAAGACGGGACTGGCTGTGTCCATACGGCACCCGGTCACGGGGTCGATGACTTCAATGTCGGTATGAAATACAACCTGCCTGCTTTTTGCCCGGTCGATGATCGCGGCTGTATGACTGAAGAAGCCGGGGAATTCCTGGTGGGTCAGTTTGTTGATAAGGCCAATGTTACCGTCATCGCAAAACTGGATGAACTGGGCTGTTTATTGGCGAAAGAATCCATCGTCCACCCGTATCCTCATGATTGGCGCACCAAAAAGCCGGTCATTTATAGAGCGACCACCCAATGGTTTGCTTCCATCGAAAAGATCAGAAGTACCTTGTTGAGCGAAATCGACAAGGTCAACTGGGTCAATGAATGGGGCAAGCTCCGCATGACCAACATGATCAAAGACCGCGGTGACTGGTGCATTTCCAGACAGCGGGCCTGGGGTCTACCGATCCCGATCTTCTATGCGGAGGATGATACCCCGATCATGAATCAAGACGTTTTCGATCATGTCTCCGATCTGTTCAGACAATTCGGTTCTGCCGTTTGGTTTGACCGTGAAGCCAAGGATCTTTTACCTGCTGGTTTTAGCCATCCAGGCTCTCCTAAAGGCGAATTCAGAAAAGAAACCGACATCATGGATGTCTGGTTTGATTCAGGATCATCTCATACCGGCGTCATCAAACAGCGCGGCGGATCTTTACCGGTCGATCTGTATCTGGAAGGCAGCGATCAATATCGCGGCTGATTCAACAGTTCCCTGATCATTTCTACTGCAGCCTACGGTCATGCGCCATATAAGAGCGTCGTATCCCACGGTTTCGTGTTGGACGGCAAAGGCGAGAAGATGTCCAAATCCTTAGGCAACTCGGTTGAGCCCAACAAGGTCGTTTCGACTTCAGGCGCCGACATCCTGCGCTTGTGGACGGCCAGTATCGATTATCAGTCGGATGTCCGTATCTCAGACGACTTGTTGAAACAAGTCACCGAAAATTACCGTAAATTGAGAAACACCTTCAGATTCATGCTGGCGAACCTCAATGATTTCACTTGGAAAGACTGTCTGCCGCTTTCGGCGTTGCCGGAAACCGATACCTATGTTTTATCCAAAGTTTATGATGTCGCAGCCAATGCGGTCAAAGCTTATGATGCCTACGATTATAAATCTGTCGTGGCGTCAGTCAGTAATCTGATGACCAATGAACTTTCGGCCTATTACCTTGATTTTACGAAAGACATCCTGTATTGCGATGCCAAAAAATCCAAATCAAGATTGGCTGTACAGACCGTGCTGTATGAAAGCGTCAATGTCTTGACTCGCATCCTGGCTCCGGTCTTGGCCCATACCTGTGAAGAAGTCTGGGATCATTTCAAAGCGGATTCTCAGTCCGTCCATCTTCAGGATTTCTCCATCAATGCCTTTAGAGTCAATGATCAAGGTGTTTGGGATGAACTGCTTCAACTGCGTTCTGACATCTTCAAGCAGCTGGAACTGGCCCGTGCCGATAAAGTCATCGGGAAGTCTCTGGAAGCCAAAGTCAACGTCACCATCAAACCTGAGCTTCACACGAAACTGACCCATTATGTCCCAAATCTGGCCCAATGGCTGATCGTATCGGAAGTCGACCTCAAAACCGAATCTGAACAACACATCACCGTTTCCAAAGCCGAAGGCATGACTTGCCCGCGCTGCTGGAACGTTACCAAGAAACATGCTGAAGACGGATTGTGCC
The DNA here is from genome assembly GCA_964563265.1 of uncultured Erysipelotrichaceae bacterium. Classification (GTDB taxonomy): domain Bacteria; phylum Bacillota_I; class Bacilli_A; order Erysipelotrichales; family Erysipelotrichaceae; genus UBA2212. The sequence continues at coordinate 2,681 of CAZLWH010000163.1, forward strand.
CGCGTTGTCAGGCCGTCGTCAAAGCCCTTTAAGAGAAACACGCCATGACCATCGATTCACTGACCAACGCTCAAGTCAAATTCTGGGTCTCCCTTCATCAAGCCAAACACCGCCGTGAAACCGGCAGTTTTCTGGTGGAAGGGGACCATTTGGTTCAGGAAGCATTCAAAGCCAAGGCTTTGGATCTGATCCTGTTGAGCGAAGGACGGGATAATCCTTATCCGTCGGTCAAATCGGTGGTCTTGAGCGACAAAGTCTTTAAGAAAGTCTCTCAAGTCGAATCGCAGGGATCCATTATGGCGGTATGCCGTTTGGATCTGACGAAAGATGTGATTGGGAAACGCCTGGTTCTGTGTGACAGGATCCAGGATCCGGGTAATCTGGGCACCATCATCCGTTCAGCGACCGCCTTTGGATTCGATGGGATCCTGTGTTCTGATGACTGTGTCGATTTTACCAATGAGAAAGTCATCCGATCCACGCAAGGAGCGTTGTTTCATATCGCCTTGACTCAAACGGATCTGAAACAAGCCATCCTTGACCTGAAGAAAAACGGCGTCACCGTCTATGGGACCTCCCTCGATCATGCTGTATCCTTAAGTGCTGTCAAACCCAGCACACCGATTGCGTTTGTTTTGGGCAATGAAGGCAGCGGG
>CAZLWH010000164.1:0-3323 GCA_964563265.1 uncultured Erysipelotrichaceae bacterium
GAAGACGTCGGCCTCGGCGCGTGCCTGCGGTTTGAGGCCGAGGCTTTCGCGGGCGATCAGATTCAGTTTATCTGTCAGTTTTTGGACTTTCTCAAAACGGGGCGACGTCATCATCATGATCCCAATGATGGCAATCGACATGATCGGGAAAATGACCATAAAGATCCAACTGAGTCCCGGTGTGAGCTGTACGGCCTTGATCAGGGCTGCGATCCCAGTCAATGGGGCCGCCAACAGGATCCGAAATGACATCGTAAGGATCTGTTGGACCTGTTGAACATCATTGGTAGAACGGGTGATGAGCGATGCGGTCGAAAAACGATCGAACTCAACCAGGGAAAAACTCTCAATTTTTTGGAAGATGTCATGAAGAATACGGTCACCGGTCCTTAAGCCGATGTAGGAAGCCAGGAAATTGTAGGTAAGAAACAGGATGACGACCAGTCCTGAGACCATCAGCATGTCTTTCCCGGTGGTGATGACGTAGTTGAGGTCTTTTGCGACGATGCCTTTGTCGATGATCTTCATCATGTAATCAGGAAGCGAAAGATCAGCCATGACCCTTAAACAAAGAGCCGTAATCGCCAAAAGCGCTTGCCACCAGGTGTGTTTCAGGTAGCCATACATTTTGATCATGGATTCTGACCCTTCAGATTTTCATTGGCCTGATTGAGTTTCTCAATCAAGTGAAGTAATTGTTGTTGTTCCACATTGGAAATGACACTGATCATCTGTTCAAACTGGTGTTGGCGAAACTGATGTAAGTTGGCTTTTAGCGGATCAGGAACGATCAGGATCTCGCGTCTATTCTCCGGATTGACAGTTCTGATCAGGTATTTCTTGGTTTCAAGACTGTTGAGCAGGGGCGTAACAGCAGAACGGGATAAACCCATAGTGGTACTGAGTTCAGAAGGCAGCATGCCTTGGCTGTTATTGCATTGATGCTTGTTGAGGGTCATCATGACCATGCGTTCACCGACACTCAAATCACCGGTATTCTTGCTTGGCCGGTTAAGAAACATAAACTGCTGCAGGACTTCAACGAGTTCTTTCATGCGTTCTCCAATAAAAATAGTTCATATCACTGAACTATTTAACTAGATGTATTATAACGCTTAGAAATCATCAATCAAGCTATATTTGATCAAAGGCCTTTTTACATGTCTTTTTTGCAACAATAACGGAGACAACATCCAAAAGAAACATCACCAGGAAGAACGTAAAGGCAAACCAAACCGGTTCTTTGAACCAACCGATGGTAAAGAACAGGGCAACGCCTAAGCCGATACCCGGAATTAAGGTGAACATAGAATTGATGTTTTGTTTAACGGCTGCGGCTTCTTGCTCCCAGACGAGTTTAGGATGGATCATATCGACGATGATGCCGAGATAGTTGATCAGGATCCCGCACATCAGTGCGGCAATCAAAGCAAGAAATGAACTGAACAACGGAACCTGAAGCAGATAAGCGAAAGGGACCAGCATAAAGACGATGCCGATGAAACTGATGATCAGACCGCTATAAACTTTTGCCTGGATCTGTTGGAAATAGGACATCGGAATGAATTTCATGAAGTAGACGTTGGTTCCTTCTCTGGATATAGCGGTCACGGTGATCAGATTCAGAGAACTCATGAAGAAACCGATGGCTGCGCCCGCAGCGATCACGTAAGTCAATACACTGGGATCGCTCCAAGGGATGGATTTGATGGCGATGATGGCTTCATCTTGCTGACCGACTCCCGTCATCAGAGACCCCAGCAGGATGACCGGCATTAAAATGACGGTTGAGATGTTGTTGAGCAGATAGATCGGTGTTCGGATCATCAGTTTCAATTCTTTGATCGTATAGGTGAGGATCGGATTAGATCTTATCGTGGACTTGGCATACGCCTTTTCTTTTAGAACTCTGCGGGAGGCACCGGTCTCATTGACCCCGACGGCCGTGATGAAGTAGACCAGATCAGAAACAACCAGGAAGAGAGCCACAAAGCCGGCGGCAATCGCCAACATGATCAACAGATCAAGCCAGCTCAGATTGACCATGGCTTGAACGGCGAAGGGGATACTGGGGATCAGATAACCGAAGATCGCCAACAGAGAATTATTGCCTTGAATCAACAAATTCAGCATGCTTTGGCCATCGATAGTGGCAATGGAACTGACGCCAATGTTCAATCCGATCGCAAAGGCCAAGGCCACAAAACCACTGAGGTAATTGAACAGATCACGATTTCTGGCTTTGGGGATGACTGCCAAAACGATCATAACGATCAGACCGGCGATGATCAGCGGGATCAGCGGCGCGAAAATCAACACGACGGCGGTGATGAGATAAAAAACGGGTTTAGGCTGAACGTTGACGCAATACGCCGCCAGGATCGGAAAACCGATCATGAAAACGGAAAGATATTCATAAATCAGACTGACCGCCAGTTTGGCTGCGACGATCGTATGGGCTTTTAACGGCAGAGCCAAGAGGATCTCGACATCTTTTGAGAAGTAAAATACAGCCGGAATCAGAAAGATGGCCAAAAAGAAGATCATCATCGACATGGCCGTCAACATCAGTCCCAAAACCACACCGGTCTGTTGGATCGGGATCAGAAACTGGATGGCGTCACTGGTCAGAAAATAGAAACTGAACAGGGTCGGTGCAAAAGCCACCAGCAAAAACACCGGAAACAAGCGGGTCCAGATCGTTTGTTTCTTTCTGGATTCCACCAGACTCATTGTATTTTTTAATGTCACAACAAACAGAGTCCAAAAACTACGCATGATTGGTGACCTCTAAGAAGATGTCTTCCAAGGATTTTCCTTCATGGTTCTTTTTAAGTTCTTCCAAGGTCCCGTAATACAGGATCTGACCTTTATTGATGATGGCGACTTTGGTACACAGTTTCTCAGCGACTTCCAAGACATGGGTCGAGAAGAACACGGTTTTGCCAAGATCGGCCTGTAGTCTCATCGTCTCTTTAAGGGAATACGCGGACTGAGGATCCAGTCCGGTCAGCGGTTCATCCAGGATCCAAATCGAAGGATCGTGAATCAACACGCCCATCAGGATGATCTTTTGTCTCATCCCGTGAGAATAAGACAAAATCTTATCGCTTAAGGCCGTTTTCATTTCAAACATTTCGGCATAACGGTCGATCCGTTCACGGCGATCATTGACGTTGACGTCATAGATATCCGCCATGAAGTTGAGATATTCGATGCCTTTGAGGCGTAAAAACAGATCCGGATTGTCTGAAACATAACCAAACTGACGTTTGGCTTCCAAGGGATCTTGTTGGATATCGATGCCGTTGAGTTTGATGACC
>CAZLWH010000165.1:0-3298 GCA_964563265.1 uncultured Erysipelotrichaceae bacterium
CAATTTAAAAAAGGTGAAGTCAAGATCTTCGAGATTACCCTATAAACTAAAAATGAGCGCGAGCTCATTTTTTAGTCACATTCTGTTGTCGGTTGTTTTAGATTGATCACTTTATAGGTCTGAACACAATAGAACTTTGAGACACTTTCCGGTATCCCAAACGGCTTCATGCTTGTCCTGGTTTGTGTCTTATAGACATCCTGCCCATACAGATCATAAGCCACCTGATAGGCCTTGACGAAGTCAGCGTAGTCAAACACAGAATCAGCCTTGTCTTTCAGTGCCTGAAGATATCCTGTTTTGAACGTGCTGTCTTGGGAGAAGATCGTTTTTCTTAAGATCAGCGGAACAGGGAAGGTGTAGTTTGAGGCAAACTGATCCAACGGTAAGACGCTTCTCATTTCTTGTCCGTCAGGATTCCAGTCCGTAATCCCTAATCCTTTATCCAGATCAGTCGGGATGAAGAACCACTTCGGATTGTCTGAGGAATCACGGTAGAGATAGTAATTGTTACTGTTGTATCGGAAATCATCAGGATTGCCATAGAGATAATTCATCGCGTTGAAGGCGATGAAATTGTCTGTATTCAGTTCCTTTTTGATCGCATCGTTAAAGCTTTGTCCGCTTTTGATCGTGACCAGGCGAATCAGATCCTTCAGATCGTCAGCCTTGTTGGTATCGTCATTGGTCTTGATGTCGTAAGCAGGGAAATAGTTGTCTTCTTCGGATTTGATCCCAAAGAGATTGGACTGGGTGTTTTGCAGATCGGCCTGGGCATTCTGCCATAAGGCTTTATAAAGGTTTCCGTTTTGGGAATCCTTATCAAATCGTTTCTGGATGAATTCTTCATCGACCGGTTCAATCATGGTCATGACGCCCTGATCGATCTCTTTGCCGTCGATGGAAAAGATCACATGGACCAAGGTCGCTTTGGAGGAGAGCAACCCTGCCTTCTCATACAAGGAGTAACCATAAGATTCTAGGATATAAGGATCAACCTGACCTGCTGACCAAGACGAGGTCTTGTTCCACTTAAACACCAGGTTCTCTAAACCATAAAGATTTCTTTTTTTACGTAGCTTATAAGCAGCACTGCCTTCTTCTAAATCAAAGGTCTCATCGAAAGTGATCCGATAATGCAATGCGTTCATGGTGGATCCGTCATACTCGATCAGGTAACGGGAAAAGATATTCCCGTGAGTCCGTAAGCCGATTTCATCGATCCTGATTTTTTCTTTACCATCTTCTCGATAAACAAAGTTGGCTTTGACGTAAGCGCTGATCCTATAGTGGCCGTATTTTGAGAATGCTTGGTTCATATAGCTATCAAGATGTTTCAGTTCATCCTTGGTGACTTCGATGACGATCTCATGATGGATCGACGCATCAAAAAAATCGAAGTAACCTTGGGTGGCAGTCACCCCATTGACGGTAAGCTTCGTATGATCGTTTTCTTCAGCAACACCGCAAGCACTCAAAATCAGACTGAGGACCAACAGGAAGCCAAGCTGTTTCATCATCGTTTGGGGATCGAGAAAATGATGGGCCGGTTGGTCAATGCGATGACACCGTGGCGGATCTCGACCGGTTCACCGGTAATACAATGGCGATAGATGCCTTCGGGCAGTTTTGTATTGATGACGCCCTTCTCATCCCCGACATTGAAGATGCCGACACGGATCTCGTTCTTGTTGTCATATTCAAAATGCAGGATATCTTTGGCGTGAGAGACGACCTTATAGTGATCATCTTGAGCAAAGATCGGATCTTTCTTCATCTTGGCTAAGCCTTGGATCCATCTGACCATTTCAGGATCAAGCTTGGTCCAATCGACCGGATCCTTTTCAAACAGTCTGGACAGATGATCGGTGCCGGTTTCGACCCCGAAGTGTAAAAACGCAATGCCTTTCGCGAAGAAGACATAACCCAGCCAGTTCACTGTTTTGTCATAGGATTGGGTATAAAAACGGATCCTCGCATTATCGTGGTTTTCCACGTTTCTGGCTTTGACATAGTTTTTAGGATAGATGAGTTCCTGAAGGCGATATCTGGCTCTAAGATCTTCCAGGGTCTTGTCACCTTTTAGGTATCCCATAAATTCGACCTGATTGTCATAGTCATATTCTAAATCGAAGTACTTGTAGACTTCGGAGTCGCTTAAACAGGTATAGCCTTCATACCGCAGGAAACTCAAAAACCAAGGATCAACGCTTTCAGCCAAAGTAATCAGATTCGGATTAATGGCTTTCAGTTTAGGAAACGCAACTTTGTAGAATGCTTCCGGGATCATCGGAGCCACATCGAATCTGAATCCGTCGACACCCAGATTGACCCAATACAATAAGGCTTCCGTCAGAAGTTCGATCAGCTTTGGATTGTTTTCGAATTCGAAATCTGCGATGTCGGTCCATTCTCCGATCTTGTTGGTGAGATGGCCGTCTTTCCAATGATAGAATTCGGGATGTTCCTTGACCCAAGGATGATCTGGGGCCGTGTGATGATAAACCACATCCAAGATGAGCTTCATGCCTCTGTCGTGGGTTTCTTTGAGCAGCTTCTTGAAATCATCCAAGGTGCCTAAGTCTTCTGAGATGCCTTGATAGTCTGAAATCGCATAAGGAGATCCAAAAACGCCTTTGCGTTCTTTGATCCCAATGGGATGGATCGGTAAAAGATACAAGATATCTGTACCCAGATCTTTGATGCGATCAAGGTCCTTGGTTAAGGCATTAAAGGTGCCTTCTTTTGAATAGTTTCTGACGAAGACCTGATAGATGAATTGATTACGGTATGTGTTCATTTTTCTCCTTAAAAAACCCGAGAAGCCTCGGGTTTTTGGGTTTTAGATGATGGCCTTCTGGGTTTCTTTATCGAAGAAGTGCAGCTTGGTGACATCCATGGCCAACTTAATGGTGTCATGGGCGTGGACATCGACTCTGGCGGATACTTTCGCCAAGATCGGCTGATCACCGAAACGTCCGTGCAGGATGAATTCATGACCGAGCAGTTCGGAAACTTCGATGTTGAAATCAAACGGGGTATCGGGGAAGGTTTCCGCAACGATGCCTTCGTAATGGATGTCTTCAGGACGGATGCCCAAGACGATTTCTTTGCCTTCTTCATTCTTGAGGGCATCGTGGAACATCTTAGGGACCATGAAGGATTTGTTGTCGACTTCGAAACGGCCTTTGATGTATTTGCCGGAAATGAAGTTCATGGCCGGAGCACCGATGAAGTTCGCCACGAACATGTTGTTCGGATGGTTATAGATTTCTTTCGGGGTACCGATCTGTTGGAT
>CAZLWH010000166.1:0-1176 GCA_964563265.1 uncultured Erysipelotrichaceae bacterium
AACCAGGAAGGAAACAGGGTTTCGCTCTTTTTATCCAAAAGGTTAAATATCCCTCCCGCAAAGACAAGCAGGATGATGGCTAAGACATAGAGGGTCAAATCAAACATGCCTGCCATCAGAAAGAGATGATACAGAGAAAAACTGATTGCGCTGAACCAGAAGGCGAATGATTCAGAACTTTCCTTTTTCAGGATAAGGTAGGCAAAGCCTCGAAAAAAGAATTCTTCCAAGAAAGAATTGATCACGGCAATATAGAAAGCGACCGGTAAAAAAAATAGGGTCCCTGAGATGAAACTGCGATCAAGGATGGCGGTTACTTTGGATAGATCGAAGATAGAACCCAAGGACAAATATAGGATCATGATCAATCCATACAGGACCGCTCCCAAAAGAAAGGCCACGCGGCATGATTTCAGATTGAAACGGAAAAGTGACTTAAGGGATTGTTTACCAAACCACGTTGAATATATCAGCGGTATGGATGTAAATACGGTGATCTTAAACAAAGCTTTGGAGACATAGTCCATTTTCGAACCATCCACAAAAGCGATGAAGACACAACCGCCGACGATGAATGCGATGATCCAATTCTTTTTAGACATAAGGTCCTCCGCATGGTCCATCCGTTTACCCACTCGTTGAATTCATTGTAGCACAGGCTTAATTACTGTGCTTTTCGATTCAGGTGACTTGTACGTCTTTGTTTTTAGAGATAAGTAGAGTAAGATGAAATTGGAGGATAAACCATGGATTACATAACGTGTACGAATGCCCATCATGATGAGGCAATGGATCTTGTCCGTGCTGTCTTTAATCCGAAGATCACTGACAAATATCCGTTCTTGTTGGGGAAACAGAATCTTGATCATCAGGTCATCGCACTTTCCGAAAATAAAGTAGTTGGCGTCATTTCCTACACGATCGATACCCTGCGATTGGGTCTGTTTACAATCAAATTGGCCAGTATCGGGGCAGTCTCGACCCATCCTGATTTCAGAGGGCAGGGCATTGCGACACATTTGCTCGCTTTGGCTGAGTCAAAAATGAAAGAAGAATCTGTTGATGTGGTTGTCATCTCTGGAGATCTAAACCTCTACAAACGCTTTGGGGCTGATCATTTGTCACTTTTGGCCTCTTTTGTCTTACCGAAAGTGCGCTCTGACTATCAATTGATCC
>CAZLWH010000166.1:1186-3290 GCA_964563265.1 uncultured Erysipelotrichaceae bacterium
TTTATAAGCAGGTCCGTGGTGTCTTATTTCTTTTGTTTCAATTGTTCTATCTGGTTGTTGTCCAGTTTGATTTTTATTTCTATCTCTATGATCAACAGCCTTTCATCTTTGAACGCAGCAAACAAGATTTCAAGCGCTTGATCAAGGTCGTTGTCACTGAAGATGCTTGGGAGCAGTCGACCTTTTATGGTGTCCAGCTTGAGAACAAACTTAAAGCCTATTTGGTCCTCAATACCCGCCCGACCCATCATCATGGCCAGATCCGTGAATTTGCAGGATCAGCCAGTGCCATCTGTGCCGTAACGTCAGAACTGATGGAACGTCATCATGTGTCAGAGATACGATTGGATCTTATCCATAATGATCCGCAAGTTGCGATTTTAAAACAGTTCGGCCTTCAACACCATCATCATCCGTTTGAATCTGTCGTGAAAGTCATCGATTTCAATCGGTTGATTGATAAACTGCAGCCTTATTTTGAGTATGTCATGGGGGATGACCATAACTTCCTTGTTATCCGTTATTATGATCATCTCTATCAGTTTAGATACAAAGAAGCCCATTTTGAGACCTCGGATTTCAATGAAGCCCAACATATCCTGTTTGGGCCTTATGACAATCCCGATCTGATCGAAACTGAGATGGGTATGGTGTTTGCGAGAATCTTCCCTTTGCCTTTTGTGTATACCTCAAACATGAATTATCAATAAATAAATAATAAGGGAGAAACCATGAACATCTTGCCTCAAGTCAAATCATTGATCATCAAAGAAGGATCCTTCACGTTGCCTTTGATTGTGAAAGTCAAAACCGACAAACGGTCGGCGAATGCCTTAAGTGAGCTGAGTGCGATCCTGCCTTGTTTTAAAACAAACGAAGAAGCAGACCTCATCTTTGAAGTTGATCCCTTGCTTCAATCGCAGGCCTATCGCTTAGACATCCATCATGATCGGATCCTGATCACTCATCTGGATGAAGCCGGGGCTTATTATGCGGTCAAGACGCTCAAACAGATATTGGCTCAACACAAAGCCTTGCCTTGTCTTGTGATCGAAGATGAACCTGATCTTAAGATCAGAGGGTATCTTTTGGATATCTCCAGAAATAAGATCTCGACACTGAAAACCCTGTTTGGCTTGATCGATCTGCTTGCGGATCTCAAATACAATCATTTTGAACTTTACGTGGAAGGTTTTTCATTTCTGTATCCCAGCTATAAGGATCTGTATACCGATGAGACCCCAATCACGATCGATGATTTCAAGAAACTGGAAGCGTACTGTGCTAAAAAGTGCATCGACTTCGTCCCCAATCACAACGGATTGGGACACATGAGCGCTTGGCTTGCCCGGCCAGAGTTCAAAGACTTGGCGACGATCGAAGAGGGGATGTTCATGTGGGGCGCTCATCGTGATCCCTCGACCCTCAATCCGCTGGATCAGCGCAGCTTAGAACTGGTCAAGACCTATACTTCAGATGTCTTGAAGATTTCAAAATCCCCGTATTTTCATCTTTGTTTGGATGAACCCTATGAATTGGGGGAAGGCAAGACAAAAGAAGCTGCGGAGAAGATCGGAGTCGGACAGTTGTATATGGATTACGTGCTCAAACTCTATGATCACGTCAAGTCCTACGGGAAGATCCCGCTGATCTGGGGGGACGTGCTCAACCATTATCCTGAGCTTCTTTCAAAACTGCCCAAAGACCTTATTTTTGTAGACTGGGGCTATGACAGTGATACCCCATTCAATGAAACCCTAAAACGTTTATCCGGTGATGAGGTCTCTTTTTTGGCATCCCCCGGAACCTCATCGTGGAATTCAATCACGGGAAGAACCGCAGACAGTCTCGAAAATATCCGCAATGCCTGCCTTTATACCAAGCTTTATAAAGGCTTGGGTCTTTTGTTGACCGACTGGGGCGATAATGGACACCTGCAGCCTTTATCGGTCAGTATCCTTCCGCTGGTTTTCTCAGCGGCTGAATCCTGGTCTTCCGCAGCCGGTTCATATCGTCACAGTATCGACTATATCAATGAGGTGATTTTCAAGGATCAACAGAAAATGATGGGTGAGATTCTTGCGGATCTGGGCCGCTATAGCCG
>CAZLWH010000167.1:0-2220 GCA_964563265.1 uncultured Erysipelotrichaceae bacterium
TTGAAAATGCTCTATCGCGAGAATGATATTCTTATTTTTGATGAACCGACGGCGGTCCTGACCCCGCATGAAATCGAAGAACTTATGAATATCATGAAAAATCTTGCCCATGAGGGTAAATCGATCGTCTTCATTACGCACAAACTCAAAGAAATCAAGCAGGTCGCTGATCGGGTTACTGTCTTGAGAAAAGGCAAGTGCATCGCCACGGTCGATGTCAAATCGACTTCTATGGAAGAAATGTCTGAGATGATGGTGGGCCGTAAGGTCATGTTTGATATTGCCAAAGAGCCACAGGTCATCGGGGAAACAATTCTTGAAGTCAAGGATGTCTGTGTCAAATCACACCACCACTCCAAAAATTCTGTTAACCATGTCAGTTTTAAAGTGAATCGCGGAGAAATCTTGTGTATTGCGGGTATCGAAGGCAATGGTCAAACAGATCTGGTCTATGCATTGACGGGTATGTCCAAAATAACCAGTGGAAAAGTACTCTATAAAAGCAAAGACATTACCCATTCGAAAGTCAGGGATCGTTCCGTCAACGGAATCTCCCATATTCCTGAAGACCGTCATAAACACGGATTGGTTTTGGATTATAATCTTGCAGAGAACCTGATTCTTCAAACTTATTTCACCACAGCGTTTCAAAAGAACGGATTCTTGAAGTTCAAAGAGATCTATTTGCACAGTGAAGAACTGATTAAGCAATTTGATATCCGCAGCGGAGAAGGGGCTTATTCTTCAACGCGCAGCATGTCCGGCGGTAATCAGCAAAAAGCCATCGTCGCCAGAGAAATCGACAATAATCCTGATTTGTTGATTGCAGTCCAACCGACAAGAGGACTTGATGTCGGAGCCATTGAGTACATCCATAGTCAATTGATTGCCCAACGGGATCAGGGGAAAGCAGTCTTACTTGTTTCACTTGAACTGAACGAAGTCATGAATATCAGTGATAGGATCCTGGTCATTTATGAAGGTGAAATCGTGGGAGAGGTAGATCCGAAAGTCATTACTGAAAAAGAACTGGGTCTCTATATGGCAGGATCAAAAAGGGAGGCAGTTCAATGAAGAATTTATCAAAAAACAAAGCCTTTATAAACGGTTCAGCATCGATTCTCTCGATCGTTATCGGTTTTGGATTCAGTTTTCTCGTTTTGCTGATCAGTAATCCTCCATATTCCTTTGTCGGTTTGTCCACGATATTGATGGGTGGTTTCAACGGCGGTATGCAGGGTATTGGAAATGTACTCTATATCGCAGGACCTATCATTATGACTGGTTTGGCTGTAGGATTTGCATTTAAAACTGGTCTTTTTAACATCGGTGCTACCGGTCAGTTCATCGTTGGCGCATTCACGGCCGTTTATGTTGGTGTCAAATGGACATTTATCCCTATTGAAATCCATTGGATCGTCGCGCTATTGGCGGCACTGATTGCTGGATCCTTATGGGCGATGATTCCAGGACTCCTTAAGGCTTACCGAAACGTTAATGAAGTCATCTCATCGATCATAATGAATTATATTGGACTTTATTTGGTCAATTTCATGATCGTAAAAACTATTTTTGATTCAACCAAGAACCAGGCATTATCACCCACACATGCCTTATTGCCGGTCATGGGCCTGAATAAGATATTTACATACTCCAGCATTAATATTGGGTTCTTTATTGCTGTATTGATGGCGATAATCGCGTATGTGATTTTGTCTAAGACGACGTTCGGATATGAGTTAAAAGCGTGTGGTTATAACCGTCACGCTGCCGAATATGCCGGAATCAATTCAAAACGCAATATTTGGATGGCGATGGCCATCGCCGGTGCATTTGCCGGGCTCGGCGGAGGGATTATGTACTTGGCCGGTACGGGCAGACATTTTGAAGTTATTGACCTCCTGCTTCAGTATCCGGAAGGTTTCACCGGGATCTCGGTGGCTTTACTGGGTCTCAGTAATCCGATTGGTATCATCTTTGCAGGGATCTTCATCGCCTACATCAAGCTGGGCGGTTTCTATGTACAGCGTTTTCCGATTCAGGTCGAAATCATTGACTTGATGGTGGCGGTTATTATTTATCTGAGTGCTTTGTCATTCTTCTTCAGGGCAAAAATAGTCCAAGTACTGCAAAAGTTTGAGGTCAAAAAATGAACACACTAGATATCGTCTATTTTATAGTTCAAAACTCATTTCTGTTCATCGTTCCCTTACTGATCGT
>CAZLWH010000167.1:2230-3279 GCA_964563265.1 uncultured Erysipelotrichaceae bacterium
TGTTCTCTGAACGGGGCGGTGTCGTAAACATTGCCTTGGAAGGCATTATGGTCATGGGTGCATTCTTTGGTATCTTCTTTATCCGTATTTTCTCAGGTAAAATGCCTGATCAGCTTCTGTTTGTTTCAGCCATCTTGGTCGCAGCGATTGTTGGAATGATCTATTCTCTGTTTCATGCTTACGCATCCATCAATATGCGCGCGGATCAGACCATCTCAGGAACAGCACTTAACCTGTTTGCCACAGCATTTGCGGTATATGCTGCCAAAGTTATTCTTGGCGTCAAACAAATCGATTTCGAAAACACATTCCGTATTGTCAAAGTACCATTTCTTGGTGATCTCCCCATCATTGGAAACTTGTTTTTCCGAAGCGTCTACTTATCGACGTATCTTGGACTAGCGATCCTTCTAATCTCATCCTTCGTTTTGTTTAAGACACGTTTTGGTCTTCGTTTACGTTCTTGCGGTGAACATCCACAAGCGGCAGATGCTGCCGGGATCAATGTTGCGAAAATGCGTTATCTTGGTGTCATTATTTCGGGAGCCTTGGCCGGAATGGGTGGATTGATCCTGATCGTACCCATCACAACCAACTTCAGCGGTGATGCCTTAGGCTATGGGTTCTTGGCTTTGGCTGTGTTGATTTTTGGCCAATGGAGACCTTATCGGATTTTCTTGGCTGCTGTCTTCTTCGGACTCGCTTCAACCATCTCCAACACGTTCACCATTATTCCGTTTTTGGCTTCACTCAAATTGCCCTCAGCGATCTATAAGATCCTGCCTTATTTGGCAACGCTCATTGTCTTGACCTTTACATCTAAGAAATCAGCGGCACCAAGAGCGGCCGGTGAACCTTACGATCAAGGCAAACGCTAATCACAAAAAAGGTCTAGGAAATTTCCTAGACCTTTTTATTTTTACTAATGAGATCGTTTTTCAGATTCCATAGTTTTTCTGATAAGTCGACATAGTAATTATGCGGATTTCTAAGACGTTTAACTTCATCCCAAAGGGTCTCCATCTGTTGAGAACAGTATGCTTTGGTTT
>CAZLWH010000168.1:0-3276 GCA_964563265.1 uncultured Erysipelotrichaceae bacterium
GATGCCGGTTTTATTTAACCTGTGTACTGCTCTTTTATTGACCGCGATAACGCGTCTTTTCAAAGCAAACCGGTTCATCCTCTTCAGCATCGTCATGCTTTTGGCGTTGGCGTATGAATCTCAGATCTACTATTATTACTTCTTTGACACCTACTACATCATGGTTTCGCTTTTCAATGCGGGCATGGTGGCGAATAGCTTCTACCGCGAGATCATCGATCTGGTTCTTCATCATCTGGAGGTCGTCTTGATCATCAATATTCCACTCTATCTCCTGTTATTCTTCAGAAAGAACCTCAAGCGCGAGCCTTGGCCAACACGCAAGTCCTTGGTCATGCTGATGTGTTTTATCCTTCTCTATTCAGCGACTTTGTTTGGGATCTCAACACTGGATCGGGACAATGACGTTTATGATGCTTATGTTTATCATTCCGACATCATCGATTCCATCAAGAATTTGGGCTTGTTGACGACCTTTACAGTCGATCTGACAAGGATGACGCGAGAAAGCCTGGGCTGGGCCAATGCGATCCGGATCCCTGACGTGGTGGATGAAGACGATGGCGAAGAAGAACCCAGTGATTACTTGCCCAACACCTTACCCATCGATTTTGAGACTTTGATTGCCAATGAACAGGATCCGATCCTGAAATCCATGCATGCGTATTTCTCAAATCGGGTTCCTTCCTATCAAAACGAAAAGACGGGACTCTTCAAAGATTATAATCTGATCGTGATCACGGCTGAGACCTTCTCGCGCTGGGCAGTTCGGGAAGACACCACGCCGACCCTCTACAAGCTGATTCACGAGGGCTATTACTTCACCAACTATTACACCCCTTTGTATACCGTATCGACTTTAGACGCCGAATACATGGGCTTTACCAGCCTGCTTCCAAAGTCTGGCGTCTGGAGCTTAAGAACTTCTTCTGTCAACGACATGAGCTTTGTCTTGGGCCATCAAATGAAGGCTCTGGGCTATACGACCTTCGCCTTTCATAACAACAATTATAAGTATTATCACCGGGAACTGTCTCATCCCAATCTGGGCTATACCTATATGGGCGTCGGCAACGGTTTGACCAATACCGGCGAATGGCCTCAATCCGATCTGGCCATGATGAAAGAAACGATCCCGATGTACATCAACGAGGATAAGTTTCACATCTACTATATGACCGTTTCAGGACACTCCAATTATTACTGGACGGCCAATGCGCAAGCGGCCAAGAACCAAGACCTGGTCAAGGATCTGCCTTATATCGAATACGCCAAAGGCTATCTGGCTGCCCAGATCGAACTCGACAAGTCGATCGCTTATCTCTTGGATGAACTTAAAAAAGCAGGCAAGCTTGATCAGACCCTGATCGTTTTGACCGGGGATCATTATCCCTATAACTTCTTTGAAGATACCCTGACCAACATCAATGATGGGGTCAAAGTCGATATGGAATTCGATGTATACCGCAGTCCCTTGATCATCTACAACCCAAACATCGTTTCAGAAACCATCACCAAATCCGTATCCAGTCTGGATCTGTTGCCGACGATTGCCAATCTGATGGGGATCTCCTTTGATTCACGACTGATGATGGGCACCGACATCTTCTCAACGACCGTACCGCTGGTCATCTTCAAAGATCACAGTTTTATTACCCCCTTGGGTAAATACAATGCGGTCACAAAAACCTTCATCTATAATGATGGGGTCACGGAAGATGCGGACTATGTCAAACGCATGATCGAAGTCGTCAATACGAAATTCTATTATTCCCAGACGTTTCTTGAGAATGATTATTACCGCATCATCGCCGAGGCTTTGGGTAATTAGCTTCATAGACACTGATCCACGTCTTCACCGATATCTTCTCAACCAAGATCCCAATCAATTCAAACGGGATCTTTTCTTTTGTTTTGAAACGAAGACAGGACTTTCCGTGATCCAACTTTCCAAAGCGGGATTCATACTCTGATTTGAACCACTCAAAGAGGACCGGATCCGCATACAGCCCCATGTGGTAAAAGGTAAAGGCCTGTTTTTGACGTGCGATCCCCATAAAAGGCAAAGGAAGCTTCGGATCACAATGGTAACCTGCAGGATAAACAGAATGCGGAACCACATAACCGATCATCCCGTAACTCAGCTGTTCTTCAAAACCAGCAGGCAAATGCGTCAGAATGGTCTGGCGTAATGTTTCCATCACGATCCTGTCTTCAGCATTCATGACGTTAAGATAATTTTCAATCGATGACATAGAGGTCTCCTTTGATTTATAATACAGGTATGGTGCTTTATAATCCCTGGCATGGCTGTCACAAAATCTCACCGGGCTGCGAAAATTGTTATGTGTATCGCATTGATGCGCACTATGACCGTGATCCGTCCATCGTGTCCAAAAACGGTACTTTTAACTTGCCTATTAAGAAAAATCGTCAAGGAAACTATACCATCCCGTCCGGTGAAACGGTATACACATGCTTCAGCTCAGATTTTCTGGTGGAAGAAGCCGATGAATGGAGACCTGAGGTCTGGAAAATGATGAAACTCAGAACCGATCTGACCTTCATTTTCCTGACCAAGCGCATAGCCCGTTTAGAAAAGGTGCTGCCTGCAGATTGGGGAGACGGCTACGACAATGTCATCATCGGATGCACAGTCGAAAATCAGCTTCAAGCCCGTTTACGTCTTCCAATCTTTCTGAAACTGCCAATCAAGCACAGAAACATCATCTGTGAGCCTTTACTGGAAGCCATTGATTTAGATCCTTATCTCACCGATAAGATCGAACAGGTCCTGGTGGGGGGAGAAAGCGGCAGTGAGGCCAGAGTCTGCGATTATGATTGGGTCCTCTCACTCAGAAACCAAGCCATCTCCAAAGGCATTGCCTTTCATTATCATCAAACCGGAGCCAAGCTTCTAAAAGACAGCATCCTATATAAGATCCCAAGAAAAAACCAGTCGGATCAGGCTCATAAAGCCAAACTCGACTGGTCTAAATCGTTATCCCAACGCCACATCCAGAAACATCATGATGGCGAAACCGATCATGACACCGATCGTTGACGAATCGGTTTTTTCGCTGCCCTGAGCTTCAGGGATCAGTTCTTCAACGCCGACATAGATCATGGCCCCTGCGGCAAACGCCAAGGCATAAGGCAGGATCGGTTTGACCGACAAGACAAGCCAAGCGCCAAAGACGCCGGCGATCGGTTCGACAATGCCGGAAGCCTGACCATAAACGAAAGCTTTCCAGCGCGATAAACCTTCACGGCGTA
>CAZLWH010000169.1:0-3274 GCA_964563265.1 uncultured Erysipelotrichaceae bacterium
CCATCTCGATTTGATGATCATGGAGTTTCTTGGCTAAAACAGGATCCTGGGTCGCTAAGATCCGGATCGCAGACAAGGCCGCATTTTTGGCTCCTGCTACACCAATGGCCGTGGTTAAGACAGGCACACCGTAAGGCATCTGATTGATCGACAACAGGCTATCCAAGCCATCCAAGGAGGAGGTCTTGATGGGGATCCCGATGACCGGCAAGATCGTCAAAGAAGCGATCATCCCAGGCAAATGGGCTGACCCACCGGCTGCCGCAATGATGACTTCGATCCCGCGATCCGCTGCTGCTTTGGCGTATTCCACCATATCTTCAGGGGTTCTGTGCGCACTGACCACTTTTTTCTCATAAGGGACTTCAAAGGACTCCAGGATCTTGACGGTTTCGATGACCGTCTCATAATCACTGATGGAACCCATAACGACAGATACTTTGATTTCAGCCATTTGAAGCCTCCTTTTAAATAGAAAAGACACCCGGTCCGGATGTCTCATAAAAACCAAAAAACAGCTTGTCAGCTCTTTTGATTTTGTAGTCCCGTCGTTTAAGGTGATGGGGTAGAGACTTGCGGACCATATTTCCGCAGTTATACAAAAGATTCAGTTGTCATTAAAATAAAAAACACAAGCGCAGTAGGCCTATGTTTCAAAAGAGATGCGTTACGTGACGGGTCTAAATTCCAAGGCTATCTGATCACGACACCCTTTTGTAACATGGTTATAGTCTAACACATCAGCCTCTAAAAAAACAGGGTTGAAGCCTAACTTAACTGACATATTCTAGTCATCCTGATGACTATTTTATGTGAAAGAGGGCCTCATCTCTCTTGATGCATTTTTACTCTTTTTATGTATAATGAAAGTAGAGGTCCCTCATGAAAATAATCACTGATACTGGAAGTCTTCTGAGTGTTGAGATCGCTGAAAAGCAGGATATCGATCTGGTTCCGCTTCAGGTCGAAGTCAACGGGGTCAATTACCGCGACTATCTTGATATTACGTCTGAGAAGTTTTTGGAGATCACCAAGACCCAAACCGCGCATACCTCCCTGCCTTCGATCGGACAAGTCATGGAGATCTATGAACATACCAAAGAAGGAATCCACATCTGTGTGGCCAAAGGCATCAGTTCGACGTATGATGTTGCTTCATCGGCCCTTCGGGAACTCGGTTCAGAGTTGGTCCTGTATAACAGCAGAGGTTTGGTCGGGACTCAGCAATATCTCGTTCTTTTGGCCAAGCGTCTGTCTGAAAAACACAAAGTCGATGAAATCATCGCCAGGATGGATCGTTGTTTGAGTGAATGTCAGTCCTTCCTGATTCCGGTCGATTTCAATTTTCTGAAACGTTCAGGTCGAATTTCCCCAATGGCAGCGACCTTCGCGGGAATGCTGGGCGTTAAACCGATCCTGACCTTTGTCCCCGGTATGGAAAAACTCGAAAAGTTTGGGGTTGGCAGAACTTGGCAGCAAGCCTTCGATCAGATCATCAGAAAAATGACCGAGAATGCGGTCAGTCTGAAACATAAGATCTATATCGTTCATGCGATGAATCTGGAAACCGCAAAAATGTTGGAGGCCAGAGTCAAAGAGAAACTGGGCGATTTGGACATTGAATACCTCAACTTCTCTCCGGTCATGATCGCGCTTGGCGGACCAGGCTGTGTGGCCTTACAGTATATCTTAAAAGATGATGCGGATTAAGATCACCTAAACCACAGGCTCAAGGCCATCAGGTTTTGAGCCAAATGATACAAGATCAGATAAACCGGAATGGTTCCGGTTTTTTTCTGCTTCCGATAATACAGATTCAGTAAAAGCACATCCGAAACCACAAAACATACCGCACCGATCGCCCTGATCAAATCAGGCTCAGAAAAGCGAAGAAACATCCGTGACAAAGCACAGCTCATCATCAGGATCATAAGACAAGCATACATCAATGTCGCAGTCCCCATGGCTTTGAAGTCATATGCGGGATGATCTTTCAAACGCCATGTTAAGACCCCTAAAACCAAGAAGAAAGGCAGGGCGATTTCCAAAGCCAAAAGACGGAACCCGAAGAAAGCGATGTAACTGAGTTGAGTCAGTCCAAAAAACAAAAATCCTGTTTTCACAGCCCACGATCCTTTGTGTTTGAGTCCCAAAGTCATATCGCCTAAGAAGGCACAGAACAAGCCAATCATTAGCCAAAGATAACCAGATTCATAACCCAAAGTCATCACTGCCCAAAGCGCTAAGAAAACAAAATGAAAACAGGCGACTGTTTTGATGAAGAATCGCTGGTCTGAATCCCCTTTTAAAGAAGACCGGATCAGAAGGATCAGAAAGAATAGATTACTGAAGATAAAGAGTGTTGGCATCGATGTAATTCTCTACCTTTAGTATAACCATTCAAGATTGAAAAAATAAGATCAACATAAAAAAACCGATCCACTGTGGAATCGGTTTGATTTTTAGTCTCTGTGTTGATCGTGATGACTGTCGGCAGGCTCAGCATGATGATCCTGAGAATCGTCATTGGAGGATTCTGCAGGATGCTGGGCATCTTCATCATCTTCAACTTCAGTTTCTTCAGCTTCGCTTTCGGATTTGAGGATTGTGCCTGAAACCGAAATCTTGTATTCGTATTCAGTTCCGTTAACAACAAATTCAACTTCATAGACCACGGTACCGTCTTCATTCTCAGTTTCGAGTTCAGTGAAGGTGACTTCCGCTTCAGTCAGACCGGCATCAGCCAGTGCGACTGCTTTAGCCAATTCCAATCCTTCCAGATCCGAACTTGGAGTCGGGGTAGGTGTTGGCGTCGGAGTAGGAGTAGGCGTAGGCGTCGGGGTAGGAGTCGGTGTAGGAGTTGGTTTAGGCGTCGGGGTCGGTTTAGGCGTAGGCGTTGGCGTAGGCGTCGGAGCTGTAGATCCGGCGGTCGTATCCGAGGTGAGCGCATTGACGCCGATACTGCCTAAGAGCGTTAGTGCCGCAATCCCTGCGATGGCCAATCCGCCAAATAGTTTGGTTTTCTTACTGTTGTTGTTCATTACTTGAGTTCCTTTCTCTGTGTAATGAACCCATTATCACAAAGCAAGATTAAATCCTCATTAGAAATGTTTTATTTTATTGGAAATTTAACAATGAATTTACTGCCTTGATTAATCTGGCTGTCGACTTTGATGTCTCCACCATGCATGACAGCGATTTTTTTGACCATGGCTAAACCCAGTCCCATTGAACCGCGATCTTGCGCAGTTCTGGCTGAATCCGCCTGATAGAA
>CAZLWH010000170.1:0-3247 GCA_964563265.1 uncultured Erysipelotrichaceae bacterium
GAGACAGCAATGTAGATAAATGATTGCCCCCGGCAACGGGACAGAACATGGCTTATCAGATGTTAAATAATCAGGAGCGCAAGCTCCTTTTTATTTGTTTTATACGGTGTTATTTGCTATAATTCTATAGATAACAAACTTATGATAAAAATCGGACAAGTACTGAAGACAAGACGGGAAGAATTAGGGTATACGCTTCAAGATATGAGCGTTAAAACCAAAGTCCCTCAAGCGAAACTGAAAGCGATCGAAGAAGGCAATCTGGCTTATTTTAAAGATGAGCTGACGTATGTCAAATTTTATGTAAGGTATTATTTCAATGCCTTACATCTCAACTATGATGATTATAAAAATCTTTTGAGTGAATCCCTCGAAGATTATACCCAAACGGATTCACTTAAGAAAATAGAAGAAATCAATGAAGCCAACCAGCGCGTCAAAAACCGAGCTTCAGTCATCGCAGAAGGCAGCAAAAAATCATCTAAAACATCGTCAAGACGCGTCAAGCAAAAAGCAGATGTCGGATTTATCACGATGTTTGTCATCAGTATCCTGGTGGTGTTGGCACTGATCTATGTTTTTGTGACATCCATCATTCCTTTGCTCAACGTAAGCCCTGATCAAGATGAACTCATCGTATTGCCTGATCCCATCGTTCATGACAATGAACCCGATATCCCGGATACGCCTGAAGTTAAGGTCTTGACCGTGACCTCGGTAGATGCGACCCATTTTGTCATTAACGGTTATGAAGACACTCAGGAGATCACGCTGATCATTTCTCAACCCTATACGTCATCCTGGTTGGGCAGTAAGATCGACGGCGTCAAAATTACGAACCCTCAGACGGGTTTCTATCCAAAAAAAGCTGTTTATACCCTGATCATTCCGCAAGTCCATGACGACATGGAAGTTGAAGTCGTCATCGGTTTTGTCTATCGACAGAACATTACCCTAAACGGGATCCCGATCCCGATCGATGCTTCGATTAAACACGGATCAAAAACCTATTTCTATTTCACCTTCAAGGGGACAACACCATGAATCTACCCAACAGATTGACCTTATTGCGCATTTTCTTTGTTCCTGTCATCGTCTTCTTTGCGGTATTCCCGTTTGGCCAATATGGCATCGTTTTTGGTCATATCTCCATTGACTTTGTCACAGTACCGGTCATCAATCTGATCATGCTCGGATTGTTTGCGTTGGCCAGTTTCACAGATTTCCTGGACGGTTATCTGGCGAGAAAGAACCACCAGGTTTCCACCTTCGGGAAATTCATGGATCCCATTGCCGATAAGCTGTTGGTCAATACCTTGTTTATCCTGTTTGCTTACCAAGGCCTGATCCCGGTCGTTGCCGTCTTGGTCATGATCTGGCGGGATGTGTTTGTTGACGGATTAAGAATGCTGGCAGCCGAAAAAGGCAAAGTCATGGCCGCCGGTTATCTTGGTAAACTCAAAACAGTCGTCCAAATGGTCACGATCATGCTGATCCTGTTCAGTAATATGCCCTTTGAACTCTATAATCTTCCGGTTTCGACCTTCTTGCTTTGGTTCTCGGTCGTCATTTCGATTGCCAGCGGAATTAACTATTTCAGACAGCTCAGCAGCGTGGTGCTTGAGTCCAAATAATGCTGAAACTGATTGCGGCACTGACTGAAAAAGGATTGACACTTTCAACCTGTGAAAGTTTTACAGGAGGATTGTTCGCCTCCAAAATCACCGCCGTTTCAGGAGCGTCCTTTGTCTATCTGGGCAGTATCGTTGCATACAGCCCTTTCTCCAAGATCGACATAGTGCATGTCGAACCTCAAGTCATCGAACGTTATGGTACAATCAGTCCGCAAGCCGTCTGCGAGATGGCGGAGAAAACACGGGCTTTGTTTAAATCAGATGTTGCTGTAGCCTTCAGTGGTAATGCCGGCCCCTTGGCTCAGGAAAATAAGCCTGTCGGGTTATGGTACGGTGCAGTTGCTTCTTCACAGGAGACTCTTGTCTTTGGCGGTATCGCCAATCTCAAACGCAATGAACTTCGAGAAGCCGCCTGTTCTGAAGGTGTCAAAAACCTGCTTGAACTGATTAGGAAAATTTAAAATTCACACATAAACCGATAAAGGAGGACTTATGGACGATAAAAAGAATCTCATGTTGGAAGAAACCATCAAACAAATCGAAAAACAATACGGTAAAGGATCAGTCATGCGTTTGGGAGACCGTGCTAATGTCGATGTTGACGCAATCAGTTCAGGATCGATCTCGATCGATGCCGCGTTGGGCGTCGGCGGTTATCCGAAAGGGCGCATCATCGAAATCTATGGCCCGGAATCCAGCGGGAAGACGACCTTAGCGCTTCACGCCATCGCTGAAGTACAGAAACGGGGCGGAAAAGCTGCTTTTATCGATGCTGAAAATGCCATCGATCCGCGTTATGCGAAGGCTTTGGGTGTCAATATCGATGAATTGGTCCTGTCTCAGCCTGACAGCGGCGAACAAGCCTTAGAAATCACAGAAATGCTGATCAAGAGCGGAGCCATTGACTTGATCGTCATCGACTCTGTTGCAGCTTTGGTTCCTCAAGCGGAACTCGATGGTGAAATGTCGGATGCTTCTGTCGGATTACAAGCCAGATTGATGTCGAAAGCCATGCGTAAGCTGGCCGGTGTCATGAACCGCAGTGAATGTACCTGTATTTTCATCAATCAGCTCAGAGAAAAGATCGGCGTCATGTTTGGCAATCCTGAAACGACGGCCGGCGGTAAAGCATTGAAATTCTATGCTTCGATCCGTATCGACATCCGTCGCGGTGAAGCCATTAAAAACGGCACTGACGTCATCGGAAATAAAGTCACCGTCAAAGTCGTCAAGAATAAAGTTGCTCCACCATTTAAGATCGCACTGGTCGAAATCATGTACGGTACCGGGATTTCCCGTATCGGCGAACTGATCGATCTGTCCATCGAAAATGAGATCATACAGAAGTCAGGATCCTGGATGAGCTATAAAGCCGAGAAGATCGGGCAGGGCAGAGAAGCCGTCAAAGCCTACCTGGAAGCCAATCCGGTCATCGCTGATACCATCATGGGCGAACTGAAAGCAAAACTAATGCTGAGCGCAGAAGAGAAAAGAGCCAATTAAGGCTCTTTTTAGTGCTTTAACTTGTGAAAGTCGCGATTTATAGGGTATTATATAGATAAGAGTTTTCACTATTAAATAGCAGGAGGAAATAACATGCCATTTGAAAATGT
>CAZLWH010000171.1:0-3236 GCA_964563265.1 uncultured Erysipelotrichaceae bacterium
CGCAGCTTTCAACCATTGCTTTGGTTTCTCCGCCGTCATCCATGATCGATACGGCCATAACGTTAGCGCCGCCTTTGGCCAAAGCCGTTGAGAAAGCCTGGCCTAAGCCACTGTTTCCGCCGGTAACCAAAGCATTTTTACCTTTTAAAGAAAAGAAATTCATGTTGAAGTCTTGAATGTTCATTGTGTTTCCTCCTTGAAATTCAAACTGTTTTGTTTAATTTTAGTGATAAGCTTGTCTATAAAATCGACGGCGTCGCCTTCAACCACCAGGGCTGCAAGGCTACAGATCGGGGCATTCTTATTGGTATTGACCGCGATGATCGTTTCTACGTTTTTGAGTCCTTCGATATGCTGGACCGAACCGGAAATGCCCAAGGCGATATAGAGTTTCGGAGAGACCGTTTTACCGGACTGACCAACTTGGATCTTACGATGGACTACCCCAGAGTCCACGACCCTTCGGCTCGCTGAGACCTGCGCGTGAAGCACGTCGGCCAACGCTTGCAGGTGATCGAAATGATCTAAGACACCGCCTCCCCCAGAAATCAGGATCTTACTGTCGCGGATATCTTGTGCCGGTGTTTTTTTACGAGATTCGATCAGGATGATCTTTGAGTCTTGTGGATGACAGATAAGCTGGGTGATGATCGTCTCTTTGATGAGCATGGACAGCGGCTGAAAGCCGTTGGGTCTGACACTCATCATCAAGGGACCTTCTCCCGTTTGAATGATCTGGGCCATCAGCTTACCGCTGTAAGCAGGACGGATCATTTGGATGACATCTTCATGGACTTCGAGATCCGTCACATCCGCAACCAATCCGGTATGAAGGGCGATGGCCACTCTGGGGGCCAAGATCCTTCCCAACGGGGTCGCAGGAAGCAGGAGGATGTCGAACTTGTGTTCTTGCTGAACGGTATGTAATACGTCTGTCAACGCTGAGGTATCATAAGGCATCACAGAATCATCGATCACCAGGACACGGTCATAGACACTGTCTGTTGAAGGAACATGATCCTTATACCCGATGGCGGTGATCAGGGCTTCTTGACTTTGGGTCATGCGTTGCGCAGCACCCAAGAGGCTGAGGTCTTTCGGATTGGTCTTATCGAGAAAAATCATGATCTTCTTCATGAGAGGAAGCCTTTGTCTTTCAGGAAATCGACCACGGTTTGAAGTCCGGCCTCATCGGTCGTCACTTCGATTTTGTCGTGTTTGACTTGGGTCTTGACGAAGGTCTTGATGACCTTGGTTTTGGATCCGTTGAAACCGACCTCTTCTTTACGTAATCCTGACTCTTTTAAGCTAAGGATATGCAGGCGCTCAGAGACCACTTTATTGAGATCATCATAGCGCACATAAGGCAGTTTATAAGGGGCTTCTTTTTGTAGGCTCAAGACCGCCGGAAGCTTCAGCGCGAAGGTCATGATCTCCTGATCATGATCCGCGCTGAGCTCCAGGCGTCCAGAGTCGATAGACTTCATACTGATATTGATGATGTTTGACAGATGAGGCAGGCTCAACCATTGAGCCACCTGAGCCGGAACATGCGAGGTATCGCCATCCTGGGTGTGGGTCCCTGTCAAAATCAAATCATACTTTTTTTGTTGGATCGTTTGAGCCAAGACCCGGCTTGTCGCATAGGTATCGCTTCCGATAAAGGCGGCATCCGTGATCAAGGTCGCATGATCGACATCCAGCCTTAACAGTTCTTCCAGTTTAGGAGTGACGTTTTTCGGACCCATGGTGATGACTTCGATCGAAGTGGAAGGATAATATTTCTTCACACTCAGCGCGAAAGCCACTGCAACCGCATCATCGGGGTTAAGAATTTGATTCATCTTGTCCCGAATCAGCACATTGCGTTCATAGTCGTATTTGAAGTCGTCCATATCTGGAATGAATTTGATGAGGCATAGGATGTTCATGATTATTTAGCGGCTTGTTTTTCCTTTTTGAGCATGATACCAAAGACGATGACCAAGACAACACCGGCCATAGCCATGATCGCACTGGAGATGAAGTAAGCATTGAATCCGCCAAGATCCCCAAATGTCTTCCACAAGAAGGTGTTGAATTCAGGCAGGATGATGTCAGGCATGTAACCGATGAAGGAGACAGCGCCAATGGCAGTTCCAAGAATCAAAGCATTCAGATTAAGATCGCCCAACAGTGACCAGTAGGTACCGCGGATGGCATACAGGAAGATTCCCAAGACAATGATCAACGGCTGGAACAAGCCCGTATTACCGGAAACCGGAATAACGGAGATCGCAACCAAGCAAGCGGCAGCGCCAGTCAAGGCACCGATCTGAACGGTGGTTTTGCCGAGTTTATCAGCCAAGTATCCGCCGATGAAACCGCCGACAGGACGCATCCACAAGACAACAACCATGGTACCGGCGACTGAAACAGGGTCGATACCGACGTACGTTTCAAGGAACCAGCTCAGGTAATAAACGGTCCAGAATACTGCGTAACCCATGAAAATAATACCACCTAAGAGATAGACTTTAGGATTTTTGAACAAATTGCCCAATTCGGAGAATTTGAATTCAGGAGATTTAACTTTTTCTTTCAAGTCTGAATTATTGGCCAATACTTTTTTGTCATCCTGAACGAAGAACCAAACCAAGACGGCGGTGACGATCAGAACAGCAGAATACATGTAGATAACAGCGACTAAAGCAGAAGCTTTGTCAGCAACATTCAGGCTGTCGCCCAAGATGCCGGAGAAAATGAAGAGCGCCAAGCTGGCCAATAAGGCTTCAACCACGCCGCGTCCGCCGTCCAAGATACCAAAGAAGGTGCCTTGTTCTTTTTCAGTCGCAAGCAGTTTGACGATTTTCATATGGGCACTCCAGAATGTAAAGACGGAGAAGAAACCCCATACTGCGAAGATGACCATAACGAAATTGTATGAAGGAACTTGTGCGAACCATAATCCACCCAACCCGGTGAAGAACAGTGAGATCGCCAACAGTTTCTTCGCTGAGAAACGGTCGCTTAAGATGCCTGACGGAATGTATCCGGCAACAAACACCCACCCCAAGATCGTATACATCGAATTCAACTGGGCATTCGACATGTTGAAGACTTGCAGGATGGTTTCCTGATAATTGCTCTTCAGATAAATCAACGGATAAATAGACCCTGCTGCTAATACTACCAAAAAGAACTGAAAATACTTCTTAAATTTTTCCTGGCTCATAGGCCCTCCTTGTTTATTATTA
>CAZLWH010000172.1:0-3215 GCA_964563265.1 uncultured Erysipelotrichaceae bacterium
CAACAGGATAAAGCCGATGTTGGTGAAGGTCATGATGACGATCAGTGCGATCAGCATCCCCATGATGGTAATGCGTTGGACTTGGTTGTGGTTTTTCATAATGCTCCTGTTACTCTTCATAAAGAAGGGTCGATAGATATCGTTCACCGCCATCCGGTAGAAGGACGATGATGTTTTTGCCTTGGTTTTCACTGCGTTGGGATAAGACCATGCCCGCATGCAAGGCTGCGCCTGCGGAGATGCCGCATAAGATGCCTTCTGAGGTGGCCAAACTTCGGGCTGCGTCATAGGCTTGCTGAGTCGATACTGAGATGACTTCATCGATGATCTTTTGATTCAGGATCAAGGGAATGAAGTTGGGCATGATGCCCTGGAGTTTATGCGGATGAGGACTTCCGCCCGTCAGCAATGGGGATTCTTCAGGCTGGACCGCAACGATCTTGACCGTTGGGTTCTTCCCTTTGAGGTATTCGCCGATGCCGGTGATGGATCCGCCCGTACCGACTCCAAGCACCACGACATCGACTTGACCGTCGGTATCATGGAAGATCTCGGGTCCGGTGGTTTCAAAGTGGACTTTGGGATTGTTGGGATTGTCGAACTGAGAGGGCATATAAGCTTTAGGATTCGCATTCACCAGTTCGGTGGCCTTTTCAATGGCCCCCCGCATGCCTTGATCGGCGGGGGTCAATAAGACTTGGGCCCCATAAGCTTTCAGGATCTTGCGGCGTTCGATGCTCATGTTTTCAGGCATCGTCAAGATCAGGGCGATGCCTTTGGAAGCGCAGACACTGGCCAAACCGATGCCGGTATTGCCGGAAGTCGGTTCGATGACCACACCGTCAGGAGTCAAATGGCCTAAACTGAGGGCCGTATTGATCATCTTCAAAGCGATCCGGTCTTTGACACTGCCTGCCGGATTGGCGGCTTCGAGTTTGACGATGAGATTGGCTTTTCCCTGATGAAGCGCAGAGAAGCGGTCGATCCGGATCAAGGGCGTCTTGCCGATGAGCTGAGTCACGTTATCATAGATTTTAGGCATCAGGCTTCTCCTTGATTTTAGTGTATAGGTGCTTTATGGGCTTGTCAATAAGCGGGTCAACTATCGTATGAAGGTGCCTTCGTCCAATTCCTTGAAGGCTTCTTCTAATTCTTCACGGGTATTCATGACGATCGGTCCTCCAAAAGCGACCGGTTCATTGAGCGCCAAGCCTTCAAATAAGACGAAACGGCTTTTGACCTTGGCGAGTAAAGCCACGGCTTCACCCTTCTCAAACAAGGCGACACTGTGGTCATGGATCGGCTTTTCATCGGCACTGTTATTCAGTAAGCCTTCAAACAGATACAGGAACACGGTCTTGTCGCTTGGGGTCGCTAAGACAAACTGTGCCCCGGCTTCCAGATGCACATCCAGGATCCTGGCTTGGACATATTTGGGCTGAACAGCGGGTCTTAAGCCTTCGAGTTCACCGGAGATGATCCGGATGGTTTGGTTTTGTTTCTTGAGTTCCAAGATGTCTTTGGCTTTGATGTCCCAGTAGGCCGGAGGTACCATTTTACTGGCTCTGGGCAGATTGATCCACAGCTGAAGTCCCAGCATTCTCTTGGCTTCTTTGGGCATTTCCTGATGGATGATCCCGCTGCCTGCGGTCATCCATTGGGCTTCATTGTCGCTTAAGATGCCTTTGTTGCCCAAGGAGTCCTGATGTTCAATGTTACCGGAAATCAGGTAGGTAAAGGTCTCTATGCCCCTGTGAGGATGCCAGGGAAAGCCTTTTGTATAGTCATTGGGATTGGTCGAATCAAAGGCATCCAGCATCAGAAACGGATCGATATCACGGACATCTCTGGCCCCTAAAACACGGGTCAGTTTGACCCCTGCGCCATCTTGGGTCGGCATGCCTTTGATGATTTTCTTGATGTTTCTTTGCATATACTGTTCCTCGCTTTACATCCATCATTATAAACGCTACACTAAACTTAGCCAATTATTTGACCAACGGAGAACCTATGGAAACCCTAAAACCCTATACTTTAAACAAGATCACGTTAAAGAATCGGATCGTCATGCCGCCCATGTGTATGTATATGGCCAAAGACGGATTCGCCAATCTTTTCCATGTTTCGCATTATTCGACCAGGGCCATGGGCAATGTCGGATTCATCATCATTGAAGCCACGGGAGTCACCCCTGCCGGTCGGATCACCGATGATGATTTGGGCTTGTGGAGCGATGATCACATCGCAGGACTCAAGACTGTCGTCGATGAGGTCCATCGTTACGGCAGCAAGATCGCCATTCAACTTCAGCATTCCGGAAGAAAATCACAGACCACGGCTCAGCCTCATCTGGCCCCTTCCGCAGAAAGCTTCTCCTCAGATTATCAGACCCCCGATGCGATGTCTCATCAAGACATCAAGGATACCGTAGAAGCCTTTAAACAGGCGGCCAAGCGGGCCGATCAAGCCGGTTTCGATGCGATCGAACTGCATGGGGCCCATGGTTATCTCATCAATCAGTTCATGTCGCCTTTGGCCAATCATCGCGAGGATGAATACGGCGGAAGTTTAGACAACAGAGGCCGTTTCGTACGAGAAGTGATCAACGCGGTGGCTTCGGTCTGGCCCAAGGACAAGTGGCTTTTGATTCGGGTCTCCGGCGAAGAATTCCATCCTGAAGGCAACCATCCCGAAGATGTCGCCAAACTTTTGGAACCGGTCAAAGACAAACTGGATCTGATCCATGTCTCCTCAGGCGGCGTTGCGGTGGTCAAACCCATCGAACTCAAACCGTTTTATCAGGTCGATTACGCCAAAACCATCAAATCGATCCTCAATAAACCGGTCATCGCAGTCGGATTGATCACGATGCCTGAACAAGCCGAAGCGGTCTTGCAAGAGGTCGAACTGGTCGCCTTGGGCCGTGAGCTTCTGCGCAATCCCAACTGGGTCAATGCCGTTTACGGTTCCCTCAAGGACCATGATTCTGTCTTCAAACCTTACCGGAGGTCATATAAATAATGCGGAACCGGTTTCTTGTTTTACTCCTGTTTCTGACGGCGTGCACAACAAAAAACCCGATTTATGCTGGCCCGACAGAGACCATCCATCAAGACATGGTGGCTTTTCCGATCTCAACCACGATCGATCTGATCATGGTCGGGGATGCGATCGTTCATTCCAATGTCTATAACGATGCGTTACACAGTGACGGG
>CAZLWH010000173.1:0-3200 GCA_964563265.1 uncultured Erysipelotrichaceae bacterium
ATGGGCTTTGCGGCCATCGGTTATAAAGACAACAAGCTATCCAGTTTTGTCGGTGTCGGTTTGGGCACAGCGAAACTTCAATTGTCCAACGTCATCAAAAACTGGTGGATCCTGATTCCCCCCACCTTTGCAGCCCTGATCGCAGGGCCTCTGGCGACGACCGTCTTCAAGATGTCCAACATCGCTGTCGGTGCCGGAATGGGCACCTCAGGTTTGGTCGGACAGATCACGACCCTCAACGAAATGGGTTTTACGACCAATGTCTTGGTTTCGATCCTGATCCTGCATTTCATCCTGCCCGCCGGCTTGAGTCTGATCCCCTATTATTTCCTGGTGAAAGCCGGAAAAATCAAAGACGGCGACCTCAAACTTGACAACTAAAAAACACCTTTCTGAAGTAGTAAATTTAAAGTAGACAACTCAAATAAAAAACATTTGATGATTGTCTACTTTTTTCATATCCTTTAAGAAAGGAGAAACAGATGGGAAGAAATAAAGGCGGAACAAACAGGAAGTATACCTATGAGGAGAAGTTGAGAATATGTCGGCTTCATTTCGACGAGCACATTTCCGTTTGGGACATTTCAATTTCAGAAAAAGTACCACAAGGGAATCTGGGCAGATGGATTATCCAGTATCGAGACCAAGGCGAGGAAGGACTCAGACCGAAACGGAAAGGAAAGCCGACCATAGGGTTACGAAGAGAAAAAGGCATGAGTGAGCTGGAACTCCTGAAACTCGAGAATCTGAAACTTAAGGTGGAGGTAGAGCGCTTAAAAAAAGGTTACACCGTGAAAGGAGTTGGTTCAAAGAAGGTGTACGTCACTTTAGACGGCAAGATTATCAAATAGTGGAAAAATTAAAGAAAGAATACGGGACGACATTCGTCCTGAGATATCTTGGGTTAAATCGATCGGGATATTATAAGTGGGTGAGGCGAAAAGACATCAAAACACAATATGAATTGGATCGGATCTGCCTGACCAAACTTCTCAAACAAGCCCATCAGAAGCATAAAACCTACGGATATCATAATTTAGCATTAATGATTCGAAATCAAACCGGATGGGTCTTCTCAGATCACCTCGCCCACATGTGTGCGAAGGCAGCCGGAATCCGCTCTAAGGCTAGGAAACCGAGCAAAGTAACTTCGGGAACTGAGCATAAAGTATTCAAAAACGAGGTCCAGAGTCATTGGGGCACTCAGCGGCCACTAGAAATCGTCGTCTCCGATATGACCATCCTGAGAAACAAAGGAACACAATGGGAGTGGACTTATATCCTGGACACCTTCAATAACGAGATCATCGCTTCTTCAATTTCTTCCAAAAGAGGCGACATCAAGCCCTATTTCGAAACCCTTGAACAACTCAAGATCAAAATAAAAGGAGCAGATCACCCCGTCATCCTTCACACAGACCAAGGGACAGTCTACTCCAGCCGAGCTTATCAACAAGCTCATTTGAATTATAACATAACCCGCTCAATGAGTCGGAAAGCGACTCCAACCGACAACCCAATCATAGAGGCGATCAACGGATGGATCAAGGACGAACTCAACTATGATTTCAATTATCCTAAAGTCGATGATTTACCGAAACTTATTACTGAAGACATCACCTATTTCAACAACGAACGGCCGGCATACGCCTTAAATTACAAAACCCCAGTTCAATATAAACGAGATCTGGGGTTTGAATAATCATTTTTTATTAAGTTGTCTACTTTGGCTTTACAACTTCATTTCGGTGTTTTTTTTATGATTGGTTTAACGCAGCCACCTATCGCCGCTGGCAACATAAATCTTATACCAGTCTTCGCGCTCTAAGTTAAGGTCCAACGCATCCACGGCGTGTTTTAAACGTGAGGTCTTAGAACTGCCGCTGATCGGCATGGCTTTGACCGGATGTTTCAACAAATACGCAAAGGCCACCGTTTCAGGTGCCGTCTCATATTTTTTCGCCAAAGCCGTCAAGACCTCAGCGACCTTGAGGGCTTTGGGCTTATTGGGATTAAACAATTGACCTTGAGCCAAGGGTGACCAGATCATCGGCGCCACATGGTGCTTCTGAAGCACATCCAGGTTGCCGTTGTTGACGTGTTCAAACACCAAGGGGTTCCATTCGATCTGATTGGTGACCAATTGATTGCCGGTGGCAGCCTGTAAGGCTTCGAATTTAAAGGGGTCGAAATTACTGACGCCGTAGGACTTGATGAGGCCTTGATCAGTGAGGTCTTTTAAAGCACGGGCGACTTCTTCATGATCGATCAAAGGATCTTCACGATGGATCAGAAAGACGTCGATGTACGTTGTATTCATCTTCTTCAAAGAGGTCTTACAGGAAGCAACGATCCGATCATAGGACGTATCATAATGACCGATCGTATAGGGTCTTTTCGAAGAAGCCATATTGATGCCAGTCTTGGTGATGATCTCGATTTTGGATCGCAACGAAGGATCCAGTTTCAGGACTTCCCCAAAGACGCTTTCCGCTTCATAGTCGCCATAGATCTCGGCGATGTCAAAGCTGGTCACACCCAATTTGAGACATTCATAGACAAAATCCAGATTCTCCTGAGGCGTTCTCTTCCAATCGGTAATGTGCCAGAAACCCTGAATGATGCGAGACAGACTGACACTGTCGTTGAGACGGATTCTTTCCATGGTTGTTTCTCCTATTTAACGGTTCCGTAAGTCCAGTCGATGATGCCTCCGAAATCGTAAATCTTGGTATAACCCATCGCCACCAGTTTATCCGCAGCCTGTTTGGAACGGTTTCCGCTGCGGCAATAAATCAAAATGACCGCCTCTTTATCCGGCAAAGCCGCCGGTTGAGTCGAACCGATGCTTTCATTGGGGATCAGGATCGCACCCGCGATATGGCCCTCATTGTATTCATCCAAGGTCCTGACATCAACAAGGATGACATTGCCTTCATCCAACATGGACTTCGCTTTGGAGGGTGAAATCTTATGATAGGCAGAGGATGAGGCACAAGCACTCAACACCATCAATACAATCATCAATACTACGCTTTTTTTACGCATAAGGCTCCTTTACTTAACACTATCCTTATTGTATCAAACTCACTCTTGTTTTTGCGTCTGTTGACCGTTATTCTTGAGTTGAGGTGCATGATGAACGAAAAACTGTTGGATCGTCTCAATGACTTAGGCAAACAGTGTTATGCGCAGGACTT
>CAZLWH010000174.1:0-3193 GCA_964563265.1 uncultured Erysipelotrichaceae bacterium
ACCCACCAACGCGACGGTAAAGACCTGGTTCTTCTGACGGGAACGACGCTGGGTCTCACGCTGGGTCTCCATGGCTTTGAGGGCCTCTTCGGCTTTATCAAGCAGATGTTTGGAGGTACGTCGGCGAAGTTCGTCAAACTGTTCGCCTGCTCCGCGGTTCCTTGCGCCGCCTGAGCGCTGTCTGCCGACAGAATGATAGGTCAGTCTGGTCCTGGGCAACAGATATTGTAAAGACGCCACTTCGACCTGAAGCTTTGCTTCACGGCTTTTGGCGCGTTTTTCAAAGATCAGTAAGATAAGATGGGTACGGTCAATGATTTCAGCTTCCAAGATCTCCGTCAGATTACGATGCTGAGACGGACTCAGTTCATCCTGAGTGACGATGACGTCGATCTTCTGGGCTTCGATATGGGTCTGCAGTTCCTGCAGTTTTCCGCTTTTAAAATAAGTCGCGACGTTTTTTTCTTCCATGTCTTGAATGACTGTCATGACATGCGTCATATCACAGGCTTCAATCAGCTGGACCGTTTCTTCGACTTCCGTTTCAAAATCAGGGTTATTTTGATGCCTTACGGCAATCAGCAGCGCATTAATCAATGACTCTCCACTCCAGTTCCAAATCGATGTCGAACTGTTTTTTTACTCGATCTTGGCATTCTTTGACCAAATCCACCATATCTTGAGGGCTGGCATTGCCAACATTGACGATGAAACCCGGATGTTTGTCTGAGACTTGCGCATCACCGATGCGGTAGCCTCTTAAACCGACTTCATCGAAAAGCTGCCAGACATAATAGGACTGCCCTTCTTTATAGGGACGTTTAAAGACAGAGCCCGCATTGGGATACTGTCGGGGTTGTTTGGTATAACGGTCTTTCTTATACTTCAGCATCGCCGTCAGGGTTTCTTCATCATTGCCTTTGTTGATTTTAAGACCGGCTCTTAAGATGATCTCATGACAGGCGATCTTTGAGAACCGATAGCTGAAGTAATCATCGTCTGGAATGATCCGTTTGACACTGTTGGTATGGGTATCGTAAAGATCGATCCAGTTGACCAACTGGCCGAAACTGAATTCATACTGGCCCGCATTCATGATCAAAGCACCGCCGACCGTTCCCGGGATGTCTTCCAGAAAGGCATAGCCGGATAAAGACTGTTCCAAGGCAAACCAAGCCAAACGGCTCAGATTGACGCCGGTATCAGCCATCATTTCAGTCTCATTGATGATCAAATCATCATCCATCACCGTGACGATAAAGGCCGTGGAATCATCATAAAAAGGCTTCGTGAGCAGGATGTTGCAGCCTTTGCCGATCAGGATCCGTTGCTTGTCTTGGGTCAACTTCAAAACCTCAAGCAAACCGTCATAATCCATCGGTAAATAGAGCGTGGAGACACGCACATCCAAAGCCAAGCTGTTGTATTTCTTTATAGAAGTGTCATTTAAAACCAGAAACATGGGGTCACTCTTTGATTCTCACGTACTTGTGCGTGATTTGGGGATTGGGCGTCTTTCTGGATTGGATCTCAAAGATCTTCATCGAGGAGATCAAAGGGGTCAGTTTCTGATAACCATAGTTACGGGTATCGAATTCAGGCATACGTTTGGAGATGTAGTTACCGATCTCACCCATGAAGACCCATCCGTCATCATCACTGTTTTCTTTGATGATCGAGGTGATCATCTCGATCAGTTCTGTCTTGCTGGCTTTGACCGATTTCTCATCGTTGTTTTCAACGGCAGGACCTTGTAGTAAGATTTCAAGATACTTGAATTTCTCACAGGCGGAGATAAAGGGCTGCGGGGTCTTCTTTTCGCCCATGCCCAAGACGTACTTGCCGGCTTCCCTTAAACGGGAGGCCAAACGGGTAAAGTCAGAGTCGGATGAGACGATACAGAAGCCGTCGACATTGCCCGAGTAGAGGATGTCCATCGCATCGATGATCAAGGCGGAATCTGTCGAGTTTTTGCCTTGGGTATAGCCGTATTGCTGGATCGGTGAGATGCTGTAATTCAACAGGACATCTTTCCATTTGGCGAACTGGGGCTTTGTCCAGTCTCCGTAAATGCGTTTATAAGTGGCCGTGCCGTGATTCAGTACTTCGTCGAAGACGACCCGCACGTATTTTTCCGAAACATTGTCTGCGTCTATCAAGACGGCGATTTTAAGATCTTTTTCCATGGTTGTCCTTTTTTGTTTATTATACCATTATCCGCAAGCCTCATTCAAACAGGCCTAAGCGTCAGGTTTCAGCCAACAGGGTCTTGGTGACACTGAATGTGCTTGAAACTTCACTCACTATTATATACAATACCTAAGTTAAAGGAGCGCTTATGAGAACGAAATTAAAGATTTGGATCCGGATATCGATGATTGCGGCACTTTATGCGGCTTTATCCTTAGCCTTGGCTCCGTATTCGTTTGGTCCTGTTCAGGTCCGTATCGCGGAAGCCTTGACCCTTTTACCGATCTTAAGCCCCTGGCCGATCTGGTCTTTGACCATCGGCTGTGCCTTGACCAACCTGGTCGGCGCTGCCACCGGGGTCAATATCTTGGGTTATTGGGATGTCTTATGGGGCACCCTGGCGACACTGATCGCGGCCTTATTGACCCATCAATTCAGAAATATCACGTTTAGAAAGATCCCGGTCGTGTCGATCCTGATGCCGATCTTGATCAACGGAGCGATCATCGGCTATGAATTGACACTGGCGTTTGGCCCCAATACCTTAGGAATGTTTGTCTTCTATGCCTTAAGCGTTGCGGCCGGAGAAGCCCTGAGCGTGATCTTGATCGGTTATCCTTTACTGCAGTATCTGAAAAGAACCCAACTATTTAAAACAGAGGCTTAAAACCTCTGTTTTTGTATGTTTTTGATCAGTTTGGCACTGAGCCGTTTGGGTACGAATTTCATCAATACCCTTAAGATCTTATTGGATGTTCCTGGAACCGCCACACTGCGGTTTTTTTCTAGGGCTTTGATCGACATCTTGACGACCGGAAGCGAACTCATCGACAGGGCGCTTTGGACCCCGGAATCGTTTTTATAACTGGCGACCTTTCCAAATTCGGTATGGGTCGGTCCCGGACACAAGGCACTGACTTTGATCCCAAAGGGTTTGAGTTCTTCATGCAGGGCCATCGACAGCGACAAGACATAGGCCTTGGTCGCATAGTATTCCGCCATA
>CAZLWH010000175.1:0-3184 GCA_964563265.1 uncultured Erysipelotrichaceae bacterium
CCGATGAGCAATCATCTGGCAAACCTTAAACAAAGAGACTCGTGACCCCAGGGAGATGAGTCTCTATTTTCCGGAAAAGAGGACAGAGATGAATATATATTCGATCGTGCTTATCGGAGTGGGCTTATCCATGGATGCTTTTGCGGCAGCCTTGGTCAAAGGACTTTGCTCAAAAGATCTAAGGTATGGTCTTGCTTTGAAAGTAGGGCTTTATTTCGGTGTCTTTCAAGGTTTCATGGTCTGGCTGGGCTATACTCTGGGACTTTCTTTCAGCGGTTTGATCAATTCTTTTGATCATTGGGTCGCTTTTGTCTTACTGGCGTTGATTGGAGGCAAGATGATCTATGAAGGCTTTCAACCCAAAGACCTCAGTTGTGAGGTCGATCCGGGGACCAGTGTGAAAGCGATGATCACCATTTCGATCGCCACCAGTATCGATGCCTTGGCTGTTGGGATTTCTTTAGCTTTATTAAGTACGGATATTGTCAGTACATCGCTCATCATTTCCTTTGTGACCTTTGCGTTGTCTTTTTTAGGCGTACGCATCGTGAAACGCTGGGCTGCCAAGTTGGACAATACGGCTGAAATCATGGGCGGTTTGGTTCTGATCGGGATCGGAATCAAGATCCTGATCGATCATTTGACCTAGTAACAACCGGACCAGTTTCCGGTTTTTTTATGGCGTGAGGTCCTTTTAAACTTGCTTCAAGCGTCTTGTTTGGGTGTAAAATAGACTTAAGGAAGTTGGACGATCATTCAATCATACATAAAACGATCAACACATCGTTTGAGGGTCCCATGAGAACAGAAGAGCGATTAACCAAGGCATATCAGCACGCCAGAATCGAAACCATCGATCCGAAATCAAAATATGTCTTTATGAGTGATTGTCATCGCGGGGACGGCAGTTCTTCCGATGAATTTTCACGTAACCAAAATGCCTTTATCTATGCGCTCTATCATTACTTCAATGACGATTTTACTTACGTTGAAGCCGGTGATGGGGATGAGCTGTGGGAACATAAAGTATACCGGGACATCAAACTGGCGCATATGGATGCCTTTATGGCCTTGCGTGCTTTTCATGAGAACAAACGTCTGATCATGCTCTATGGGAATCACAACATCTTTCTTAACACTCAGGATTATGTCATCAAGAATCTTTACACCTGTTACGATAAATACAACGAGTCCAATTTCGATCTTCTCAATCACATCAAGCCGGAAGAAGCCTTGGTCTTGAAAGTAAAATCAACCGATCAGGAGATATTGATCGTTCACGGACATCAAGGCGATATGGCCAATGATCAGACTTGGTTCTTTTCGATGCTGTCTTTGAGGTACTTCTGGCGTTTCATGCATGCCTTCGGTTTTCAGAATCCGGCTTCTCCGGTCAAAAATACCCAAAAGCGACATAAGATCGAAAAGAACTACAACAAGTGGATCGAGAAACACAGGATGATGCTGATTTGCGGGCATACCCATCGCTATAAATTCCCACGGCCTTCTGAACTTCCGTATTTTAATACCGGATGCTGTATTTATCCGACGTCATTGACGGCATTGGAAATCGAAAATGAAAAAATCACCTTGGTCAAGTGGCATACCATCGTCAATGAGGATGCTTGTCTTCAAGTGACCCGTGAAATCATTACCGGTCCTTCGCCGCTTTCTCAGTTCGATCTTCGCCCAAAGAAGTGATACAGAAGTCAAAAGAGTTAGGATTTCATAAAAATTTTTGAACCACTCATCAAAAAGCACTTATAGTATAATCATGAACAAATTGATAGAAATAATTAAGAACTGGTTTAGAAAAAGAAAAGCCGCAAAACTTCCGGTACTTTATTGCGTCCATGGATTTGGTGTGAGACGCAATGTTGAGTTTGAACAGCTGAAAGCCTATTTTGAATCCAAAGGGCACACGGTCATTACGATCCAACTGTTTGATCAAAGCGATGAGACGGACACGGATCCGAAAGAGTGGATCCAGCGGGCAAAAGACGGTCTTGAACCGTTGATCAACGACAAACGTCGAGTCTGGCTGATGGGGTTTTCGATGGGAGGAGTCATTGCGTCTCATCTGGCCTCGCTTTATCCCGTCGAACGGGTCGTTTTATTGGCGCCGGCCTTTGAGTATGTGACCCTTCAAACGGTTAAAAACGTGGCGACTAACGCCGTAAGATCCCTACTCAACAAGCCCAAACCCAACGGATCGGTTTATCCTGCTCTGCCAGACAGTTTTGCGCCCGTATTCCGCAGCGTGATTGCCTCCTGTAAGGATTCGATCAGTCAAATCGATCAGCCTGTTCT
This sequence comes from uncultured Erysipelotrichaceae bacterium, assembly GCA_964563265.1. GTDB lineage: Bacteria > Bacillota_I > Bacilli_A > Erysipelotrichales > Erysipelotrichaceae > UBA2212. Next base: position 2,311 of record CAZLWH010000175.1, read on the forward strand.
TTTCTTGCACGGATCTGACGATGAAGTCATTCCGGTCAGAAGCAGTCAAAATGCTTACAGAAAGATATGGCATTCTGATAAACTGTTGTTAGTGATTGAAGGGGTCCTACATCGAATTCTGGATGACCAAGACCACCAAGAAGATATCCTGCATATCATCGATGATTTCTTTAATGGGAAATTGATCTTAGATCATCATGGTGAGTGATAACATCAGTACTGTGTTTAAATGAGACCGATGCGATAGCTCTGATGTTGATCGTCTTGGGGATAAATAGGCATAAAACAGCCTCTTGATGTTCATTGGTCAAATAAAAGAGGCGAGAGTGACTTTTGTGTGTGTGCTATAATAAGAATAATCAGTTCTGTCAAATTTTCATTGCTTGCTTCGATCTTACGAAATCGATATGGGCCATGGAAAAGGGATGGTTTGAGTGGTTGCTTGTTATGATGCGGTCACGTTTACTGAACGGAATCGGCGTTGTGCTTGCTTTGCGTTCAAATGCGGTTGGAAAATAATGAAGAGCAACCTGGAAAGAAATTACGCTATGAAAATCCTGTTAGCCCCTGATTCATTTAAAGAAAGCATGAGTGCTTCGGTTGCGTGCCAAAGCATGGAAAACGGCATCCGTAAAATATTCCCAGAGGCATTGATCGTCAAGATGCCGATGTCGGATGGCGGAGAAGGACTTTTGGATTCGTTGGTTGAATCGACCAACGGCCAGATCCATACTGTCAGCGTCATGGGCCCACTTCGTGAACAGGTCCAGGCCAAGTACGGATTGTTGTCTGATCATGAAACGGCAGTCATCGAAATCGCCCAAGCCTGCGGCTTACATCTTGTCCCCAAAGAGCTGCGAAATCCTTTTGCGAC
>CAZLWH010000176.1:0-3175 GCA_964563265.1 uncultured Erysipelotrichaceae bacterium
GGCATTTGATGGTGACTTTGATCCTGGTTTTAATTGCCCTAACGGTCGCTATGTCGATGCTTTTTTATCTTGTGAGCGCCGTCGCACACTATGAACTGGATCGGCAAGACAAATTCATCGAAAGCGCAGAGACATCGCATAATCTTCAGCGCTGTCGCTGGGTTTCCGATGTCATCATCAAAGACAAAGTGATGACCTTGCGTTGCGACAATCCGGTCAGTGGCAACCATTATTATTTCTTCTCTCAGCAAATCCTGCTGTTGGGCGATCTTGATCCGACAGAAGTGCATTTTGATGCCGCAAAATCAGCGTTTGAATCGGCAACAAGCAAAACAGGACTTCAGATCACATTGACGCTTTACAAGAATGAACCGGTCTATTGGATCACCGATGACCGTTATGAATGGCTGATCGACATCAAGAGTTATGAAATTCTCTGGAAGGTGGATAAACACTATGACTAAATGGTATGAAGCAGACTACATCGATCTTAGGATTTGGCTGTTGGATCATCTGGGATCGCTAAAACTGACTGCTGATGAAGGGTTAACAGCCTTGGAACTGGTCCATTTCAATCTGTTGAAACGGAATATCAGTCTTGAAGCTTTATCTGCCAGCAGCGGACTGAGTACGGAAAAGATCGATAAAGCCATGGCCGGTTTGAGCCGCAAAGGCTATCTCAGTATCCGCATCAACGGTGCAGATGTCCGTTATCTGACCGATGGACTTTTTGAAGACAAAACGATCCTGACCAATGATGCCGATCTGATCGATCTGTATCAGAAAGAGTTCAAACGGACCCTGAGTTCGACCGAGATCGATAAACTGAATGACTGGCTGAGCAGGATGGACCGTGCTTATCTGGTTCATGCCTTACGGGAAGCATTGATGTACAACAAGGTCAATTTCAACTACATCGATCGTATTCTGGCCCAATGGCAGAAAGACAAGACCACCATTGAACAACTCAATCAAGGCAAACGAAACACGGATTAAACACCTTGTTGCGGTTGCGGGTGAGCTTTTTCCGGATGCCCGCTGTGAACTGGATCACAGTTCTGTTTTTGAATTGACTGTTGCGGTCATCCTCAGTGCCCAGGCCACTGATCCTTCCGTCAATAAGGTCACTCCGGCGTTGTTTAAACGATATCCGGAACCGCAGTCAATGGCAGAAGCCGACATCAATGACCTTGAATCGATGATCAAATCGATTGGTTTGTTTCACTCTAAAGCCAAACACATCAAAGCCTTAAGCAAGATGCTGATCGAGCATTATCACGGGAGGGTTCCTTCGGATTTCGACGAACTTCAAAAACTGCCCGGCATTGGCCGTAAGACCGCCAATGTCATCGTTGCGGTCGGTTTCAATCAGCCGGGACTGGCAGTGGATACCCATGTGTTAAGAGTCTCCAAAAGGCTGGGATTGGTTCCTCAAAGCGCAGATCCCACCAAAACGGAAAAGATCCTGAAAAAGGCGCTTCCCCGTGAACAATGGGGTGATGCCCATCACGCGATCCTGTTTTTCGGAAGATATCATTGTCTGGCCAGAAACCCCAAGTGCGAGCTGTGTCCGTTGAAAGACGAGTGCCCATATCAAAAGAAAACGAGCCGTTGAGCTCGTTTTTAGATTACCAGTTGAAATCGATTCGGGTCGTACTGATTTGGAAGAGTCTGTATAGCTCGCTCAGCATGAAGGGCGGTGTCATATTGTCGATGGGATTGTAGTCGATCAGGATCGAGGTGATCGTGACACCTTCCGAAGGCTTCGCAAAGGGGATGTAGTCATAATAACTCGGGGTCACAAAGGCCTTATTGACGAAATCTGCATACAGATCGACGGCTTTGTCGTAGACAACGATGTCGAAGTGTTTGTTGCTCAGTTGGTTGTAGACGTAGGTTTCGCCTTCATTCAGGTTTGTGATCGAAGCAATCGTTCAGAGTTTGGTCGGATCGGTGGTCGGCGGCAGTTGATAGGTGATCGAATAGTCGGTCAATCCGTTGACACTGAACCAACTCAGAAGATCATCGATCTTGGAACCCACCAGCGGCGTCGGAGCCGTGATGCTCATGTTGTTGAGATCCAGGGTCTGACAAATCTCAGCTGAATGTGTCGGGGCCGTTTCATAGCCGAAGTAGCCGCACACCACGACATTGTTGGCCGGGGTGATCGATAAATCCGTTTCTATGATCGGTGTGGCACTGGTGATCGTGTCCACGGTCGTTCCATCGACTGAGATCCTGGCAAAGTACTTGATCGGACCATAGACCCAAGAATAGTCAAAGGCACGGTTACCGACAGCAGTGATGGTCACATCTCTGACGGTCAAGGTCATGACCCGTGTATTGGGTGCCAATTCCAAGGCCAACGGATCAGGATAATCATTGAGGGTCACCGTCAGGTGTTTTAGACCCGAATTGGGAATGACGTTGGCAATCACAGAGGTCGGATCGGAAACGACAGGAACGGACAGGATGCCCATATTCGCAAAGGATTTCTTGATCCAACCGGTTGAGATCAGTAACGGATTCATATTCGGTAATGGCGAAACGTAGGGGAAGACACCCAAGACATGGGTGATCTGCGTCACGCCGCTGGGTTTAACGACATCGTTGGGTTTATCGCGATTCACATACAAGGTATCCAAAATGGCGGTTGAAATCTTTTCACGATAACCGCGTTTGGCTACGGCATCATTGATGTAGGAAAGCTGGCCTTTGATGGCACTGTCAAATCCGACCCATAAGGCCGTTGTGTATTCACTGGTTCCTGAAACCATCCAAAGGTCTTTTGAAGCTCCGTCAGGAATTCCATAAACTTTGGCTTCTTCACCCCAGTTGGAGGTTCCTGTCTTCAAAAATACCGGATAAGGACGTCTTAGTTGGGCGTAACCGCCGAAGTACGTACCGTCAACATTGTTTCTTAACAGGCGTGTTACCAGGAATGCGGCATCCGCAGACACCACTTGTGTTTTGGCATAGGTCGGGATCAGTGGTGGTGTTCCATCTAGGAACTCGACACGGGAAACCGTATGCGGCTGAATGTAGTTTCCGCCGTTAAACAGAACACTGTAGGCTCCGCCCAACTGATACGGTGAAACCCTAAGGGTCGAGCCGCCAATCGCATAGCCCAAGTCAAAGGACATGCTGCCTGTACCCAATTTGACATCGGTAAATC
>CAZLWH010000177.1:0-3172 GCA_964563265.1 uncultured Erysipelotrichaceae bacterium
AAAGGTTTTTCGTGAAGTAAGCACTCCATCCCATGTTTTTTAGCAGTTTTCTTTAAGACATCCATCATGATCTGATTTTGATCGACAGCGATGTTGGCTTCTTTGAAGACAGGACAGATCTCGAATTGACCCGGGGCTACTTCATTGTGTTCGACTTTGGCGTAGATCCCGACTTTCCATAGCTCATGATTGACTTCATCCATGAAGCCTTGGACACGGGTCGAGATGGATCCGAAATAATGGTCTTCCAGTTCCTGGCCTTTGGGCGCAGAGGCCCCAACCAACGTTCTTCCAGCCAAGATGAGATCTTTTCTTTGTTCATACATGGTCTTATCGACCAGGAAATATTCCTGTTCGGCTCCCACCATCATCTTGACGTGTTTGACGCTTTTATCGCCCAAGGATTGGGTGATGCGGGTGGCTTCACGGCTCAGTGCTTCCAAGGCCTTCAGTAACGGAGCCTTTTGATCCAAGGGTTCGCCGTTATAGGAGACAAAAATACTGGGGATACACATGACACCATCACGGATGAAGGCGGGAGAAGTGATGTCCCAATAGGTATAACCTCTGGCTTCAAAGGTGGCTCTTAAGCCGCCTGAAGGGAAACTGGATCCGTCGGTTTCGCCTTTGATGAGGGCTTTACCGGAAAAAACGGTGATGGCTCTGCCTTTGGAGTCAGAATCCAGAAAGCTGTCATGTTTTTCGGCCGTGTTGCCGGTCAGTGGCTGAAACCAATGCGAATAATGGGTCGCGCCTTTTTCAATGGCCCAGTCTTTCATGGCTTGAGCGATACTGTCGGCGGTTGCGCGATCCAGCGGACTTTCTTTGGCGATGGCGGTTTTCCAGCTAAGATAGATGGCTTCAGGACAGCGTTCCTTGATGACGGAATCGCTGAACAGATGAATGGCGAAATCTTTGAAGGGGTGGGTACTCATGGGGGCTCCTTTTAATATAGTGATATTCTATGCTTAAAAAGCAAAATATCAAGCAAAAAATGAAAAATAAATGATAAAAACCAATATAAATTCAAGATAATATGCAAAAAATAAAATTATTTTCAAAATTAACTAAAAATATCTCAATTTATCACAATCAACCTTACATTTATAATTTTTTTCCTGATTTCGGTCTGTGATATAATTCAGTTAAACAAGGAGAACTCTATGAAATTCTATCGTTGTGAAGTTTGTGGTTTGATTTTGGAAGAAGGACAGCTTGAAGAAAACTGCCCGAAATGCGGCGCCCCGAAAGAAAAGTTCCATGAACTCGATCCGGAAACATCTGAAAAACATGTCCGCAGCGAATTCACCAATGACCTGCATATCCAATTGATCCATCTGTGCGAAAAACTTGACCATTTGGCAGAAGCCGGCATCAATGACAATCTCGACCCGTCTTGCGTCAAGATCTTCGTCCGCACCAAAGCGTACAGTAAACTTCTGAAACAATTGGCCAAAGCTGAAGTGGCTGGCCATATCTCCAAAGGTAAGTGGTAAGACCATGAAAATGAACCGAAAGGTTCATTTTTTTTATAAAAAAACCAGAGTTTTGGCTCTGGTTAATCGAGTACGATGACTTCGGTGACGCCGGGGACCTCATCGATCAATAAGGCTTCTACGCCTTCTTTGATCGTATAGTCGATGGCACCGCATCCGACGCAGGCGCCGAACACGCGGACGAAGACTTTTCCGTCTTCTCCCATATGATCGAAAGCCACATCGCCGCCGTCTCTTTGCAGATAGGGGCGAATCTTTTCGATGACTTCTTTGACTTGTGTTTCGATGTTCATTTCTTTATCTCAGGAAATACATAATAGAGGCAACCAGCAATCCGACACCGATCCCGCCGATGACTTCAAACCATTTGTGGCCCAAGACTTCTTTGACCCGTGTCATATAGATGGGATCATCGAGTTTGGCGTCCGTCAGGATTTGGATATCACGGATCAGCTGTTGGGTAATCTGGATGTTTTGTCCGGCATAGTAACGCACATTGGCCGCATCATACATGGTGATCAGCGCAAATAAAGCCGCGATCGCAAAACTGGTCGATGAGAAGCGTTCCTGAAGGCCGACGGACAAGGCCAAAGCCACCACCGTAGCTGTGTGGGACGAAGGGAAACCACCGCTTTCAACGAAAAGTTTCGAGTCCCAGACTTTGGTGTTTTTATAGACGACAAAGGGCTTTAAACCCTGTGTCAGGAGATTGGCGATAATGGCTGCCCAAAACGGATACATATTTCCTAGCATTGTCTTTCCTCGTTTGTCATTATATCACAAGCGCTAGGGCTGTGTGATATAATGACTACGGTAAATATGGATAAGAAATACAGCGTAGGACAAATCGTAGAAGGCGTCATCACAGGGATCCAAGCCTATGGGGCTTTCGTGCAATTGGATGCGGAAACCACAGGCCTGATCCACATCTCCGAACTCTCGGACGGCTATGTGAAAGACATCAGTCTTTTCGTCAAGCTGAAAGATGTTGTGAAAGTGAAAGTGCTCGATATCGATGAGAAAACCCATCAATTGAGACTTTCCTATAAGGCCCTTCATGATACCCCGCGTAAATCCAGACCAAAACCAAGCCGTGAAAAACAGGGCGACAGCTTGGGCTTTTCTACCCTGGCTGAAGCTTTGCCGCAATGGATCAATGCGGCCAAAAAGGAGAAACCATGAGCATTAAACTCGATTTGACACAAGCCGGCGAACCCGATCTGAGCGGTTATCAGGCTTTAGTCACCCAAATCCATCAAAAAATCAAAACCAAGACAGGGGTCGGTTCCGATTTCCTGGGTTGGAGCACCTGGCCTTTTGATTACGACAAGGCTGAATTCGCTAAGGTCAAACGTTTGGCCAAAACCATTCAGGAAAAAGCTGAAGTCCTGGTCGTTTGCGGGATCGGCGGATCTTATTTGGGGACCCGTGCTGCCTTGGAGATGATCCAAGGGTTGTATCCTGCTCGTAAACTTGAAATCGTCTTTTTAGGCAATACCTTCTCTTCCACCTATATCCTTCAGGCCTTGGATCACATCAAAGACAAGAGCGTTTATGTCAACGTCATCTCCAAGAGCGGAACCACGACAGAAACCGCCATGGCCTTTCGTTTATTAAGACAATTCATTGAACATAAATACGGTAAAGATGAAGCGAAGAAACGCATCATCGCGACC
>CAZLWH010000178.1:0-3163 GCA_964563265.1 uncultured Erysipelotrichaceae bacterium
TTGTAGACCAATTGACCGTTGACGAAGACAGGAACTTGCAGATGTCTGAAGGTATAATTCGTAATCGTTTTCTTTTTCCACGGATAGTCTGGATCAAACAGAGTATAGCTGTCCAAAGGGATGACTTCATCTGCCAGACAAATCAGATCTGCCAAGGCTTTATGAGTCTCATTATCATAGAAACGGATCAGGTTCTTCAGGCCAGGATTGGTGATCTTGGTGATGTTGTCACTGATTTTGATGACAGGAATGATTTCTTCGCCTTTTTCATAAGCAACGACCTTGTAGACTCCCCCCAAAACTGGGTTCGATTTTGAAGTGACCAAATTTTCACCGACCCCGAAGATGTCGATTTTGGCATCCTGTAGGATCAGGTCATCAATGATATACTCGTCCAACGAATTGGAAGCAATGATCTTGGTGCTATGAAGACCGGCTTCATCCAGCATGATCCTTGCTTTTTTGGATAAATACGCCAAGTCGCCGCTATCCAGACGGATCCCATTGAGTTTGAAACCATTGGGGATCAAATATTCTTTGGCGACACGGATCGCATTGGGGACACCGCTTTTCAGTGTGTCATAGGTATCCACTAAGAGGGTCGTATTTTTGGGATTGACTTTACAGTAAAACAGGAAAGCTTCATATTCACTTTCATGGAGTTGTATGTAGCTGTGGGCGATCGTTCCGGATACCGGAACAGAATAGATTTGACCGGCCAATGAATTGGATGTACCGATACAGCCGGCAATCACGGCGCCGCGCGCGCCTTCAAGAGATGCGTCGATGCCTTGTGCACGGCGTGCACCAAATTCCATGACTGCTCTGCCTTTAGAAGCATTCACAATGCGGGCCGCTTTGGTGGTAACCAAAGTCGGATAGTTAATACAGATCAGAAGCAGGGTTTCAATGATTTGAGCCTGTACTGTGGTACCACGGATGGTAACCAAAGGTTCGTTGGCGAAAACAGGTGTACCTTCTTCAACCGACCAAACATCGATGTTGAGACTCAGGTTAAGCAGATAATCCATGAACTCTTGATCAAAATGGTAATTCTTGGCTAAGAAGTTGATGTCGTTTTGAGTAAATTTGAAATGTTGGATGACATCGATGAGTCGGTTGAGACCATTAAAGATCATAAATCCGCCACCATCAGGAATATTACGGACAAACATATCGAAATAAGCAATGTCCTCATGTTTGCCTTCTTTGAAATAGGTATAAGCCATTGTAAACTCGTAGAAGTCCGTTAAGAGTGAGAGTTGATCAAATCGTATTGCCATGGTGGTCTTCTTTCTTTGTGTTTAACTGATTTCATTATATACTATGTAAGACCGAATTTTTAGAGGAACCCATGTCCAACATTTCAAAACCTGAAAGCATACAACTCATACTCAACGATAAATTCAAGGATGTTCACTTTTCGATACGTTATCTCAGTGACAATACTGAACCCCAAGTCACCATGAGAAATCTTTTGGCCTATCTGATGATCGACCGCAATGAATCTTATCCTACCAAACAAAGCATGAATCTAAAGACAGATGATCTCTTTGCCTTGAGTTTTGATGTCAAAACAGCGACGTATGGAACAAAACACGTGATGGAGATGAAATTTAATACCCTCAGTGAACGGTACTCGAAAGAACCGCATCTAAGAGAAGCTTTTGAATTCATCCGGGATTGTTTGACCAAACCTGTGATCAATGAAGAAACTTTAACTGAAGCCAAACAAAACATGAGATCAAATCTGTTGCGTCTCAGAGACAAACCCAACACTCTGGCGGCTGTCAGTGCCTATGCTTTGGGCGCAAGAGGGGAGCCTTTGTCCGTCTTCAGCCAAGGCCGACTCGATCTCCTTGAGACCGTTACGGTAGAACAACTGAAGAACTATCATCAACAACTCCTTAGTAATGATGATGTCTTTATCATCGGGATCGGACAAATCGATCCTGCATACAAAGACGTCATGAGGTCCTTCGTCAGTAAGCCTAAATCATTTGAATCAAGTTCCTATTGTGTCAGTGCAAAGCCATACGTTGAGGAAAAGGTTTCAAAGAAAGTCAAACAGACGGCCTTAGTCACCCTTTTTGCGACAGGCAAGAACAATACCGATCCAAACTACATGGCTTACCGATTGATGTCTTATCTCTTGGGTCAATTACCCAACTCACTTCTTTTCAGCGAAATTAGAGAAAAGCGAAATCTGTGTTACAGCATTTACAGTAATCTGCTGCACTATGACGGAATCCTGTCGATCCATACCGGAATCAGCAAGAAAAACCGTGAATTGGTGATGGATCTGATCGATCAGCAGATTGAAAACATCAAATCAAATTCATTTTCGGAAACCTTGTTTCAATCAGCCAAAGCCTTACTGACCAACAACTACATCGGGATCGAAGATGATGTCTCTTCTTGGATGAACCTGATTTTTTCAGCCTGGCTTCTGAATAAGGTATTCAATCTGCAAACCATCCTTAATGAAATCGAAGCGGTCGATCGAAAAAGCATCATTTTAGCAGCCCAGAATCTGAAGAAACTTTGTACCTTTACTGTGACAGGACAGGAATAACATGAAAAAATCTTACAATAAGATCCTCAATGAGACCATTTATACGGAAACATTGGACAACGACCTGACTCTGGTCGTGTTGCATAAAGAAAAAAACGTCAATACCTCCGTTTATCTTGCGTTTCCTTATGGTTCCCTCAACATCAACCAAGTCAACGAAAATGGGGAAGTGAGTTCATTTCATCCCGGTTTGGCTCATTTTCTAGAACATAAGCTGTTTGAAAACCACAATGGAATGGATGTGATGGAACGATTCAGCGAACTCTCCTGTAACGTCAATGCGTTTACTTCCTACAATGAAACCGTTTATTACTTCAATACTGCCAGACAAGACATTCAAGAACCGCTTGATTTGCTTCTGGATTTCGTTCAAGAGCTCAACATCACGGATGCTTCCGTAGAAAAAGAGAAGAAGATCATCATCCAGGAACTGCATATGTATCATCAGATGCCTGAATCAAGATTGATGTATGAAACCTTCCAATCTGGCGATCTCCGGGTGGTGGCGCTTGAGGCTCTCGTGCAGCGTGGCCACCATCACTGGGCGCTCGTGCTCGATGAGGCGCATGAACATCGCGGCGAGCCTGC
>CAZLWH010000179.1:0-3122 GCA_964563265.1 uncultured Erysipelotrichaceae bacterium
AACCAAGAAGCTTGTCATATTCTTCTTGTCTGGCTGAAAGGATGATGATCGGGAGATCTTTTATTTTCTTGATTTCCCGGCAGGCACTGAAACCGTCTACTTTGGGCATCATGATGTCCAAGACAACAACATCATAATCATGATCAGTGATCATCTGAATGGCTTCAGCGCCATTCTCTGCTTCATCGACTTCATGATTGTTGGCCAATGCGTATTCTCTGACGACTTTACGGATGTTGATTTCGTCGTCTACGATGAGTATTTTTGCCATGGTTCACCTTGTGTTTAGTGTAAACAACAATTATGTCTTTAATTTGTGTTATTCGACTTTTTCCAGTATCTCGATCTTTTTGATGAAAACACTGCCTTCTTCTTCACAATTCCCCTCTATCATAACGAATATTCCCTTCGATAAGCGATCATTCAACGGGACATACAGATTGGGCATCAAAACACCGCTGCATTCTCCTGCCTCATCGCCCAGCGTCAAAAAGGCCATCAGATCCCCTTTTTTCGTGCGATGCTGCTTGAGTGCTTTGACCATGACGACCAGTTTGACCTGCATCATCCCGGGTTGCAGGTTGACGATGCCGCCTGAGATGTTGTGCTGCTTTTTGATGTGAAAGAGCGGATGATCACTGAGATAGAAACCTAAAACTGCCTTTTCGCGTTCTGCTTTTTCCAACGGAAGTTCTCTGACTTCAATGATGTCAGGGGTATTGATGAGACCCAGATCGATTCGAATCTGATCTTTGCCTTCGATCTTGACCAGATCTGCATATTGATAGGCTTCATCCAAAGAAGCCAGCAATGACTTTCGGTTAAATCCGAATTCATCAAAAGCACCGGCATCGATCAAGCTTTCCACGCTGGGTCGGCTGAAGCGACGGGTATTGATCCTTGCTACGAAGTCATGGAAGCTTTTGAATCTTCCCAGTGAACGTTCATTGAGGATCTCGCGGCAAGCAGCTCCGCCTACGCTACGGATCAGCAATAAGGGTAAACGGATGCCCTGATCGGATAATTCATAGATTTCTGTCGAGTCATTGATCGACGGCGGCAGGATCTTGACCCCGTGCGTTTTGGCTTCCTCAAGATACTGACTTGTTTTCAGGTCACCACCAATGACGGAGCTTAACAACGCCGCATAAAACATGGTTGGATAATTGGCTTTGAGATACGCCATCTGGTAAGAGATCATTGCGTAGGCAACGGAGTGGGATTTATTAAAACCATAATTGGCGAATTTGAAGACGAGTTCATAAAGCTCATCGGCCAGTTTCTGGGTATAGCCTTTCTTAAGACAACCCTCTATGAATTCCTGTTTAAGGCTCATCAGTTTCTCCGGGTCTTTCTTCCCCATGGCTTTTCGTAAAAGATCAGCGCGACCTAGGGTAAATCCAGCCATCTTCTGGGCCACCTGCATGATCTGTTCCTGATAGATCAGGATCCCATAGGTGTCTTCAACAATGGCTTTGAGATCGGGATGCAGATAATGAATGGAACTGGCATTTTCCTTGGCTTTGATGTAGGTCGGGATGTTTTCCATCGGTCCCGGTCTGAATAAGGCAATTGTTGCGACGATGTCATCGAATTTGGTGGCTTTCATCTGTCTCAGTAGATTTTTCATCCCATCAGATTCCAACTGAAATATCCCGACTGTATCGACTCTGCGGATCAATTCCAAGGTCTTGGCGTCATCCAGTGGGATCTTGAGGATTTCAAGATCGAGCTTGAGATGGTTTTTGATGCTTTTGACGACCTGATCAATGATGGTCAGATTGCGCAAACCTAAAAAGTACATTTTAATGAGACCCAATGCTTCCAAATATTCCATTGTATATTGGGTAGAGACCATGTCTTCTTCCACTTTGATCAGCGGAACGACATCACTGAGGTCCAAGCCGGACAAGACAACACCGGCCGCATGGGTCGAGATGTGTCTCGGTAAGCCTTCCAAGCCCAAAGAAAGTTGATAAAGCTTGGTATAGCGAAGATCTGAATCGATCAGGTTTTTAAAACGGGCACTGTTACCATAGGCATCTTTCAACGTGATCTTAAGCATCGCGGGGACCGCTTTGGAGATCGTATCGATTTCACGGATATTGATGTCCATGACCCTTCCGACATCCCGAAGGACTTGTTTGGCCGCCAAAGTCCCGAAAGTCGAAATGTGGGCCACATGATTCATTCCGTATTTTGACGCGACATAACGAATGACTTCATCACGGCGGTCATCAGGAAAATCAGTATCGATATCCGGCATCGAGATGCGTTCCGGATTTAAAAAACGTTCAAACAGAAGGTTGAATTTAAGCGGATCCACGTGCGTGATTCCAAGACAATAAGCAACCAAAGACCCAGCGGCACTGCCTCGTCCCGGTCCGACATAGATCCCGTTTTTCTTGGCGTACAGGATAAAGTCCCAGACGATCAGAAAGTAATCTTCATAATTCATCGAAACGATGACATCGAGTTCGTCCTTGAGACGCTGCCGATACGCTGCAGGCGGATTGTTTTCCAAACGTTTAGAAAGTCCCTGAAGACACAACTGAGTCAGATACTGTGCTCCGGAAGTCCCCCTTGGAGTTTCAAAACGAGGCATGGTGGTCTTGCCTTGATTGATGGATACGGCACATTCTTTCGCCATCAAGTCGGTTCTTTCCAGATCTGATGACTCATAAAGCGATGACATTTCAGTCATATCCAGCATATATCGATGGGGCGTCTTGATTAAGCGGTCATCCTTGAGGGTCAGTTGCTGATCGATGGCGCGCAGAACTTGATAAATCTCTTCATCGGTGCCTTCTGCGTAATACACCTGATGAAGGGCAACGGTCGCCATCGGTCTGTCTTTGAGGATCTCTTTGATCCACCGGTTTGTTTTTTGATAAAAGGCGCTTTCCTGTTTGGTAATTCCAATCACCAGTGACGGTGCCTGTTGAGACAAATATTCCATTTTCTGAGCCAGTTCAATGTAATTTTCTTTCATGAAGGCTGCTTCGGCCGCGCCCTTGACCTTACGGCCTTCAAGAACATGCAACCGTGTGCTCGCGATCGATGCCAGCGCCATTTCATAGGCCGCCAGGATCCCGTTAAGCACCAGCATGATAAAAATGATG
>CAZLWH010000180.1:0-3103 GCA_964563265.1 uncultured Erysipelotrichaceae bacterium
TTATGCGTTCAAAGAAGCCATGTTCATCTCGGCCATTATCTATCTGTTTTTGACCTACACGACCACCTCCATCCTCAAGGTCATTGAAAAGCGCATGGATATGCCTGTATCCGGAGGACCATCAAGTACATCAATGCCGATCATGGTGACCCACTACAAACCGGAGGTGCAGAAATATGTTGATTGAAATCCGCAACCTAAAGAAAGTTTACGATAAAACCACCGTTTTGAAAGACATCTGTATGACGGTTTCTGAAGGTGAAGTCGTCAGCATCATCGGTTCATCCGGCAGCGGTAAAAGCACTTTATTGAGATGCATCAATCTTCTGGAACATTATCAGGGCGGAGAAATCCTGTTTGATGGACATAACATTATGAAGTATCCGGAAGGTCTCAACCGTTATAGGACTCATGTCGGAATGATCTTTCAGTCGTTCAATCTTTTCAACAATCTCTCAGTTTTAGAAAACTGTACGATCGGTCAGATCAAAGTCCTCAAGAAATCCAAAGCAGAAGCTGAAAAACTGGCCCTCTACTATCTGGATAAAGTCGGATTAAACAACTTCGTCAAAGCCAGTGTCTCTACCCTTTCCGGCGGGCAGCAGCAGCGTGTCGCCATCGCCAGGACCTTATGTATGGAACCCAAAGTCATGCTGTTTGATGAACCCACCAGCGCATTGGATCCTGAAATGGTCGGTGAAGTTTTGGCTGTTATTCAAAGCCTTGCCAAAGAACACCGTACCATGATCATCGTGACCCATGAAATGTCATTTGCAAAAGAAGTCTCTGATCGTGTCGTCTTCATGGATCAGGGTATCATTTGCGAAGAAGGCACGCCTGACGTCATCTTCAACAACCCGACTCAACCCAGAACCAAAGAATTCTTAACCCGCTTCATCCAATAACACCGTTTGGTGTTATTTTTTTGTGTGGTACAATACTCTCATGACTTACCAACGTATCTACATCGAGATCACCAATGTTTGTAATCTAAACTGTCCTTTTTGTCTTGTGACCTCCCGTAAGCCTCGTTTTATGAATCATCAGGAATTTGAGCATGTTTTATCTGAAATCAAAGATCACAGCAATCATATTTATCTTCACATCAAAGGCGAACCGACCCTTCATCCCCAATTCAAAGAAATCATGGACATCGCTCATCAACACCATAAAAAAATTCATTTAGTAACCAACGGGACCTTTCTGGATCAATTGGATTTCGATCTGAGTGCCCATCCTGCCTTATCCAGTCTCGCGGTATCATTGCATAGTATCCAGAACTTCAGCGATGAAGATAAGACAATTTACCTCAAGATGCTTGAAAATTTGATTATGCGAAGCGAAAACAAGCCTTTTAGCCTCTATTTAAGGGTCTGGAATGAACGTAATACTGAGCTGTTGAATTGGCTTAAGTCGATTTTGAATATTGATTTTGAGTATGCCCCTTCCAAACACCGCATCCTGATCCGAAAGAATCTGGCCTTGGATTTTGATAAAGAATTTGTATGGCCCAGTCTCAAACATCCATTTGTCTCTTCTGCAGGTCATTGTTACGGAGGACTGAAGATGATGGGGATCTTGGCTGATGGGACACTGACGCCATGCTGCCTTGACAATGACGGAGATATGGCTTTGGGAAATCTGTTTGAAACACCGTTTGAGACACTGATTGCTCAAGATCGGTATCAGAATTTCATCACCTCGATGGCTGAGAATAAGCTCAATGAGGATCTTTGCCAACATTGTTCATATCACTTAAAACATAAAAAATAGGACTCGTTGGAGTCCTATTTTTTTAGATCTTTGAGGATGTCGTCAATGCGTTTGCCTTTTTCATAGGTCGCATCGATGACGAAGACGATTTCCGGGATCTTTCGGATCATGATCCGTTTTCCCAATTCCATGCGGAAGTATTTGGCGTGCTTGCTGAGGGCTTCAAGGCGCTCGGTGTTGTTGCCGGAGCCTAAGAATGTCACAAACACCTTCGCGTAGGAGTAATCGTTGGTGACTTCACAGTCCAGGATGGTCACGAAACCGACTTTGGGGTCGTCCATTTCCGTCTGGATCATCTGTGAGATCTCTTTGACGATCAGCGAACCGATTCTCTGGTGTTTGATGCCCATATTAATCCTCGGTGACGATGATCTTATCATCGTAGGCTTCAATCAGATCGTTTTCCTTCAAATCATTGAAGTTGTCGATCGTCAATCCGCATTCATAACCGGCAGCGACTTCTTTGGCGTCATTTTGGAAACGCTTCAGGGAACTGATCGAACTGGTATAAACGACTTTGCCGTCACGCATGACGCGGACTTTGGCATTACGGGTAATCTTACCGTCAGTGACCATACAACCGGCAATGGTGCCGACTTTGGAAACCTTGAAGGTTGCTCTGACCGTGGCTTGACCCAAGACTTCTTCTTTATAGACTGGAGCCAGCATGCCTTTCATGGCCGCTTCAAGCTCTTCGATGACTTTGTAGATGATGTTGTGGAGACGGATCTCAATGCCTTCTTCTTCGGCTTTCTTACGGATGTCAGCATTAGGTCTGACATTGAAACCGATGATGATGGCGTGAGAAGCAGAGGCCAGCATGACATCGGATTCGGTAATGGCACCGACAGTAGAACGGATGACATTGATCTTGACATTGCCGACTTCCATTCTTTCCAAGGCTTGTCTGACGGCTTCGGCCGAACCTTGTACGTCAGCTTTGACGATGACCTGGATCTCTTGGATCAGGCCGTCTTCAACGCGTTTGGACAGTTCTTCCAACGAAACAGCGGAAGAACTTCTGCGTTCGCTTTCGATCTTGACTTGAGATCTGTGATCGGCGATTTCGCGGGCTTTCTTTTCGTTATCAAAGGCTTTAAAGATGTCTCCGGCTACCGGAACTTCGCTTAAACCGATGATTTCGACCGGAGTCGAAGGCAAAGCTTCTTTGATTTCACGGCCTTTATCATCAGACATGCGTCTGACTTTACCGAAACTTGCACCGGCAACCAAGATGTCTCCGGTTCTAAGGGTTCCGTTTTGGACCAAGACAGTGGTCACAGGACCGCGGCCTTTATCCAGTTTGGCTTCAATGACGGTTCCTGAGGCC
>CAZLWH010000181.1:0-3060 GCA_964563265.1 uncultured Erysipelotrichaceae bacterium
GGGCTGTATGGTGGGATCCTTGATGACAAAGGCAAACAGCAGCAGCATGACCACTAAGGGTGCGATGGTGAGCAGCGGGTTGCGGACGATGAACACCACGCCCAAAGCCCCGAAAATGGCTGGGACGAGATAGGCGGTGACTGGGCCTAAGAACCCTGAGATGGCGCTGAGGTATGGGAGTAAGAGGACCATTCCAATGACGATGATGATGGTGGTCACGATCGAAGAGGTCGCAACGGCAATCGTGGCGATGATTTCGGCCTCATCACTGCCCGGTTCGACCTTGGCCAATTTGATGGCGGTCAACGCAGCCGGCAGTTTCATGTTGGCCATATTACCGGTGATGTTGGCGATGTAGGTCGCGCCGATCCCCATCATCGGGGCATAGTTGTAGGTCTCAATGATCCCGATCGGGATATAGATGATCCCAACGGACATAAAACCTGACAGCATCAAGTCCGCTGTAGGCCAAGCATTATAAACAATCGAGAAAACCAGCGGTACAGCCAGCATGAGTAAAGCCGATATGATGACGAAACGTTTGCCCGATTTATGCAGGCTATCGATGTATTGTTGCTGGGTCATGAGAGCACTTTCGGGACTATGAAGTACAAGATCGTCAGGGTACCGATGATGGACACCGGCAAGGCAAATTCTTCAATCCATTTGAATTTAAAGGATAGACCGCCCAAGATGGCCATAATGGCCATACTGATCAGTAAGGCAATCAGATTATAACTGCCCAAGACCACCTGTTGAGCCCCAATCGTTCCGACCAAGCCCATAAACAAGGCTGCGATCAGAATGGTGGCCCAGCGGGAATCCTTCTTGCGGATCTCGGCCAGTTTCTTTGTGTAGGCTTTATAATTGAAAATCAAGACGAGCAGACCGCTCATGATCGAAATGGTCATCGTCCATACGGCAGCACTGTAGACACTCATGTTTTCCATTAAGGTCGTAACTTGGGCCGCATCTTTGATCGCAACGGCCGCATAAGTCTCGTAAGAGACCGAACCTAAGACGCTCAAACGGATCCAAGGAATCGACGCATCCCCAAACAAGGGAATCATCGCTACCAATCCGATCAGGATCGGAATCGACGGCACGATCGAAAAGATGGCGGAACTGCGGGTGGTTTCACGCAGCTGATGTTTGGTGATTCCCATCTCTAAACCCCGCTGATAGGCTTTCTTATAGAACACGATCGACTGAAACAACACATAACCGATCAGGACTGCCCCAATCAGATACATCGGCAGAAAATTCATAATTTTACCTTTTCCTTTGACTTATCATAAATAAAACATCTTGCATATGCAAGATGTTTCGCTTTAATTTGATAAAGTGTCTATTTCTGTAATTCTTCGCGTTCGATCTTTTGGATCTTGGTCAGCATGATGAAGCCGAAGATGAAGAAGGTGACCATAAACAAGATCGCGTAGCGGGTCTCATGGAAGATGAGTCCGGAAGCGGCCATCAGTAAGGGACCCAAGAGGTCGGCATATTTACCGAAGATATCGAAGAAGCCGAAGTATTCATTGCTGCTTTCCTTAGGAACCAGTTTACCGAAATAGGATCTGGACAAGGATTGGACCCCGCCTTGAGCCAAACCGACGATGACGGCCAAGACCCAGAATTTCCAGGCATCGTCTTTGGTGATCGTAAAGCCGAAGACGGCAACGAAGGCATAGATCGCAACATAGAATTTCAACATGACGAGAACACCGAATTTCTTAGCCAAGACCGAAGCCAAGATCGCAAACGGGAAAGCCACGAATTGAGTCAGCAAGAGGGCTTTGATCAAGCCATCCGTTTCCAATCCGACTTCAGCGCCAAAGATGGACGCCATCGAGATGATGGTATAGACCCCGTCAATGTAGAAGAAGTAGGCAATGATGTAGTAGAACATCTTCTTGTTTTTGCGGATCTTACCGAACGTGATCGCAATTTCCTTGAATGAGTTCGAGAGGATGTGGGTTTCTTTTTCTTTGTAATAGGTCTGTTTGACGTTTCTCAGCAGAGGAATGGTAAACAGGAACCACCATACCAAAGCAATGACAAACGACAATTGGGTGGCCAAGGCTTCCGTTAAACCAAAGGTTGCAGGATTCATGACCAAGACAATACCCAAAATAAACGGAATGGTTGATCCGACATACCCGAAGGCATAACCGTAAGCGGACAAGGCATCCATCTTTTCATCGGTCGTAACGTCAACCAGCATTGAGTCATAAAAGACATTGGCCAAAGAATAGCCGGTTCTGGAGATGACAAACAAAACCAAAAACAAGACCCAGTTGGTGACTCCGGAGAAAACCAAACCGCCCAAGATACCGATGGCGATGGAGCCGACAAACAGTTTGCGTTTCATGCCCTTATGATCACCGATGGCCCCCATCAGCGGACTCAGGAAGGCAATGATCGCCACAGACAAGGAAGTCGTGATGGCGAAGAAGGTCGTTGCCGGGATTTGACCGACCGGATTCAGACTATACAGATAGGCAAACCAAATCGGAAGCGTCGCTGAAGTGACCAAGGTAAAGGCCGAATTTGCGACATCGTATAAAATCCAACTCTTCTCAGCTTTAGTGAATTTCATATTCTACCCTTTCAAATTTAAATCCATTATAACACTGAATTTTCATCCTTTTTGTGAAGAAAAATTCACATCTCACTTAAATGAAGAAGACAATGGCGATGAAATGCGTAATGGCGGCCAAATTCACGAAAATATGCCAGACAAAGTGGAAATAAGGCTTCTCTTTCTTGGAGTAAAACCAAGAACCGATGCTGTAGAGCACTCCGCCGAATCCGATAAAGAAGATGAACCACGGTGAGGCTTTTTGGATGATCAGCGGCATAAACAGCAATGCGGTCCAGCCCATGATCAGATAGATGGTGACTGAGACTTTTGGGATTGAACGTTTGGAGATCGATTTATACAGGATCCCGGCCAAGACCATGCCCCATTGGATGACCATGATGAGGATGCCCCACCAGCCACCCACGATATTCAAGGCAACCGGCGTATAGGATCCCGCAATGGCCACATAAATGAAG
>CAZLWH010000182.1:0-3042 GCA_964563265.1 uncultured Erysipelotrichaceae bacterium
GTTCTGTTCGATAAAAGGGTTATTGTGTTTGAGAAGAGAAAATCGAACAGGCAAGATCTTATCTTGCATACTCATCATAGAGAATCAATGTGGCAGTGTTGTGTATTGTTTGTGTGAAAAAATGTGACCTTAACCTTCAGTCAGGATTTCATCCAAGGCGACATCATTCTTTGACTCAATAAGGTCATTGTCATAGTCCTGAGAGAAACAGATCCCCAGCTTCAGACCTTTGTAGTCTTTGAGATAGGTATCGTAATATCCTTTGCCGTAACCCAATCTGAACTTACGTTCATTGTAGGCCAGCATCGGGACGACTTGAACATCGATGGTGCCAGCAAACGGTTCGCTGGAGACTGGCTCCAAGATCCCATAGGAACTCAAAGCGCACTCTGAGAAATCACGAAGACGCACAAAGATCATCGATGTGTTGACGATCTTGGGAACACAGACGATCTTCCCTGCTTTCAGTAAGGCTTCGATCAAAGCGATGGTTTGGACTTCCTGATCCATGGAGATGTAGATCCCAATGGTTTGAATGTCTTTCAGCTTTAACCAGAGCTTCTCTTGGAGTAGAAAAGAAGCCGCTTGGGTCAAAACAGGATCCGAAGCTTTGCGTCGAAGACGATGTTTTTCTCTTAAAGCGGCTTTGTTCATTATCCGACTGATCCTTCCATTTCCATTTTCATGAGCTGGTTGAGTTCTACGGCGTATTCCATTGGCAATTCCCGGGTAAAGGGTTCCAAGAAACCCATGACGATCGTTTCCAAAGCCTGGCTCTTGGATAGGCCTCGGCTCATCAGATAAAACAACTGTTCTTCAGAGACTTTCGAAACCGTGGCTTCGTGTTCGATGGTGGAAGTAGGATGAGACGAAATGTTGGTCGGCAAGGTATCCGAACGGCTGATCTCATCCAGCAGTAAGGTATCGCATTCGATCTTGCTGCGGGAGTGAAGCGCGTTGGGCGCATGACGAACCATGCCTCGGTAGTTGACGGTACCGCCGTTACGGGCGACCGATTTGGAGATGATGTTGCTGGAAGTATGGGGCGCCATATGAATCATTTTCGCACCGGCATCCTGGATTTGATGGATCGAAGAGGCAACGGCAATCGAAATGGTCATGCCTTTGGCATAAGGTCCCATCAGCCAACAGGCCGGATACTTCATCGTGATGTGGGAACCGATGTTGCCATCGATCCACTCCATGATCCCGTGATCCCAAACCTTGGCTCTTTTGGTGACCAGATTCAAGACATTGGTCGACCAGTTCTGGATGGTCGAATAGCGGCATTTGCCGTTTTTATGGACAATGATCTCGACCACAGCGGCATGCAGAGAATCTTTCGAATAGGTCGGCGCTGTACAGCCTTCGACATAATGGACATCGGCCCCTTCATCAACGATGATCAAGGTGCGTTCAAACTGGCCCATTTGTTCAGAATTGATGCGGAAATAAGACTGCAAGGGCTTATCCAGTTTAACGCCCGGGGGAACATAGATGAAGGATCCTCCGCTCCAGACGACACTGTTTAAGGCCGCAAATTTGTTGTCGGTAAAAGGCACGACGCTACCAAAGAACTTCTTGAAGAGCTCCGGATGATTTCTCAATCCCGAATCGGTATCGGTAAAGATGACGCCTTTGTCTTCAACTTCTTTCAGCATGTTGTGGTAAACCATCTCGGATTCATATTGGGTCGCCACACCGGAAAGGAATTTCTTTTCGGCTTCAGGGATGCCCAAACGATCAAAGGTATTCTTGATTTCATCCGGGACATCTTCCCATTTGTTTTCCATGCGGGCAGACGGCTTGATGTAGTAGGTGTAATCTTCAAAGTGGATGCTCTCCAGGGATGGACCCCAGGGCGGCATGGGTTTGGACTCAAACACTTCAAAGGCTTTGAGTCTGAAGTCGGTCATCCATTGAGGCTCGTTTTTGATCTTGGAGATCTCTTCGACGATTTCCTTATTGATGCCTTTTTTGGTTCTATAAACGCTGACATCTTCATCATGGAAACCAAATTGGTATTCCTGAGAAGGCAGGTTATTTTTTGAAACCGATGGTGGCGCATTTGATGCGGTTGGCTTGTTTGCCGACGTTTTGGAAAGCGACGGCTTCTTGTAAGAGGTCTTCATTGATTGACGTGAGGTTGATCATGTCATAATAACTGGAAACAATGGTTTTTGCGTCTTCGATGGTTTTGCCTTTGATCAGATCGGTCAGGATCGAGGTCGAGGCCGTTGAGATCGTACATCCGACGCCGTCGAAACAGACATCGGTGATGATCCCGTTTTCCATCTTCATCATGACCGTGAGGTCATCGATGCAGGATTCGGAAGCCATATGGGCTTTATGATACGCCTTGTCTTCGCTGAGATGATGATTGCGGGGGTGTTGGTAGTGATCCATGATGATTTCACGATGGATCTGAGGATCTTTGAGATAATCGGACATGGGTTTTCTCCTACATGATGGACAGGTCGATACACTGTTCCAAGGTAATGGTGCTTAAAGCGTCGTATAATTTATCGATGTCTTCTTTGGTGTTGTAGAAAGAAACAGAAGCACGAACGGTTTCTGAGGTCTTGATGACTTCGACCAGGATCTTAGCACAATGATTACCGGCACGAACCATGATGCCTTTGGAGTTGAGATAAACAGCTGTGTCTTGGGCGAAAATACCGTCGACGTTGAAAGTGATGATGCCGGTTCCCGCATGTGGGTTATATAAAATGACGTTTTTCAATTGAGATAACTTTTCGACCGCATAGGTCTTCAGTTCGTGTTCATAAGCTTCGATCTCATTCATTCCGACTTCTTCGAGATATTCGATGGCGGCTCTCAAACCGAGGACGGCTTCGATGGCCGGAGTTCCGGCTTCAAATTTAAACGGAGGATTCTTGAGCTGGATGTTGCCGCAGATGTCGAAACGGGCATTGTTGCCGCCGCCCAACATGAAGGCATCCATCTTTTCCAAGAGCTCGTATTTGCCGAAAAGAACGCCGACTCCGGTCGGTCCCAACATCTTGTGGGCTGAGAAAGACA
>CAZLWH010000183.1:0-3040 GCA_964563265.1 uncultured Erysipelotrichaceae bacterium
TACTGATCATGGCTTTGATCGGCTATCTGCGCGGCTTTATATCCCAAGCGTATGATGTCTTGATCCTGCTGCTGGGGTATCTTGTTGCGTTGTTGATTGCCCCGTCTTTGGCAGATGCAATCAAACTTTTACCAACTTCAATCAACTTCGATGAGATCCCGTTTATCGGAGCCCAACTGGTTTCCATCATCGACCAGATTCTTTGGACAATCATCATCGTCATTGTTGTTTCCATCATCGGAGCCATTTTCAAACGCACCGTGATCAGAAAGATCCTTCATTACAAACATAAAGTCTTACCGGATCGTATCGGTGGAGCAATTTTCGCGATCATACCGGTCGCTTTGATCGGGTTTGTTTTGGCGCTGATCTTGAGTACGCCTTTGTTTACCAATGGATCTACGATCCTTAACGCAACCGTACTCAGTCCTTTGGCCCCATCGACCACTCAGATCGTTACGACCTTCGTCGACAATAACCCCGTCATCCAGCTTTACGAAAAAATCAATAGCGGAGAACCCTTGGATGAGACTGACTTTGAAGCCATCCGTCAGACCTTGATCGACATGGGCTTTCCTCAAAACGTCATTGATGTCGCGATGAAGTTTGTTAAGCACGAAACCGTCACGGATGCGGATGTCCAGATCCTGAAAACCTATGCTCAAGACAACAACATCTCCCAGGAAACCGTCACTGGATGGCTTAAGGATTTCGGCTTCACAGACGCTCAAATCGAAGCGCTGATGGAGAAGTACAAATAGTCTGAAAACACGCGTCTAAAGCCCCCTGCACCCTGTCAAAAAGGGTGTTTTTATGCTATAATAACTGTGGAGTATTCTGAAAGAAGGAAGGCCTTATGATCAAACTTACCAGTCCGTATATTACCCTTGGGCAACTCTTGAAATTGACGGATTGGATCAGTTCCGGAGGCGAAGCCAAAAGTGCCGTAAAGACGCTTAAAATCAGAATCAACGGTGAACCCGATGACCGCAGAGGCCGCAAGATCTATCCCGGCGATACGGTCATCATCGAAGATAAAACCTACTCCATCGGTCAATGAAAATAAGATCGCTTACGCTTCGCGATTTCCGTAATATCGCCTCGCTGAGCGTATCTTTTCATGAGTCGATCACGGTCCTTGTCGGGGACAACGCCCAAGGCAAGACCAACCTGTTGGAAGGGATCTATTTCCTGTCCACAGGACGCTCTCACCGTGTCAATGACGAACAGGTCTGTATCCGTCATGGCCAGGAAACCGCCCTCATCAAAGGGATCATCGAAAACGATGCCCCGTTTGAACTCAAAGTGGTCCTGCATCCGCAAGGTAAGAGCCTTTTCTATCAGCAGACAGCATTAAAACGCAGTTCTGAGTTCATCGGTAAGATGAACGCTGTCTTGTTTTCTCCCGGCGATATGGAACTCTTTGATGCCTCGCCCAAGGCAAGACGCCGTTTCATGGATACCGAACTGGGCAAGATCAATCCCCTCTACGTCGATCTCTTGACCAAAACGATGAAACTTCTGAAAGACAGAAACAACATCCTTAAGGAAAAAGTCATCGATGAGACTTATCTGGAAGTGGTGACCGAACGCATGATCGGCTATCAGGTCCAGCTGATCCGTTTACGTTCAGCCTTCATCGATCAGATCAATGCCTCTTTAAACAAGTATTTCCACCAGCTTTCATTGAGTGATGACCTTATCCGGATCGACTATCAGGGCGTATTGCCGGACAGTGATCATTTGGATGAGCAGCTCAGAGAAAAATACGCGCGCCACCTAGAGCGCGACCGCATCATGAAGGTCACCAGTATCGGGATCCATCGGGACGATCTGACCTTCACCATGGATGATGTCCCTGTCAGTGATCTCGCATCGCAAGGACAACGCCGCATGATCGTCATCGCATTGAAATGTGCCTTATTGGAAGTGATCGAAGCCGCCATCGGCGAAAAACCGATCTTGTTGCTGGACGATGTGTTCAGCGAACTGGACGCGATCCGCCGCAAAGCCCTCTTTCAGACCTTACACCAGAACACCCAAACGGTCATCAGTACCACGGATCTGGAACATGTCAAGGAATGGCTCAGCGAAGCCGTCACGATTTATGAAGTATCTGCAGGGAAGATCAGGGAAAGGAAGCAGTTATGACCAACAGAGTAGAACATTCATACACGGCCGATGACATTCAGGTCCTGGAAGGCCTGGAAGCCGTCAGAAAAAGACCGGGGATGTATATCGGGACGACGTCCCTAAGAGGCCTTCACCATCTCGTATGGGAAATCGTCGACAATTCTATCGATGAAGCCTTGGCCGGCTATGCCGACCGGATTCAGGTCTTTATCGATAAAGACAACATCGTTACCGTTGAAGACAACGGAAGAGGGATGCCGGTAGGCATCCATGAAAAAACCGGAAAATCGTCCGTCGAGACGATTTTTACCGTGCTTCATGCTGGCGGGAAGTTCGGAGGAGGCGCCTATAAGGTCTCCGGAGGACTCCATGGGGTCGGCGCATCCGTCGTCAATGCCTTGTCCGAATGGCTGGAAGTCACCATCTATCTCAACGGCAAAATCTACTTCATGCGTTTTGAACACGGCGGAACGGCCGTTGCGGATCTTAAAGAGATCGGCACCACCGATAAACACGGCTCTGTCGTCCGTTTTAAGGCCGATCCTACGATCTTTACAGAGACGGTGGAATATGATCACGACACGATCAGAGACCGCCTGCAACAGATTGCATTCCTCAACAAAGGCATCGCCATCGATTTCACGGATGAACGTTATGACCACAAACCGGTCGAGTATCTTTATCGCGGCGGTTTAAGAGAATACATCGCGTTTCTGAACAAAAACAAATCTCCGATCACCCAAGAGATCATCACCTGTGAAGGTGAAGAAGACGGGATCCAAATCGAAGTCGCATTACAATACAACGAATCCTATTCTCCGAATGTTTACTCCTTCTGTAACAACATCAATACCCAAGAAGGCGGGACCCATGAGGAAGGCTTCAGGCTGACCATGAACCGCATCAT
>CAZLWH010000184.1:0-3004 GCA_964563265.1 uncultured Erysipelotrichaceae bacterium
TGTATCTGAGGTGTATGGGTTACGCACTGATAGGTTTTTGGGATTACTATAAGATCGTTGTCGAGAAAAACAATGTCGGACTCAAAGCCTCTAATAAATTTCTGGCTCAGCTGATCTTGGCGGTTGTTGTGTATCTCTTGTACAGTTCATTTGCCACCAGCTTGATCACGATTCCGTTTATTGCGGATCCGATCGATTTCGGCTGGCTTTATGTTTTAT
This sequence comes from uncultured Erysipelotrichaceae bacterium, assembly GCA_964563265.1. Taxonomy (GTDB): domain Bacteria; phylum Bacillota_I; class Bacilli_A; order Erysipelotrichales; family Erysipelotrichaceae; genus UBA2212. The sequence continues at coordinate 220 of CAZLWH010000184.1, forward strand.
TGGTCTTCATCATGTTTACCGGAACCAGCAATGCGGTCAACATTACCGACGGGATGGATGGTTTGGCCGGCGGACTCAGCGTCATTGCCTTGCTGGGTTTCTTTGCCTTGACGTATCAAAGCGGCAATCTGGCCTTGGCCAATTTCATTCTGATGGTATTGGGATCGTTGGCCGCATATCTGACGTATAATCTTCATCCGGCCAAGATCATCATGGGCGATACCGGATCCTTGGCTTTGGGCGGCTTATTGGCCGTCATCGCCATGGTTTTGAAACAAGAGATCCTGTTGATCGTGTTTGGCGGCGTCTTTGTGTTTGAAACCCTGTGCGTCATGATCCAGATCGGTTCTGTCAAACTCTTCAAACGCCGTGTTTTCAAGTATACCCCGATCCATTACAGTTTCACCCTGAGCGGATGGAAAGAGACCAATGTGGTCACTTTCTTCTGGCTCTTGGGCTTGATTTGCGCTATCGTCGGTTTATTTCTGGGAGGTTTGTTATGAAAGTCTTGGTCTTGGGCGCCGCCCGCAGTGGGATCGCCGTATCTAAACTGCTGCTTAAAGAAGGGCATACCGTGGTTCTCAATGACAGCCAAAGCATCGTGCCCCAGCTTCATTTCGAAGATCCCAAATTGACCTTGATCGAAGGGTCCCATCCGGAATCCTTATGGAAAGAACACTTTGATCTGGTCATCAAGAATCCGGGCATTCCGCATACCTTGCCTTTTCTGAAAGGTTTTACCGATCAAAACATTCCGATCATCAACGAGATCGAATATGCCTCTTCACTGGTCGATTACCGCTATGGGGCCGTGACCGGCACCAACGGCAAGACCACGACCACAGCCCTGTTGGGTGAACTCTTAAAGAATTTGAATCCCCATAACGGGGCTTATGGCAACATCGGCATTGCCCTCAGCGATCTGGTGCTTGATCATCCCAAAGAAAAACTGACCGTCGCTGTTGAAATCGCTGCCTTTCAGTTATTGGGAACCTTCAAGTTTCATCCCACGGTCAGTGTCATCATGAATCTGACACCGGATCATCTGGATGTCTTCAAAGATACCGATGAATACTACAAAGCGAAAACACTGGTCTATCAGAATCAGTGCGGTGATGATTGGTTCCTGCGCAATCTGGATGATGATAATGTCGTCGCGTATACCGAAAACTGTCCCTGTCAGGCCATCAACTTCTCTGTTGAGAAAGAAACCGATCTGTGTTTGAAAAAGAAAGCTATCTGGTTGTTTGAGACCAAGCTGTTTGATTTAAAAGATCTGAAATTGGTAGGCATGCATAATGTCCAAAACGCGATGGTCGCTGCGGCCATGGCGTATAAATTGGGCGTTAGTGCCCCACAGATCCAACAAGGCATCCGTGATTTCAATGGGGTCGAACACCGCATCGAATATGTGAAGACGGTCAACGGTGTCCCTTACTACAACGATTCCAAAGGAACCAATGCGGAAGCCACGGTCGTTGCGTTAAAAGCGTTTGATCATCCGGTCATCCTGTTGGCCGGAGGGTATGATAAAAAGACCGGTTTTGATGCCTTGGTGCCTTATTTGGATCAGGTCAAGACCATGCTGGTGTTTGGGGAAACCAAACATCAGCTTAAAGCACTGTATCCTCAAGCTGTTGTTTTGGAGAATCTCACTGAAGCCGTGTCGATGGCGCTTGAGATCGCCAAAGCAGGGGATGTCGTCCTGTTTTCTCCGGCCTGTGCCAGTTATGATCAGTTCGACAACTATGAACAACGAGGACGAATCTTCAAAGAATTGGTCCATAAGCTTTAGTAAATGTGATTTTTCTTTTATTCTTTGCTTTTATGAATTATAATGATACAGCGACTAGGTGAACCTATGCCAAAAGAAGATGTTTTTTCAACACAGATCAAATTGACGATGATGCTCAAACTGGGAATGATTCAAAACGAAGAATTGCCCAATTTAAGTGCTGAACAGTTTGAAAATGCCCTATGGAAAATCAAATGGGCCGAAGGACATCCAAAACATATTCATCAAATCATCGATGATATCATGAGCCTCAAGACGGAAGAAGTCGTCAGTTACCTCTCCCAACAGGCCATCATCGAAAGCAGACATCAAACACTCAGCGACTTTACCACATTGTTCGGAGGATAGGGTATGAAAAGAAAAAAAAGCAGACTGGTTATATTCGGGTTTACCGTACTGATCGTTGTCGGATTGGTTGCCGGATTCGCAAAATCCGTCGCCGACGACATGACCTTGGGTCTTGATCTTCAAGGCGGTTTTGAAATCGTCTATGAAGTCATTCCTTTGACTGAAGGCGGCACCTTGCCGGATATGACAGCCGTCGTGGCCAGTATCCGTAAGCGCATCGACATCATCGGGGTCAATGAACCCGACATCATCATCGAAGGGACCAACCGGATCCGTATCCAATTGGCCGGAATCACCAACCAGGATGAAGCGCGTCAGCTCATTTCTTCGACCGCGAAACTGGAATTCAGAGACGTCAACGACAAACTGTTGGCCGATGCGACCATCCTTGAAGAAGGAGGCGCCTCTTTAGCCTATGAAAACGGGGTCGTCGTCGTATCCTTAAAGATCAAAGATAAAGCCAAATTCGCCGAGATCACCAAGACCGTTGCGGCCATGACCGACAACACGCTGGTGACCTGGCTTGATTACACGACAGGAGATAAATACTCCGTCGAAAAAGACAAGGCCAATCCGAAATTCATTTCGGCGGCTTCCGTCAACTCCTCCATCTCCGGGGATGCTGTCATCAAAGGCAGTTTC
>CAZLWH010000185.1:0-1565 GCA_964563265.1 uncultured Erysipelotrichaceae bacterium
TGAAACGGATGATGCGGGTGACTTTGTTTTCATGGGTGAATTCGGTCAGATAAAAGGCGGTGCCAACCCCAAACGGGGTCGCCACCAAGACCGCCACCAACGTCACCAATAAGGTACTGACGATGGTTGAGAAGATCCCGCCGGACCGGCCGCTCTCAGTCGGGTCCTGAGTCAGGAAATCCCAGGTCAAGGTCGGGATCCCTTTGAACAGGATGAAGCCGACGATGAAGAACAGTAAAAGAACGACCAGGATAGAGACAAACCAAATGACGAATTTGGCGATTTTTTCGGCTGTTTTTGGACGTATGATCATATTACGACCTCTTCCTTACGATGAACTGGGCAAAGGAGTTCAGCATCATGATCATGACCAACAAGACGATCCCTGTCGCAAACAGGGCCTGTTGATGCGCCCCTGAGGCATAGCCCATTTCGATCCCGATGTTGGTGGTCAAGGTACGGGCTGGATCCAGGATGGAATCTGGTAAGGCTACCGCATTCCCAAGCACCATGATGACGGCCATTGTTTCTCCGATGGCTCTTCCGATGCCCAAGATGATGGCAGCCATGATTCCGGATTTGGCAGAAGGAATCAAGACGCGGGAAATGGTTTGCCAGTGGGTTGCTCCCAAAGCCAATGAGCCTTGTTTATACAAGCCCGGCAAAGACAACAAGGAGACTTCCGTGATCGAGATGATGGTGGGCAGTATCATGATGGCCAAGATCAAAGATCCGGCCAGGATGCTCAAACCAGGCCCCCCCAGATAATCACGGATGAAAGGAACGATAAAGGTCAAGCCCCAGAATCCGTAAACGACCGATGGAATGCCTGCCAAAAGCTGGATCGCGGATCTCATGAAGGTACGGATCTGTTTAGGGGCAAACTCAGTTAAGAAGATGCTGACACACAATGCCACCGGAACCCCAATGACGGCAGCTCCCAAGGTCACCGTGATCGTTCCGACGATCATCGGAAAGATCCCATAGAGATTCTGACTGGGTGCCCATTTCATTCCAAAGATAAAATTGAATAAACCAACCTTCGCAATCAAAGGAACCCCTTCAACAAAGATGAAGATGGTGATGATGGCCAAGGCCGATAAGGTCGATAAGGCAATCATAAAGAAACTTAACTTCAACCATTTGTCTTTTTTAAGGTTCATGGGGTGCCTCCGTTATCAAAGGTGATCAAGCCTTCCAGATTAAGAATGGCTTTGCCTTCCTCGGACAGGACAAAATCAATGAATTTTTTGACTTCTCCGACGGGTTCGGCAGAAGCCACAAACAGATAAGGACGGGATAAGATATAGGTCCCATTGATGACGTTTTCGCGGGTTGCGGCAACACCGTCAAGCTCCAATGCTTTGACGTTTTCATTGACCAAACCCAAAGATATGTATCCGACCGCATACTGATCATCCCCAACCAACTGTCTTACGGTACCATTGGAATCCTGGACGATCGAATGCGGATCGATTTCAATTTTATTCATGACCAAACTTTCAAACGCAGAACGGGTGCCTGATCCTTCTTCACGGGTGATGACGTGGATCGGGCGCGGGGTG
>CAZLWH010000185.1:1585-2985 GCA_964563265.1 uncultured Erysipelotrichaceae bacterium
TTTGTCTTTACCGCCCAGTTGGCTCCAGTTGGTGATGGCTCCGGAATAGATATCTCTGACTTGAGCGATGGTCAGACTGTGGATCGGGTTTTTGGTATGGATGATGACAGCCAACCCGTCTCTTGCGATCTCAACGGACCACAAGGCTTTTTCTTCATCTTTCAGACTCCTTGAAGACATCCCGATATCAGCCGTGTTGGTTTGAGCCGACATGATGCCGGCAGAAGAACCGCCACCTTGGACGTCAATGGATATTTCAGAGTGGAATTTCATATAAGCTTCAGAGAGGGCTTCGGCGAAAGGCTGGACCGAAGTCGAACCGGCCAAGATCAATCCGTTGGCATTTCTCTTCGCACAACCGCCATTGAGAGCAATGATAAAAACCAGCACTATGATTTTCAGCGTGCTGACGAGATGGACTTTCTTAAGATGGGTACTGATTACAGGCTTCATCATATCCTCCGGTTTTTTCTAGTATTTGCGCGGCACTTCTTTGAAATAAGCAACGTGATAATAATAAAAAATCCTAGACAATAAATCAACCGTTTCTATTATAGCATCTCAGGTTGTTTAGGGGCTCTAGAATTAAAGTGTCGTTGATAACATAAAAACAGAATCAACCATCAACGGATGACGAGTACGGATGTTTATGAGGGAATCTGGTGTTTGGGATTACTGAATGAATGTGAATATTAGAATGATCGAAGCAATGATCAAAACCAGGATCAACCCGTTTTTAAAACTGAGCAGATCGGAATAGAGTCCTTTATTGAATGAATCCGCCTGATCCTTGAATTCTTTCACTTTATCTTTGTTTGTCATGGTCCACCTTGATCCCTATTTTACGCTTGCCTTTTTTTGATGTCTACACACGATGAGTGTGATACAACGAGACTCCAAGAAAAAACCCGGAGGATTCCGGGCTTGAAGTCAACTCAATAGTCAAAAGACTGGTCTTTGATTTGGCTCAGTCTGGCCAGCGCTTTGCGGGCGACCCACTTGGCCATGGTCAGGTTATGATCGAGACCATTTCCGCAGTCCTTCTCATTGGCGCCAGGGATCTCCCCTTCAAACTCAGCGATGAAATGATACATCCCTTCGATCAGTTCAAACAGAGCCTCATGAGGCAATTCACCGTTGATCAGAAGGTAAAACCCGGTACGGCAGCCCATTGGACCAAAGTAAATGATCTTGTCTTTATGCACAGGATGATTGCGCAGATAAGTCGCTCCGAGATGTTCAATCGTATGGATCTCGGCTGTATTCAACACCGGTTCCGCGTTCGGTTTAGTGACTCTTAAATCATAGGTGATGATGATCGCATCTGAGACCTTGTCTCTTCTTGATTCATAAATGCCAGGTTCTAGGATGAGATGATCGACCGTAAAGCTTTTGATTTT
>CAZLWH010000186.1:0-2967 GCA_964563265.1 uncultured Erysipelotrichaceae bacterium
TTGGTTCGTAATTCGTCCACTGCATGACGCACTCATTGAGGATGCGTTGGATCAAGGTGGTCAGGCTGCTTTGGATATCGCTGCCGTATTTACCGGTATGGATCCCGGCCAAAACGATCTCGTGATGTTCTTTTTCCAGTCGGAGGACCATTTTGATGACTTCATCTTCCGCCAAAGAGCGTTCTCTGCCTCGGGTATAGGGAATGATACAATACGAACAAAACTGATTACAGCCGTCTTGGATCTTCAAAAAAGCCCGGGTCTTGTTTTTAAAGGCATGGATCGGGATATTCTCAAAGCCCTTGGGCATCGAAAAATCAGTGTTGGTCCCCTCTTCCATTGCCAATACAAATTCCGCAAAGCGATCTTTGTTTTTATTGCCAATCAACAGATCGATGTTGTATTTGTCTTTGAGCTCGTCATGATTGGACTGGACATAACACCCCACCACGACCAGTTTGGCACTCGGATTGAGTTTCTTGGCTTGATGGATCTTCTGACGGCTTTTAAAACTGGCTTGATTGGTTACGGTACAGGTATTGATGATGATCAGATCGCTGTCCTCAAATCCTTCCACTTCAAGATAGCCCTTTTCTGTCAGGGCTTCACGGTAATACTCGGATTCATAGGCATTGACTTTACAGCCCAAGGTCACGATGGAAAAGGTCTTCATTTGATTTTCTTTCGGGCTTTGATCAGGGCTTTCGCTGTTTTCTCGCTGACAAAGGGAGAAATGACCAATCCATCGATCAACGTCTTTTGATCGTTGGCTTCATACAGAGCCATAAGATTCACCATCGATGCATTGTCATCTGGGGTATAGGCATAATTTCTTTTAAAACCGATCTTGTTTAGAGTCAGTTTCCCTTGGTGTTCGTTCAGACTGTAGACAGCTTTCCAAGGGTCGTAATAAAAAACAACACGGTGTTCATCGCTTTCAATGGCTTTGACGTCAATGAATTCATACACAAACGGAGCGATCCCGTAGGTTTCAGTCGGAATCATGCGGTTCTTAAAGTTTTTATAGAGATTGAAATACTGTTCAAGGTCAAAAATGTTCATTTCACGATCATACAGTGAATTCAGCAATTCATCGAAAAATGCGATCCAGATGGTCGATCCCAGCTTGCTTTTAAAGAAACGGCAGCGAACCTTGATTTCCGCTATTTTCAGATTGATGAGTTTGTTTCTCTCCTGATAACTCAGAGTTGGCCACAAATCATGAAGTTCCTTGCGTTCGCGTTCATACGTCGACTCAAACAGGACTTTGTTTCTCAGGGATTCATGCAGGATGGCCGCATTGAAAAATCCAAGTTCGGTGGTGATGCTTGGAGTCAGGTTTTGGCTTTCCTTGGCCGTTTTTAGATAAAAACGGATCAGGATCTTGGTGGGTTTATGTTTAAAAGGCTTCACCGTTTCTTTGTTGAGAATGTTAAGTATCTTTTTCATATGCCCAGCACACAATCTACGGTATGGATGGCCACCATGGCTGCGGTTTCAGCCCGATAAATACGCTTACCCAAACTGACAGCTTCAAACCCTTGTTCTTTCAAAAGATCGATTTCTCTAGGACTGATCCCACCTTCAGGACCAATCACGATTGAAATGCTATTGACGTCTTTGAGTTGATGTTTGAGGTTGTGATCAGGGTCTTTGGCCTCATAAGCCACGAAATTTAAGTCGCTTCGATAATCGGCGATGTTCTTAAGGGTGATGGGATCACAGAGCTCAGGGATCGTCAATCGATGACACTGTTCAGCGGCTTCTTTGAGAATGCTTCTGTATCGGGTCAGCTTGTTGGATTCGCCTTCCCATTTGACGACATTTCGTTCCAAAACCAGCGGAACGATGCGGGAGATGCCCAATTCCGTGGCTTTCTGAAGAACAAGTTCGAATTTTTCTTTGCGGATGAAGGCTTGGATCAAGGTGACCTCTCGCTTCAAAGGTTCTACGGAAAGGTGTCTCTGTATGCGGGCTTCAGGCTGGCTGGAGTCGTTTTCTAAAACAGCCAAAGCCATGACGGTGTTGTTGCACAGCAAAAATTCCTCATTTGTATGAAGTTTGAGGACTTTACTGATCTGATGGGACGTTTCTTTGTCGAAACGAACAAGGGTATTGATGTGAAGCGGGTCATTGATGAAGAATTGATGCATTATTCCATTTTCCCTTCATTGGCTAAAAGACGCAATTGTTTGACCTCATAAGGCTTCAGAGATCGATATTCACCAGGCCTAAGGTCTTTGACTTCAATAAAGCCGAAACGGGCTCTGTGGAGCTTTAAAACGGTCAATCCGAAGGATTCGACCATTCTTTTGATTTGTCTGTTCTTGCCTTCGACCAGGACGATCGTAAAATCGGTTTCCTGTTTGGAAAGATCCTTATGGGTGACGACCACTTTGGTCGGTAAGGTCATGACCCCATCCAGATCGATCCCCTGTTCAAGGGCCTTGATCTGAGGAGTAGTGAGGATCCCGTTGACTTTGACTTCATACAGTTTCTTCAGATGATAGCGCGGATGGGTCAGTTCGTTTGAAAAATCGCCGTCGTTGGTCAGAAGCAAAGCGCCGGTCGTATCATAATCCAGTCTACCGACCGGAAAGATTCTTTCCGAGGATTCGATCAGATCGACAACCGTTGGTCTTCCCCTGTCGTCCGTAACTGAACTTAAGACTTTTTTGGGTTTGTTTAAAAGATAATAGACTTTGTTTTCACCGTCCAGTTTCTTTCCGTCATAGGTCACGATACTGCCCTTTTTGACGATGTGGCCCATTTCGGTGACGGTGACCCCGTCGACTTGGACCTTGCCTTCCTTGATCAATTCTTCGGCTTTTCTGCGGGAAGTGATACCGGCTTTGGCAATGACCTTCTGAAGTCTTTCCATACTACTCGAAAATCTGGCTTTCTTCGCTGGTCTCTTCGTAATTGGGAAGATTGGGCAGTTCATAGGATAAAAAAGTGAAGCACTAT
>CAZLWH010000187.1:0-2951 GCA_964563265.1 uncultured Erysipelotrichaceae bacterium
ATCATTTCGGAGGCCGTGATCTGGATCTCCTGAATGTAGTCCTTGTTCCAGATGCCTTCAAACATGCGATTCGCAAATCGGATGGTCAGGATGTTTTGGATCATTTCTTTGCCGAGATAATGATCGATGCGGTATATGTTGTCTTCCGTAAAGATCTCAGAAAGGATCGTGTTGAGATGACGCGCATGGTTCTCATCGATCCCAAACGGTTTCTCCAGGATAATGCGATGGAGGCCTTGACGTAAAGCACCGCTGGATTTGAGATTTTGGGCGATGATCTCAAAGAATTCCGGCGCCACCGCAAAATAGTACAGATAATCGCGTTCGGCTTGCGTTTCGCTGAGTTTTGCGTAATCCGAAGCTTCAGTCAGTGTCATTTCCACATAAGAAACATGCTTCGCAAAACGCGCATAGACTTCGTCGCTGAACGGAAAACGGGAACCTTTTAGTAACCAGGGCTTCACGGTTTCCAGATACGATTCGGTCGAATAATCCTTGCGTCCGATACAACGGATGGTCAGTGCTTCAGGAAGCAGTTTACGGGTCTCCAGTTGATACAGTGCCGGTAAGAGCTTGCGGTAAGTCAGATCTCCGGTCGAACCGAAAATCGTAAAGGTCAGGGGTCTATTCATGGTCTCCCCAGTTCTCATAGTGGAAGAAACCGTCTTTGTCGGTTCTCTGATAGGTATGGGCCCCAAAATAATCGCGTTGGGCCTGGATCATGTTGGTGGATAAATTCGTGCTTCTGAAGGCATCGTAATAGCTTAAAGCCGCCGTATAAGACGGTGTCGGTATCCCGTAATGGATCGATAAAGCAACGACTTCTCTTAAAGCCGTCAAGGAATCTTTCATGATGGCAGTAAAGTAAGGATCCATCAACAGGTTACTCAGTTTCGGATCTTTGAACGCTTGGGCAATCTCATTGAGGAACTTGGCCCGGATGATACAGCCGCCTCGAAACAGTTTCGCAATGGATTCGTAATTGAGGTCCCAACCGTAAGCGACCGCTGCTTTTTTCATCAAATCAAAGCCCTGCGCATAAGAAATAATCTTGGCCGCATACAGTGCTTTTTCAACCAGCTCATCCAGGTTGCTTGGGACAGGCGCCTTGACGCTCATCGCCGGTAATACTTTTTGAGCCTGGATACGTTGAGCGCGATCGGTCGAAATCAGACGGGCAAAAACAGCCGAGGTGATGACCGAGATATCGACCCCTAAATCCAAGGCTTCTTTGGAGGTCCAAAGACCAGTCCCCTTTTGTCCTGCTGTATCCAAGATTTTATCGATCAGATGATCCTGACTCAGGTCATCTTTGGTTTTCAGGATATTCGCTGTGATTTCGATCAGATATGAATCCAAAGCGCGTTGGTTATAGCCGCTGAAGATTTCAGAGAGCTGATCATTGGATTTCAGTCCGACTTCTTTCAGTAACTGATAGGATTCCGCAATCAGTTCCATGTCTCCATATTCGATTCCGTTATGGACCATTTTGACATAGTGTCCTGAACCGTTCTCACCGATGTATGCAGTGCAGGCTTCCCCGTTGACTTTGGCTGAGATGGCGTTCAGGATCGGTTCAATGGCTTTGTGTGCGTCTTTGTTGCCTGAAGGCATGATGGCGGGACCGCGTCGTGCGCCTTCTTCTCCGCCGGAGACACCCATCCCGATAAAACGGAGGCCTTTGGAGGCATAGTCTTTCTCTCTGCGAATGGTATCTTTGAAGTAAGAGTTACCGGCATCGATGACGATGTCGTCTTTTTCCAGTAAGGGTTCAAGTTGTTTCATGATCGCATCGACCGGTTCTCCGGCCTTGACCATAAGGATGATCTTGCGCGGAGTTTCCAGTTTTTCAACCAGTTCTTGAAGTGTTAAAGCGATGCCCAGACCTGGGTTTTCTTTGACGATCGTCAACGCAACTTCCGTGGTCCGGTTATAAACCAACACTGAAAAACCGTGATCTAAGATGTTGAGGGCCAGATTCTTACCCATGACGGCCATCCCGATGACAGCGATTTGAACTTTTTGCATGTTTGTTTCCTCCAAATGCGTTTTATTAAGGCAGAAGCGATGCAGTTTCCGTTTTGGATTTTCTGTATTGTTTTACCTGTAAGACGTAAGCAGTGATACTTAAGATCAGGGTCGGGATCATGAATACACCGTAGTAAAATACAACGATGCCTCCCAACAGATACAAAATCGTAGAACTTAAGGTGAGCCAGCGGTTATTTTTCTTATACGCCATAAGACCCAAAACAAGTCCGATCACCATCAACAAAAGACTTGGAACCAGAAAGATGGCGATGATGGCAGAAAACAAAGCTTCAAAATCATCACCCCTGTTCAGAAAGAGCTCAGCCAATATTACAATCTCAAAGCCGATCACAATGACAGCACTCAGATTACTGATCAACAAGACACGATTTTTCTTCATACCTTGGTCCTCTGAATCATTATATCGGTTAAACTGGGCTGAAACAAATAGGATGCCTGTTTCAGTTGTTAATCCATGGCGTTGATGATGTTGGCGACAGCTTCCAAATTGGATAGACTGTCTTTCAGTCCCCCGATACGGTTATTCTTTAGCCAGTTGATCCGATAGCGTTTTAATCGGATGGGCCAAGCTTTCTTCAAAGCGGCCAATTTGACCTGACGTTCTTTTTCGGTAAGACTGGATGAGGTGATCTCAAAACTGAGAATCAGGACTTTCAGTAATTCAATCGTATCCTTGAGCTCAAGGGCGGCGGCTTTGCCGAGCGGATCAGCACACTGAGCCAATTTCAGTCGTCTTAAAGTCAGATTGAATTCATCGATCATGATTTGGGCGCGCGCTGGATCCGCAAACGGATGATCTTTGAGATGATTGATGTAGGATAAGACATCCCCATTGGCACTGTAGACCGCATCTAAGATCTGGGTCGAATTATGCTGATACTCCAGTTGATAACGGCTAT
>CAZLWH010000188.1:0-2799 GCA_964563265.1 uncultured Erysipelotrichaceae bacterium
TATTTAATTAATGGTTTAATTATACCGTGTTTTCTTCTTAATTTCACCTTGGAGATCGATGATTTGGTCTTCGGAGAGGTCGGAATGGAAGTCTTCGAAGCGTTCATCCGCAAAGAAATCCATGAAAAAGGCGGTGGAAACCAACTCAGGATCCGTATCGATCATAAAAATCGTCCCATCCACCGGTTTAAATACGGTATCACTGATGACCAGAGAGTCTTCATAGAGTTTGACCCCTTCGACTGGCAGTTTATCTTGGGTTTCATATAGGGCGGTGGTTTGATCCAGTCTTAAGAAAGCAGTCGGTTTGACCCCTTCCTGAAGGCGGTTGTGGGTCGAAACCAAAATCAGGTCTACTTTATGCGATGACAAAAAACGCTGCAGCCTGGCACGCACCTGGGCACAGCGGTAGATATCTCTCAGTAATCGGTCGTGAAAGTAGATGATTTTCATGGGTTTATCATATCAATCTTTGAGTGATAAGACAAAAGATATACCCCAGAAAAAAAGAGGCGTTAGCCTCTTGATTTAAAGAATCCTGGAATCGTAGAGTCATCGACTTCGTCTTCCTTGGGGGTAAAACGTTCGATGGTGCTCGGATCGTTGACCAGCTTGGTGGCTTCAACGGTAGGACGGGTGGTGATGTTTTCTTTGGGCAGATCGAAACCGGTCGCAATGACGGTGACGATGATGTTGTCACCCAACGATTCGTTGATGGCGACCCCGAAGATGATGTCGACTTCTCCGCCGGCTGCTTCACGGATGAAACGGACTGCGTCGTCCGCATCCATCAGATTGATGTTTTGGCCGCCGGTCACATTGACGATGGCCTTCTTGGCGCCTCTGATGTGCGCTTCGAGTAAAGGTGAGGTAATGGCTTTGGCCGCGGCTTCATGGGCCTTGTTTTCGCCTTGGCTCATCCCGATTCCGATCAGGGCGGTGCCTTGGCTTTCCATGACCGTACGGACATCCGCAAAGTCAAGGTTGATGATGGCGGGTACGGCAATCAGGTCCGTGATGGTCTGGACGCCTTGTCTTAAGACGTTATCGGCTTCTCTGAACGCTTCAACAAACGGAATGCGTCCGATGGCTTCAAGCAACTGATTGTTGGAGACGACGATCAATGAATCGGTATATTGTTGGAGGTTTTCGAGTCCGGCCAAGGCCTGATCCATCCGCTTCTTGCCTTCGAAACTAAACGGTTTCGTGACGATACCGACGGTCAGGATGCCCATCTCATGGGCCAATTTCGCAAACAACGGGGCTGCACCGGTACCGGTGCCTCCGCCTAAACCTGCGGTCAGAAAAACCATATCCGCGCCTTTAAGGGCCGCTTTGATTTCTTCTTCGCTTTCAATGGCAGCTTTCAATCCGACTTCAGGATTGGCGCCTGCGCCCAAGCCTTTGGTGGTTGTTTTGCCAAGGATGATTTTATTCTTGCAGGGGGAAATGTTGAGGACCTGAAGATCCGTATTGGTCACAAAGAATTCGACCCCCTTCAATTCATCTTCGACCATGCGGTTGACGGCGTTACAGCAGGCTCCGCCGATTCCGAAGACTTTGATTTTTGCTACCTGGTTATACTGTAATTCGCTCATAAGTTCTCCTAGTTTTTACCTTTCTCAAACATCGTCTTAAACTTGTTGCCTAAGGTATCTTCTGGGCTGTTCTTCCCCATACTTGCTTTTATTTTAGCACTAAACTGGTCTAACTCGACAGCACTTTGATAGACTCTGTACGCACTTTGATCTTTTACCACATAAAACAGTCCGGCACAGACACTTAAGGCCGATTGACGCAGACCTAAGGTTTCCGAGACATAGAGACTGGTAGGAGCACCCAACTGACGGGACAAGGTTTCCGCAAGGCCATTGATGTCTGCGGATTCCCCGCTCAGCACGATTTCCAAGCCTTGGCCGGTCAATAACGGACTGATGGCTTTATGGACATTTTGAAGCCAGGCATCCAGTTTCGGTTCGATCAGCTCGGCGACATCATGTTCAGTCAGGGTATAATTCTTATCTTCATTGGACCACAGATAGATCGGTGACTTCGGATATTTCTCCAAACCCAAACGGACATTGTGGTGTAGCAAACGATCCGCCACTTCCAGTGGCAACTTGTGTTTTTCGCTGATGGCTTGGATCATGGCGGCACTACCCTCTTGAAGGACTTCTGTCGACATCAGTTTGCCTTTGGCAAACAGACTTAAGGCCGTGGTCTGACGTTCCAGTTTGATCAAGACGATATAATGATCCAGTGATTTTTCAAACAGACTGGCTTCTTTACCGATCGCAAACCCGTCAAGACTGATTTCCGCGATTTCGATCCCGGCTTTTTCAACGATGTCCGCAAAGGCATAGACGACCGCTTTATCGGCACACAAAAGATCGATGTCGGCGATAAAGGCATCGCAAGGCTCATCGATCGGCAAGCGTCTCAGATTGACACCGTTGACACTGCATTTATTGATGATGACGTTGACGATTTCGAGATCCTTGGGGATCGGGGCCTTGATGGCCTGTCTTACCGCATTCTGGATATCGATCGACGTGATCCGATTGTTGACTGGGATACTGATTTTCTGATTAGTGCGGGTCATCGATGCGCTGGGCAAGGCCAATATGACGCTTTTGATGGGAAATGCGAGGTTTCTGGAGGCATTGTCTAAGGCTTTTCTTAAGGCTGCCGCAACGACATTGGGATCGATGATCACCTGACCGAGAATTCCCCCTGAAATGACCCGTTCTACCTTTAAAACATTGACCTATTATCCGGCATTGCAGATGGGGTGGAGTT
>CAZLWH010000189.1:0-2737 GCA_964563265.1 uncultured Erysipelotrichaceae bacterium
CCAGGCTCATCAGTTTGAAAAGATCCAAAAAGGATTCGGTGACAGAATACAGGATGGGCTTTCCGACACTGTCAGCACGGCCGGTCTCGATGATGAGATCCATTGCGGCCAGCTTTTTCAGCATCAGTTCACATCCGACACCGCGGATCTCTTCGATCTCGATGCGGGTAATGGGTTGTTTATAGGCGATGATGGCCAATGTTTCCAAGGCCGATTGCGATAGCGCTCTGGTCTTGGATAAGGTCAGGATACGCTCGATGTATTGACGGATGGAAGGTTTGGTGATGAATTTGTATTTACTGTTGAAAATAACCAGTTCTATCCCGCGGTCTTCTTGTTTATAGTGTTCAGACAGTTCATCCAAAAGGACTTTGGTATTTTCCTGATCGGTTTCAATCGCTAAAGCGAGTTGTTCTAAGGTCACCCCATCTTCTCCAAAGACGAAGATGATGCCCTCTAAGACAGCTTTATTCGGGTTTTCCATACTTTTCTCCTAACTTAAATGTGATGCGGTCTTCCATAACGGATTCGATGCCCAAGATACCTTGACGAACCAGTTCGAGTACAGCGAGAAAACTGACGATAAACACATTGACGCTGTCTGCATCAGCGATGAAATCATCAAAGTCATAAAACGGTTGATCGGGTCTAATCTTTAGCATGATCTGAGCGACACGCTCTTCAAGTGAGATCTCAGTTTTAGTGAATTGGACCTGTGAGGGATGAGAGAGATGAAAACGCGCAATGCATTTTTCCATGGCTTTGATGAGTTCATAAACATCGGACTCATAGTAATGGTAACGATCATCAAGTTCATTGAGATACAGGGTGTCCGCCGGTTTATCCAGCTGTTGGGCCCTTTCTTCATAGCGGGTCTGCAAACGCTGAGAAATGTCTTTGAATTTCTGATATTCGATCAACCGTCTGACAAGCTCATCTTTGGTGTCTTTTTCATAGTTGGCGACATCCAGTCCGGTGTCGGTGACCGGCAAACATTTCTTTGATTTGTATTCGATCAGCGTGGCTAATTCTACCAGATATTCACTGGCGATTTCAAGCTGTGTTTCTTCCAAGGCATGGATATAGGCGATGTACTGATCGATCAGGACATCCACTTCCAAGTTAAAAAGATCAAGTTTCTTCTCTTTGATCAAGTGAAGCATCAAATCTAAAGGACCCTCAAACTGATCCAAATTGACCTGAAAACGAACCATTTTCTCCACTAGAGCCTGTCGAAAATGAGCGGAACTTTATCGATCGGCGATGCGCTCAATTGGAATGCTGATCTGAATTCAGCGATCCAGGAATCGCTTAGTGCAACATCATGATAGATGATTGCTAAAACATCGCCCTTGCGGATCGCATCACCAGTCTTCTTTTGGAGTATGAATCCGACCGCCGGATTGATGAGGTCTTCTTTGGTGGCCCTTCCGGCACCCAAGATCATTGCCAGATGACCCAACTGCGTCGTATGCATGGCACTGACAATGCCTTCTTGATCGGCTTTAAGCTCGGTTTTGAATTTTGAATCCGGCAACAGTTCAGGATGATGGATCTGATTGGGATCTCCGCCTTGAGCTTTGACCATTTCAGCCAGTTTTTCTAAGGCTTTTCCGTTATGAAGCTGTTGGGTCAAAGCCTTTTCAGCCGACTCCAGATCCGTAAAACGTTTGGCCTGCATCAGCATGACGGCACCCGCTTTGACGCACAATTCAGTCAGATCCTTAGGACCTTGACCTTTCAGAGTCGCAATTGCTTCTTTGACTTCAAGCGCATTACCGACCGCATTGCCCAAAGGCAAGTTCATATCGGTGATGAGTGCTTTGACATCTCTGCCCATCATGGTGCCGATCTCGATCATGGCTTTGGCCAAGATTTGAGCCTGCTGAGGGGTATTCATGAAAGCGCCGTCTCCGTATTTGACGTCCAACAGGATCGTATCGGCACCGGAAGCCAGTTTCTTAGACATAATGGAAGACGCGATCAGCGGAATCGAAGGAACGGTCCCTGTCACATCACGCAAGGCATAGAGTTTCTTATCTGCCGGAACAAGGTTTCCGCTTTGACCCACGATCGCTAAACCAACTTCTTCAACCTGCTTGATGAAGTCATCGGTTGAAATGGCCACGTTGAAACCTTGGATGGATTCCAGTTTATCGATGGTTCCCCCAGTGTGTCCCAAGCCTCTACCGCTCATCTTAGCGACCTTGGCACCCAAGGAAGCCACCATCGGACCCAAAACCAACGAGGTCTTGTCTCCAACGCCGCCTGTGGAATGCTTATCGACTTTGATACCGCTGATCTTGGACAGATCAAGGATATCGCCGCTACGCATCATGGCTAAAGTCAAAGCCGTGGTTTCTCTCGCATTCATGCCTTTTAAAACGATCGCCATCAGTAAGGCAGAGACCTGATAATCAGGGATGGTTCCTTTGACGAAACCATCGATCCAGAAGTTGATCTCTTTTTCGGTTAATTCAAAGCCTTCTCTTTTTTTCTCAATAAGTTCTAGAAATCTCATGGTTTATCCTTCTTTCAGTTCACTCTGAATGCGTTTTCTTATTTCATTCAAAGTATCTTTCGGATCGAGTGATCCGTATTCTTCAAAATGGAGCGGTGTGCAAAATGACACGGTGATCGTATGATGGCCAAACTTCATGATTGATCGGGCATTGCGGATGGCGACCGGGATGATGGCGGTTTTTGACAGATACGCCGCATCCAGAAGGAAATTGGG
>CAZLWH010000190.1:0-2729 GCA_964563265.1 uncultured Erysipelotrichaceae bacterium
GCGTTCGACTTCGATTTGGATCTTGGATTTGGTCAGCAAGCCTTGCTGTTCGGCCGTGGCTTGCGCTTCTCTCAATGACTTTTCGCTTTCGGCCGCTTGCTGCTGCTTGCCGTAAGTGACTTTCTTTTCTTCCGCGATCTGACGTTCTCTCAGCTGAGTCAGGATGTTTTCGATCATCGGGTCATTGACCAGAGATCTCGGTGTCCCGATCAGGACTTCTTCGAGCTGCAGATTGTATTTCGCGAATTTTGCCTTCATTTCCTCAACGGCACGTTCACGGATTTCGGAACGTTCCTGAATGAGTTCGATCAAGGTCTTGGTTTGGGCAACGTCTTTGAAGTAAGCGGAAACCAACGGGTCTAAAGACTGATTGACCAGCATGTTGATGTCGCCGAAACGTTGGATGACCCAAGGGGCTTGTCTGTAATCAATGTGCATGACGACGGAAAGCGGTAAAGCCGGTTCGAAGGCATCTTTGGTGATGATATCGACTTCGGTCAGGTTTTCATCGTACTTATGATCGCCGGTTTCGGCTTTATTCCACTTCAGAATGATGTTGGTGGTCGGAACCAAAACAACTTTTCCGGCATCCGTATTAAACGCATACTTACCCGGCATCAAGGGTTTTTCCAAAACACCTTTGCTGCCTTCGGCAACCAATTCACCATGACGGTAATCTTCACCGGTAATGTCTTTGCCTTCGCTTCCAAAGAAGGAAACAACGACGCCGACAAACCCGATGGGCACAACTGTCTTCGGTTTGTATTCAACGGTCGCAAACAAACGATTGATGTAATAGGTACCATCTGTTAAAACCTGGATCTGTTTCCCGCGGCGTCCGCCGAGTTCAAGGAATTTTTCCGGATCCTGATAGGATGAATGACCTTCTCCAACATTCGGAGCGATGATTTCGCCCGATTGCAGTGACAGGCCGTCATGAACGGTCACGATGCCCATCAAATCTGCTTCTAAGGCGACATCCTGACGCGAAGCCATGATGACGACCGGACTGAAGGCATTTCGATCGCGCAAGGTGTTCTGCATGCTTTGCAGTTCAGCGCGTTCTTGACGTCGTGTCGAATCGATCATCTTGATTTCTGTCGGAGTAATGACGATAAACTGGGCCAAGTTGATGGCGTAAGTCCCTTCACGCAAAATACCGCGCTGAGGTCCTCTTTGTCCGCCGTTTTGTAAATAACCGCGAACGCTTTGGAAGTTATTGGCTTCTGGGATGATCTTGCCTAAGGTTTGGGTCGGAGACAAAGGTTGTCCGTCTCTGGCGAAAATATAAGCAATCTGGCCTTGCGGGACCGTGATCAACGGATAGCGATGGATCTTATACATGAGGACGGATTTAAAATGAATGCCCCCACGCAACAGATCCGGAGAATAACCGGCTTCTTTGTTCAGGGCGATGATGGCATCTTTCAGAGATCCCTTTAAGCTCCACCACTTTTCAACAACCGCAACCTCATTGGAGTTGATGACACGCAGTCCGAAGACCTTAAAAATCAATACATAAATCACAGCGACAGCAATTAAAGCATAGACCAAATACGAAATATAGTCTGTCAAGCTTTTACCTCCGCCGTAGTGTACGGCTTAATTTTTATTATACGCCTTTCTATAAAAATCAATCAAGAATCGCATTAATCCTGTGCTTTTTTAAAGGTCATGGACCCATTTTCGGCTTCCTTCTTCAGGTCTGTATTTGTCTAGGATATTCCAAGCCCTTAAAGTGGCGATCTTACGGCGTTCAGAGGCTTTATCCATCAAAAAGAAATAGTGTCCGCTGTATCTTGGACTCAAAGGCCAGATTCCGTTTTCACCTTGACTGACGATCCAATCCAAAGCGTCATTCATGCGATCATCGTGCGGATGATTGCTTTTGACGAAGTATTCCAAAGCTCGGGTCACGTCGTAATGCCAATGATAAGGCCAGTGATTGGACAGGAAGGCAGGATTGATGATGCGGTCTTCTTTATCACTTTTAAACAGTCTGTGACAAAGTAGGAATTCTTCCCCTTCTTTGCGTTTGGCTTTGACCTCATCGATGCGATACGTATAGCCGTTCTTCTCGTATTCCCAGAACCCTTCACAGACAGACAAGGTCGTATGGACTGAACTGTGATGGGTACCTTTGTGGGCATAGCGGCAGTTGAATCCGCCGTCTTTGAGTTGGGTAAAGATCAGATAATCGATGATGCTTTTCAGTTTATCCGGATCTGCTTTAAAGTAACAGGCCACATTCAGAAACATTCCGGTGATGCAGACCTCTGAGGTCGGATATTTGAAGCTGGTCGTAATACCACCCAGTTTGCCGATGTTTTGATCCAGAATCATGGCGATGGTCTCAGTGATTCTAGGATCTCCGGGCGGATAATGGATCATCCGTAAACTCAGCAAGGTGTAATGGGTACTGGTCCATTTGGGCAGATAATAGGCCTGTCCCCACTGTTTGTTTTCATTGCGGTGATCCATGAAGGCTTTGCCCCAACCTTCAGTCGCGATGCTGTTTCGGATGGCTTTCACAGTCTCTGGATCACCATGCAAAACATCACGGTGAAGCCGATACCGCAACACAGGATCAGCCTTATCCAGCCAATCGATCAGTGCTTTATTCATAGATCTCTCCTTTTGATCCGGTCCTTATTCCCGGATCATAACGATGATTTTAGAATACCCACGACGTTACTCAAAAAGACGAAGCTTCGGGTCATGTTTTGAGT
>CAZLWH010000191.1:0-1484 GCA_964563265.1 uncultured Erysipelotrichaceae bacterium
GAGGGTCAGAATTGCAGGGATATTCAAGGACCAGCCAATGGCATATTCCATGGTGACATCGCCTTGGTATTTATCAAAAACGTTCGCAACGATCATTTTTGGATCATTGATCGAGAAACTATAAGGTTCATCGCTGATGATGTGGTCTGTTGCCCAACCCAGATATTCAAAGGCCAATAGATAAGACAAGACAGATTTCATGGTCGATCCGGGTTGTCTGTACATATCGGTCGCGCGGTTGAAGAGACGTTCGCCGTTATAGTTACGGCCTCCGCCGACGGCCACGATGGCTCCGGTCTGATTATCGATGGTGATCACACCCATTTGGATGCGGTCTTCATACCACTTGAAAGTATTGCCGTTTTGGATGTCTTCGACTTTATCCTGAAGCGTCCTGTCCATGTTGGTATAGATGACCATCGGCACATCGACCGGATTTTGACCCGTCAGTTTTGTCACTTCCGTGATGACGGTATCAATATAAGACTGATAAGGGGTATTGACCGTAGCGACCAAAGACCCGACGACCAGATTCATCAGGTCGACTTTCATGGCTTGTTCATGTTCTTCTTGGCTGATGTATCCGTGATACAGCATCAAATCGAGGACAGTGTGGGTACGATCAATCGATTCCTGGACATAATTCACTTCCGGATTGAGGGTCTGCATCGGATTATAACGGGTCGGCTTATTGATGATGCCGGCCAACATCGCCGATTCAACCAGATTGAGATCCTGGACGTTCTTTGCGAAATAATACTGAGAAGCCGTCTGGATGCCGCGTTTATTGGCAGGAACGCCGTAGTTGATCTTGTTGAGATAAAGCTCAAGGATGCGTTCTTTGGATAAAACCTGTTCCGCCTCCAAAGCCAAATAGATTTCCTGGATCTTGCGATTCAGTTTTTCAATGATGCTTTCTTCGGCTTGTTGTTGTTCTTCAGTTCCAAAGTAGGTGTTTTTAACCAACTGCATCGTCAAGGTCGAACCGCCGGCTCCAAATTCGCCTGAGCTTAAGGTCTCAAGAGATACCTTGATGAAACGGGGAACGTCAAATCCGTTGTGTTCAAAGAAACGGGAATCTTCGATGGCCAAAAAGGCATCGACAGTGGATTGAGGAAGATCATCATAGGTGATCAGGTCTCGTTTTTCCATTCCGATGTCGGCAATCAGTACGCCGTCTTTATCATAAATCTTGGTGCTTTGGGCACTTTCAAAATCAGAGGGATCCAGAGTCGGTGCTTTGGCTAGGACACCGGAAATGTAAACAACGCCGGTTCCGGTGACGATAAGGGCACTGATCATGATAAACAGCATGAACGATGCGAATACCGTACTGAGTTTGATGTGTCTTTTAATCTTTGGCTTTTTCGTCATGAATTTCTCCTATAGGAAACTGTCGAGGACGGTCAGATAATTGACCGGGATAAGGTAGTTGTAGGGAACCAGGACCCCATGGGTCTTGATCCAGGCATAAGGCAACGACT
>CAZLWH010000191.1:1494-2717 GCA_964563265.1 uncultured Erysipelotrichaceae bacterium
CGACTTACGCTCTTGATTATTTGTAAAATCAATCAATTTGTCAATGCTTAAGTAGAAAGTTTCATTTAAGGCACTGAACCGGATCAGCAGGAAACAGATCCCGCCGTGTTCTTTGACCATGATCATATGCTTGATCTGATGCGGATGGATGTTGCTGAGACTGAAGGACGTCTTGTTGGCAGTCTCCTTGGCTTCGAAGTCAATGGCTCTGCCTTTATAGACGCCGTTATAGTCCGTGGTCGAAGGCACTTTGAAGTAAGCCTCTGTGATCTTGGCCTTGCTTCGGGAAGGGTAGTCCACCTTAACGATCGTGATCGGGGTCGGCTTCTTGTGGATGACAGCCAGGTTACGGTCTAGATAGGCCATATTGCTCTGGTTGATGTCTTCCTCGAAACTGATCCCTCTGCGGGCGGTCTCGACCGGTTTGGATACAGGATTCATTTTTTTCTTTGTTGGATAGCCGATCATCGTGACTCCTTATGTAATTATACCTTATAATGACTCTTCTTTCTACTCAATGCATTTTTCCTTAAAGACTTGATTAAACTTGGGTTATTTGGTTTAATGAGTGAGTGAGGTAACGTTATGGCCAATCAACCTAAGCTGAGCGCAGAACAGATCTATAAGAAAGAGTTCAACATCGAGTTCAAAGGCTATTCCGTTTTGGAAGTCGATACGATGCTGGATGAGATCATAACGGATTATCAACTGTTTCAAAATCAGCTCAATGCTCAGATGAGTATGATTGACCAGCTTCAACGAAGCAACAGCGCCTTACAGAATAAGATCATAGAACTTCAGGGACGCCTTGAAGCCACCCATTCGGAGAATCCGGTCCAACAGACCGATCTTCTGAAACGTTTGTCAAAACTCGAACAAGAAGTCTATAAAAAGTAACATCAAGGCAATCGCTGGGTTAATCCCCAGAGGAAAGTCCATGCTCGCACAGGCTGAGATGCCTGTAGTGATTATGCTGGATGAAACCATAAATCCAGGCAGGCAACTGACGGCGGAGCCGACACCTAAAGTGAAAACCATGGTCGAAGCCCATAACGTGCCACAGTAACGTAAGCTTTAAGGAAACTTAGAGTTTGGAACGCGGTAAACCCCTTAAGCGAGAAACTCAAATTTGGTAGAGGAACTTTCAAACGCGAAATGAAGCGCGCGAGAGACAGCAATGTAGATAAATGATTGCCCCCGGCAACGGGACAGAACATGGCTTA
>CAZLWH010000192.1:0-2713 GCA_964563265.1 uncultured Erysipelotrichaceae bacterium
GCCGGAGTAATGAAATCATCAGGATGATTGATCGTACGGACGCCGGCACCTGAAAGCACCGGAATGGCCCCGACTTCATGGATGACGATGTGGTTGTGGCTGCCGGTAATGATCTCATCGCCGCGCTGGGTATGGGTCATCAGGGCCAACTGATTGCCCATGGTTCCCGAAGGCACAAATAAGGCAGCTTCTTTGTTGACCAAGGCGGCTGCGTAGCTTTCAAGTTCATTCATGGTGGGGTCATCACCGTATACATCATCGCCGACCAAAGCGATCGCCATGGCATCGCGCATGGCTTGTGTGGGTTGGGTTACGGTATCACTTCTGAGATCGATCGTTTTCATAGGTCACCTTTTTGAAAATTATATCATGGTCACTTTAGGGTATTGCTTTATTTTTAAGGGATAATGCTATAAAATGAACACATTAAGGAAACACTCCATGACAGCCCTCCTCACCAACAAGCTCTTCCTGATCGTATTGACGATCATTCTGACCCTAGCATTAAGCCTCTTTTTGATTAA
The DNA here is from genome assembly GCA_964563265.1 of uncultured Erysipelotrichaceae bacterium. Classification (GTDB taxonomy): domain Bacteria; phylum Bacillota_I; class Bacilli_A; order Erysipelotrichales; family Erysipelotrichaceae; genus UBA2212. The sequence continues at coordinate 525 of CAZLWH010000192.1, forward strand.
GAAATACAAACTGACCCGTTATCAGGTCTTGGTCTTTGTGCTTTTGGTCCTCTTCTGGAGCGCCATCAACATCATCCGTGCTTACCGCAAGAATTATGCGACCGGGACCATTGCGGATGGGGGCTTGGGATTGGATGTTTCAGCGGCGGCGACGATGGCGGCTGCGTATGGACTGATCTCGATCTTTGTCCGTTTACCGATCTTTGCCTTATCGGATTTCTTTCGAAGCCGTAAGTTTTTTATTGCTTTGGCTTTGGCCTTTGTCTTTGGATCTTCGATCCTGGTTATCCTTGACCCTTCCTATGAAAGTCTGTACTGGTCCTCCTTGGCGCTGGGCTTAGGGGCCAGTTTACTGAGCTTGTTCAATGTCATGTTTGCGGAAACCTTCACGGCTGAACAGGCCATCTTTTCGGTCTCTGTCTTATCGGTGGCACCCTTGTTGGCAGAGTTTTTGATGTCACCGCTGCAGTATATCGCGACCTCCACCAAACCCATTGATTACGGATGGATGTGGGGGTTATCGGCATTGTTGTCGGCCGTTGCCTTTGTGTTTTTGATGTTTGTCAAAGACAACAAGAAACCGACCCGTAACTTTACGTTTTCCAATCTAAAGAAGGCACTGACCAATCCTCATTTTCTGATGCTGTCACTGATGGGAATCGTGGTTTCGTTTGTACGCTTTGCCTCTTCCGGTTCCAATATGAATAATTTTGCCAAAACTGAACTGATCGCGATGAGTCCCTTACTGATCGCCTATGTCGAACTGGTCTATTCAATTTCACAACTGGTGGCCGGTGTCTTGGTCGGGATCGTCCTGAAGAAAAAGATCGGGGTCAAGAATACGCTGATTCTGGGACTTTGTTTAAGCGGCTTGTTTACGTTCCTGGCTTCATTTATCACTGATCCAACGACCTTGTTTTGGCTCAATGCGGTCAACGGCTTTGGTTATGGTTTGACCTATAATGTCTTGTTGGGGATGGCCATGCAGCCTTTCGCCAAAGACATGCGTGAAGTCACCATGGGCATCTATCAGACTTTCTTTGCGGTAGGCATCTATTATGGCGATAAGATCTATGCCTTGATGAGCACCTATGTCCCCAAAGATCTCTCTGCAGGTCAACGCTACCAGACGGTCTTTGGATGGCTGAGCTGGGTCTCGGTCATCGCCGTGCTCTTTGTCTTGGCCGTCTTCAATAAACGCGCCAGAGCGTACATCGAGGCTTAGCGTGAAGATTGCCCTGCATCTGCATCACCTAAATCAAATCCATGACTTCAGCGATCCTTTGATCGACTTCATCCTGACTGAACCGCTGTATTCCTATAAACACCCTCATGTGTCCGATAAAACATCCTTTCTGGATCTTTTGAGACAGGCCTTGGAGACCAAACAAAAGACTTACGTCGAAATCAATGGGTTCATCGAAGAGGGGGATCTTGAAGGACTCAAGACCTGGATCGATGAATTATTGACCTATCCCATCTCTGGCTTTCTTTTCGCCGATCTTTCGGTTCTGATGTTTCTGAACGAAGCGGGATACAATGGAGAGACCATTTACGCACCGGAAACAATCCTGACCAACACCTTGGAAGCAAGGATTTTGTTGAAATCGGTCGATCGGATCATGATTTCAAAAGAGTTGACCTTACAGGAAAGCCTGACCTTATGTGCAGCTTTCCCGGATAAAGTCGACGTGTTTGGGGCTGGTCATCTTCAGATGTCTGTCAGCAGAAGACCCTTGCTGAGCAGTTATCTGAGCCATATCGGTCATGAAAGTGACGTTATAAACAAAACCGACTATACGATCCGTGAAATCAAACGCAAAGAAAAGATGCCTGTTTTGGAAGAAGCCAAGACCTTCTGTGTCTTTACCCAAGAGATCCTTAACCCATTGGAAGAATTGCCTCAACTGATTCAAGCCCAAGCCCACAGTCTTCATCTGGATCCTTTGTTTATCGATGAGGACAGTGCGAATGCCTTTTTCAAACTGATCCTGAGTCAAGTTCAAGCGTATGATGAAACAAAAAACACTTCGTTTTATAAAGAACATCCGTTGCCTTTGTTTAAGGGATACTATTACCGTAAGACCAATATGAGCAAGGAGACCGTATGAGCCTCGAACTGTTGGCGCCTTCTGGTGATCTGATCAGAGCCAAGATCGCGTATCAATATGGGGCCGATGCGGTCTATG
>CAZLWH010000193.1:0-2696 GCA_964563265.1 uncultured Erysipelotrichaceae bacterium
GCTGTCGTACTTCCGCATGGAACCGGCAGAAGCCAAAAGGTCTTGGTCGTTACACAAGGTCCTAAAGAAAAAGAAGCCACTGAAGCCGGCGCTGATTATGTCGGAAACAAAGAAATTTTAGAAAAAATCAAAGGCGGATGGTTCGATTTCGATGTCATCGTTGCCACCCCGGATATGATGGGCGAATTGGGTAAATTAGGGAAGATCTTGGGTCCTAAAGGCTTGATGCCGAATCCTAAGACCGGAACCGTTACCATGGATGTTGCCAAAGCCGTTAAGGACATCAAAAAGGGTAAAGTTGAATACCGTGTCGACAAAGAAGGCAATATCTCCGTTTTGTTCGGAAGAGTTTCCTTTACTGAAGTCCAGTTGTCAGAAAACCTGGTTACCTTGATTGATCTGATCCGCAAGGCTAGACCGGCTGCTGTCAAAGGCCACTACATGAAAAACGTCGTTATCTCGACGACCATGGGCCCTGGCATCAAGATCACCCACGAATAAAATAAAAGCGTTCACGAAAGTGGACGCTTTTTTATCGTAAGTCACCATGACGGCTCAACGTGAAAAAACACAGATTCGTGTAAAATTCGACACATTCTAGTCACATTCTGAAGATAAACTGGGTGTAAGAAAAAAAGGAGTTACTATGAAAAAGAGTTGGATGAAGTTAGGATTGGATCTCATCATGGCGATTGGCCTGTTCAGTTTGTTTAGCGTTGCTGCCGTTGGATTGGCTTTTCATGAGATTGCAGGTTTGGCTTTGTTTGGAGCCTTTATCCTGCATATGGCGTTCAATTGGCGATGGATCGTCTCCTTTACCAGAAGACTTTTCAATAAAAACACCCCATTCAAGGTTCGTTTGGGTTATGTGCTCAATGTCTTGTTGCTGATTAGTTTCCTGGTCATCATCTTCAGCGGAATCACGATGTCCAAGTTTGTGTTTGCGGGTGTCTTTGAAGAAGTGGATACGTTCAAATCGGCTCACTATTTCTTCTCAGCCTTTGCGTTGGTTCTAGTTGGAATCCATACCGGACTTCACTGGGCTTTCATCAAAGGCATGATCAGTAGGAGTTTTAAGTTTCCTAAGGCTGTGTTGAAACCTTTGGCTGCCGCAGCCCTCTTGCTGATCGTTTTCGGTGGGGCTTGGAGTTTGACCAGCAGTTCCTTTATACCCTGGATTGCATCCCCGGTGCTTGGATTGCCTGAAAAGGAAAGCGGATGGCCGGAAGGTTTTGAAGGCAGAGGCCAAGGACGCAACCAAAAGACAGAATCCTCCTTGGATGATTCGATTGATCATGATGAAACCGAAGTTGGCTCTGGCGGTTACCGCGGTGGACTCGGCGCCTCCTTTGATGCTTTGAAAACACTTGAAGTCGTCGCTCAATACGGATCGATCATGATCCTGATCGCGACACTGACCGCAGGGACTGAAATCCTGATCAAAAAGAGAAAAAAGAAAACGATTCCTCAACCTGAGATCGTATAAAAAAATACGGTGCATCTCTCCCCCTTGAAACGCACCGTATCTTCAAAGCAGAGGCAACTCTGCTTTTTATTTTGCGGTGGGATGTCGTATAATGAACTCATTGCGGAGGGTGTTTATGAAGAAATTCATTGAATATGCGGTCAAGTTGATCCTGATTGTCTTGGTTTTATTGGCGTATCAATCGATGTCAGCGTATGCGAATCATCAGGCCGCATCGACTTATGGAATATGGTGGACCTATGTGAACTATTATGCCTTGGTGTTTGGCCACATCATCTGCGGGATGATCATTGCGTATAACGAACACAAATCAGGCAAAGCCTCTGTGACAAAATTCGTCTTGTCTTTGATCGCGATCTTTTTGATCATTTATCCGTTCGGTTTGATTGGAGGGATATTCTTCCTTCAAAATCATATGATGTCCATGGAATTGGTCAGAGTCCTATCAATAATCTTTGGGATCTTTCTCACTGGACTCAAACTGTAGAACTTGTGCTTGACTTTATTCTTTAATCCTATAGAATAAGGAGTGTTCAATATACCACAGACAGCAACTGCCGATAAACTGGCTTAATTCGTTGCCGAGGTAAAAGTTACAGTAACTTTTTGCTCGTGTCTCTGGCACGGGCTTTTATTTACTCGCAGGTATGTTGAGAAAAACAAGGAGGTAAGTCTATGAACCAAACGATACTCGATAGTAAGAAGGCCTTCGTCACTGAAGTTTCTGAGAAACTGAAAGCGTCCAAATCCGCCGTCGTCGTCGAATATCGCGGGCTGACCGTCAAGGAAGTTACTGATCTTCGCCGTGAGCTGCGCAAAGACGGAATCGAATTCAAAGTCTATAAGAATTCATTCGTACAACGCGCTGCCACCGATCTCGGTTACGAAAAACTGACCTCATCCCTCAGTGGTCCCAATGCCATCGCCTTTGGTGATGATGCTGTGGCCCCAAGCCGCGTTTTGGCAAAATTTGCCAAGAAGCACAAGAAGTTGGTTTTAAAAGGCGGAGTTGTTGAAGGCACAGTGCTGGATGCTGCTCAGATCGCCGAAGTCGCTGCTTTGCCCAACAGAGAAGGCATGTACTCGCAGATCCTGGGGATGTTACAATCACCGGTACGCAAGTTCGCTTATGCTCTGCAGCAAATTGCCGACCAGAAGTCTGTTTAATTAAACAAGGAGAAAAAACATGGCTAAATTAAATGCACAAGAT
>CAZLWH010000194.1:0-2675 GCA_964563265.1 uncultured Erysipelotrichaceae bacterium
GATGATGACACATTGTTCAGAACCACAGATCATTCCGTTATCAAATGCTTTAGACATAACGATATCATTAACCGCTTGACGAAGGTTACAGGATTTTTCCATATAGGCAGGAACGTTTCCTGCTCCAACGCCCAAGGCCGGTTTACCGCAAGAATAAGCCGCTTTAACCATCGCGTTACCCCCTGTAGCCAGGATGGTCGCGACATCCTTATGATTCATCAGGAAGCCAGTGCCTTCTTTGGAAGGCTTATCGATCCATTGGATACAGTGTTCAGGAGCGCCTGCTTTTACAGCGGCTTCATAAACGACTCTTGCCGCATCGGCAGAGCACAGTTGTGCGCCCGGATGGAAAGAGAAAATGATTGGGTTTCTGGTTTTCAATGAAATGAGACATTTAAATATAACAGTGGAGGTCGGATTGGTGATGGGCGTGATCCCGGCGATGACACCGACTGGCTCCGCGATCTCGGTAATTCCAGTCGTTTCGTTTTCGCTGACGATACCGACCGTGCGCAGATGTCGCATATCATTAACGACGAATTCGCAGGCAAACAGATTCTTTGTGGCTTTGTCTTCAAAGACGCCGCGTCCTGTTTCTTTAACGGCCTGCATGGCCAATTCACCGTGCTGATCCAAGGCTGCTACACTTGCTTTTGCGACGATATAATCGATCTGTTCCTGATTGAGATTCAGGAAACCTTCCAAAGCCGTAACGCCATTGCGAACTAAGCCATCCACGTCTTTTTCAATCTGCTCAAGAGGGTTTAAAACTGTTTCTACGACTGATTCTTTCTTTGCCATGTTGTTCCTCCGTGACTTGTTATTCTTTTCACGAACTAACTATATAAGACGGCAATCCACTTGTCAATATGTTTGTTATATTTTTCACAAGTAACCGTTTACATCTTTTTAGCCATATAAAAAGAACGGTTTTCCCGTTCATGTTGTTTAGAACTGCTTCATCATCAGGATCGCATCTTCGTCCGGATGAGAGTAATACTGTTTTCTTAACGCTGCCTTTTTGAACCCGAAGGACTCATACAACTGGATTGCTTTTTCGTTGGAAATACGAACTTCCAAGGTCATGATGGAGGCCTTGATGCGCTCCGCATGATCGATCGCATACTGAACCAGCGCTTTCCCGTAACCTCTGTTTTGAAATGCCTGATCGACGCCTAAAGTCGTAATCTGCACCGCATCGTCATTGATCCACAGACCCAAATAGCCTAAGATCCCCTTCTCATCCACAACCACATAATGGCCATACGGATTTTCAGTCAGTTCAAAGCGGTAATTCTCGATGGTCCACGGACAACTGAAAAGCTGGCGCTCAAGAATCATGACCGAATCGAGATCCTCCAAAGCCATTTTACGGATCATACCCCGTAATCATCCGTTTCCTTGAGATAACGAGGCACCAAGGTGTGGACATTGTCCACCCGTTTCCACTGCGATCTCAGATCGATGAAATGCTGAGGCGTATACACTTCGGTCACAGAATGATGAAGTAATGATGCATCCCCGACAACCACAGAATCCGGTGTGATGAAGTGAACAGCGTCTTCGATGGGATAGGTCTTATCCTCATGAACAGCGATTCCGTTTCGATAATGACCAAGATACACTCGCTTGGCACGCGCATCCATCACCGCAAAGGCTTCCGGTAAAATCCCGGCCATCAGTTGAAGGCTGCTGATTGTATAGAGTTGAAGGTTCTGAGTAAACCCCAATACCTTCGCCACGGTCATAGAAATACGCAAGCCGGTATAACTGCCAGGCCCATCCGTCAGCACCAACGCATCCAGATCCTTGGGTTGCCAATTGGCCAGCTCAAAAAGCCGGTCGATCTCAACCATGATCGTTTCAGATTGGGTCTTGAGTGACGGTGTCTGGATCGCTTGGATCAATTGATCGTCTTCAATCAAGGCGATCGTCAAATAACGGTGTGACGTATCTAAAGCCAAGGTCTTCATGGGAGTTTCTCCAAAATATGGGTATATTTCGATCCGTGGGCAATGAGAATGATCTCACGATCATCTTCATCCAAACGGGTCAATTTGATTTCTAAGTAGGTGGAAGGCAGTAATGCTTTGATGTAGTCTGGCCATTCGATGACACAAACACCGTCGGTACCGATCAATTCTTCAAAGCCAAGGTCTTGATGCAAGCCTTCCAAGCGATAAGCATCGATGTGGGTCAGTTTCAATCTGCCCTTGTATTGTTTCATGATGGTAAAAGTAGGACTGGAAACCATCCTTTGGATGTCCAGACCTTTGGCTAAACCTTGGGTAAACGTGGTCTTGCCAGCACCGAGATCCCCGCTGAGGGTGATGACGGAACCTTCTTTCAGTTCTTGTGCGATGGCGTGAGCCAAGGCTTTTGTTTCCTGTGCGGAATGGGTGATCAATTGCTTTTTCATAAGGCTTATTAATTATACCATACAAAAGAAAAACTCCCTTTCGGGAGTTTTTCTAACTGGCAACGTGCTCTTTTCACTACGGCTGGCGTAGCTATTTTTACCGCTGAAGTGCTTAACTTCTGTGTTCGGGATGGGAACAGGTGTGACCACTTCGCTATTGTCACCAGATCTGAGAGTTTGTTCTCTCAAAACCGAATAGCAGATAGATTTTTTGTTTTTTGGACGATCCAACTAAATAGTTGATGTCTAAGTTATG
>CAZLWH010000195.1:0-2662 GCA_964563265.1 uncultured Erysipelotrichaceae bacterium
ATAGGGTTTATTTCTACTTAATATCAAAAGAGGGTTAAAATGTTTATACATAATATAAACCCAACTTTATTCAAGATTTGGGGCTTAGAAATAAGGTATTATGGGATAATATATGCCCTAGGTTTTATTATAGCTTATTTTATGATAGATTATTTAGCAAGGAAAAAAGAGATTAAACTTACAAAAGATGATTCTGCTGATTTGATTGTTTATTTGGTTTTAGGAACTATTATTGGGGCAAGATTATTTTTTGTTCTCTTCTGCCATCTTTTTGATCAGTTGTTTGATCTGATCTATTTTTTCGTCCAACAGGCTTATCTTGACCTGAATCATGGCATCGTTCAGGGACACTTCGTTGTAATCTTTGTAGTATATTTCGTTGGCTGAGAGATCCGTCAAGAGTCTCAGCATGTCGGGATCTTCGACTGTATTGATGAAGTCGGCAATCGTAATCGTTTCGTTCTGGCGGTAATAATCCAAAATCTGCAAGGCACAGGTATTGTGTTGCGGATTGGGCAGAAAACCAAGTTTGTCTTTGAATTCAATGGCTGCTCTGACACTTTTCAGCATCATTCCCAAGATCTCGTAATCGGCCCAGTGACGGATCGTCTGTGGTGTCTTTGCGCTTTCGCGATAGATCACCGGCGCTTTGACTTCACTCGGTTTACTGCTGAGCAGTTTTAACTGATCAGGGGGGAAAGCGGTGACTTCAGAGAGCTTGTTGAAGAGGTTGGTCGAATCGAAGGCATCTTTGATCCCATCGATTTCAGCCATCATCAGTTTCGCAAATTCCTTTTTCTGAGAATAGTTATTCAAATCAAACTTTTTCAACAGATACGTAAAGACGAAATCAGTAAAGCCGACTTTGATGCTGATCAGATTGCGCAGCGAATCCAAGGATTTCTTCTGAGCGATCTCATCGGGATCCAGACCGGTCGAATTGACGACCACTTCAACATTCAAATGGAAAGTCGACAACAGTTTACCGATCTTATAGGCCGCATTGAGTCCGGCTTCATCCCCATCATAACACAATAGTACATTGGTGGAAGCCTGTTGGATCAATCGGATCTGATCCGAGGTACACGCCGTCCCCAAGGTGGCAGCCACATTGTAGACTTCGGCACGGTCAAAGGCCAAGACATCCGTGACGCCTTCGACCAGGATGATTTGTTTCTGTTTCTTGCAAAACGGCAAGGCACGATGATAATTATACAGCAACTTCCCCTTCACATAGATGGGAGTTTCTGAAGAATTGATGTATTTGCTGGATTCGTTGGGATTGAGCGTTCTGGCACTGAATCCGACCGGATTGCCTTGAGCATCATGGATTGGGAACAAGATCCGGTTATAAAAGACATCACTTGGCCCGTTGTCGTTGATCCGGGTTACATTGGCACTCACGCATTCCTGCAGGGTAAAACCCTTGGCTTGCAGAAACTGTGTGGTTTGAAGTTTATCCAGATTCAGACCGATTTCGAATTTTTTGATCTGTTCCTCGCGGATCCCGCGTTTGATCAGATACGGTTTCGCATCGATCGTATCGTTGGTGTTCAGCAGGTATTGCGTATAATTGATCACTTCCTTCAGTAATTTATGAAGGCGTTGATGTTCAGGATTGACCTGTGGAAGATCGGGAGTATAAGCCTCTTTTAAGGAATAGTTGACATAATTGGCCACCTTGATGATGGCTTCCGAAAAACTGATCTTTTCGTAGGCTTTGACGAAATTGAAAACATTCCCGCCTTCACCGCAGACAAAGCACTTATAGATTTGTTTATCAATCGAAATCGACAAGGAAGGATCATGGTCATCATGAAAAGGACAGACTGCCGCAAAGTTCTTTCCCTTCTTAACTAAGGGAATGTAACGCTGGATGATGTCGGCGATGTCAGCTTGTTTACGTATCTCGTTGATGTCTTCTTCGCTGATTCGACTCACAGGGCTCCTTTAAAAGCTTACTTTTGATAAGAGATAGGGATGCAGTTCAGTAATGGCCACACGTTCTTGGGTCATCGAATCACGTTCACGAATGGTGACTTTTCCATCATTAACGGTATCAAAATCAACGGTGATGCAATACGGTGTACCGATCGCATCCTGTCTGCGGTAACGTTTACCGATCGAACCGGCTTCATCGTAATCGACCATGAACGATTCTGCCAAAGCGGCACGGATCGTTTCAGCCTGTTCGGAAAGCTGCTTGCTGAGCGGAAGGATGGCTGCTTTATACGGTGCCAAAGCCGGGTGGAAATGCATGACGATACGGGTATCGTTTTCCAGTTGTTGTTCTTCGTAGGCATCGTTGAAGAAGGTCAAAAACAGACGTTCAACACCGACGGCCGGTTCAACACAATATGGGATGTATTTTTCATTCGTTATGGGATCAAGATATTCCATCGAGGTTCCTGAGAAATTCTCGTGTTGAGTCAAATCATAATTGGTTCTGTCGGCAATGCCCCAGATTTCATCAAAGCCCCATGGGAATTTGTATTCAATGTCACTGGTTCCGGCGGAATAATGAGACAATTCGGCTTTCTCATGTTCACGGATGCGTAGGTTTTCCGGTTTAACACCCAAATTTAAAAGCCAATTGAAGCAGGTTTCTTTCCAGTAGGCATACCACTGCAGATCTTCACCAGGCTTGCAGAAGAATTCCAGT
>CAZLWH010000196.1:0-2660 GCA_964563265.1 uncultured Erysipelotrichaceae bacterium
CTGCCTTGCTTTATGTCGGGATGATGGGCGTTAATAAGCCGCTGTATGTCATCATCGTCGGAACCTTGGTCGCCATCTTGGTCGGGAAACTGATCTTTGGCGGTTTCGGTCAAAACATCTTCAATCCTGCCGGGGTCGGCCGTGCCTTCTCCGTCTTGGCTTTCGGCGGTTTCATCGCTTCCCAGTTTCCGGACATCGTGACTGGCTCTACGCCGAATCAAGTCATGGAATCTTTGGGTTGGGTCCTCAACAAGCCGGAAGTCGTTACTGCGTATCTGGATCAGTTCCATGGCTTATGGGGTTTATTCACCGGCCAATACATCGGGGCCTTGGGTGAAACCAATACCTTGCTGATCATGGCTGTCGGGGTTTACCTGTCTGTCCGCAAGATCATCGACTGGCGTGTTCCGGTCGTCTTCATTGCTTCCTTGTTTGGGTTTGCGACCATTGTCATGTACTTTAAAGGCATGGAATGGTGGTATCCTTTCTTCTTTATTTCTACTGGCGGTGCCATGTTTGGGGCCGTGTTCATGCTGACCGATCCGGTCACCTCACCGACCTCCATTCCTGGACGTATCATCTTTGCAATCGGGGTTGCCTTATTGACGACCTTGATCCGTGTCAAAGGCAATCTGCCTGAAGGCGTTATCCGTTCGATCTTGTTCATGAACATGATGACTCCGCTGATCGACCGTCTGATGGACGGCTGGCCGCTCAAATCGATCAAGAAATATGCGATCTCCATCGGATCCGTTGTGGTTGTTTCGGTCTTGGCCGTTGCCTTTACGACGTCCGCCATTTCCTATAAAGCCCCGGTCGTTCCTGAAGAAAAGAAGCCGACCTTAGGTGATCCGATCGACTTCAGTACCTTACCGGCTTCCGGCGAAGCGGTTGTTAAGAGCTCCACGGTGGAAGGCGATGTCGTGACCGTTCTGGTTGAATCCAGAGGGCATGCCTATGAAGCCGAATGGGAAACCGATCCTAAGCCCAACGTCATCGAAGTCAAGATCAATACTGCGACTCAAACCATTGTCTCAGTTGCCTTTGCAACCTATAAGGATACGACCAATTTGGAATACAAGACCAATCATCCGTTGTTCCTGGATCAGTTCAAAGGTTTATCGATCGTTGCCGATAACAGTGTCGATGTCTCTGTCGGAGCCACCTTCACCACCAATTCTGTCATTCGTGCTGTCAATGCGGCCATTGCGTCCGTCTTGACGCCGCAGTAAGGAGGACCTTATGAAAAAGATCATTTCACTTACTCTATTCTTAGCTTTAGCTTCCGCGTTGGCCGGTGCCGTCTTGGCCGGAGTCAACAGTATTACTGCCCCCATCATCAAAGAACAGAAGATCGCTGCCGTCAAGGCCAGCCTCAAAGAAATCTTTCCTTCTGCTTCTGATTTCGCAGAAGTCGCGACATTCACTGATCCAACCGGCTTGGTTGAAAACGTCTATGAAGCCACTGACAGCGGTTACGCGATCAAGGTCAGCGTTCAGGGCTATAAAGATGTGATTACTTTCCTGGTCGGTTTCGACTTGAATGACAAGATTGTCGGATTCAAGGTCACATCGATCAATGATACACCTGGTATAGGATCTAAAGTCAATGATCCCGAATTTGCGAACTCGCTGATCGGCAAGAACATCACCGATACGCTGGATACCATTTCAGGGGCCACCATTTCATCTTCAGCAGCCATCAAAGGGATTGATGCGGCGATTGCCGTCTATCAGTCTTTGAACTAGGAGATCCCATGAAAACCTTTGGAAACTTTGCGCTTAATTTGTTAAAAGAAAATCCGGTCTTCGGTCTTTACTTGGGAATCTGTTCCACTTTGGCCATTACGACCAGTTTGGATAATGCGTTGGGCATGGGTGTTTCAGTCTTGATCGTCTTGACCATCTCCAACATCATGATTTCCAGTATCCGCAAAATCACCCCGGATGAGATCCGTATCCCAGTCTACATCATCGTCATCGCGACCTTGACCAAAGCCATCGAGCTCTTGATCAAGGCCTATGCCCCGACCATCGATGCGGCCTTGGGTGTTTATCTGCCCTTGATCGTCGTCAACTGCATCATCTTGGGCCGTGCTGAAGCCTTTGCCAGCAAGAACAACATCGTCAAATCGACCTTGGACGGCTTGAACATGGGCTTGGCCTATACCTTAAGTTTGGCTGCCATGAGTCTGATCCGTCAGATCATCGCGGACGGTATCTTATCCCTCAACAATCCTTTTACTCAGACCCTGATCTTCAAGATCGACATCATCCCAGCAGAATACCGTATCGCGATCTTCAAAGAACCGATCGGCGCCTTTTTGACCTTTGCCTTCTTAGCGGCAGGGGTTGCGGCCATTCAAAATTGGCACAATAAGAAAGTGGAGGTCAAATAACATGACAGCCCTCATTACACTTTTCATCTCAAACGTCGTCATCAGTAATGTCGTCCTGACCAAATTCTTAGGGATGTGTCCGTTATTGGGCGTTTCCCGCAAGAGCTCTTCCGCCATCGGGATGGGCTTGGCTGTTATCTTCGTCATCGTCGGGGCGTCCATCTTTGCTTGGACTCTCTACTATATGGTGTTAAGACCTTTACACTTGGAATACATGGATCTGATCACCTTTATTTTGGTCATCGCTGCGTTTGTCCAGTT
>CAZLWH010000197.1:0-2658 GCA_964563265.1 uncultured Erysipelotrichaceae bacterium
AACAGTCAACTGATCCCGATCCATGTCTTAGGCAGCCCTTCAATCAATTTTATAGGTTTTGACCACACCACGCCAGCCAGCCTGTTGGACACGATCCTACCCACTCACTATACGCTCGCTTTCGCCACAGACCCCGATCTGGCAACCACGCTCAACGGTCAAAACATCGATGTGATGTTTGCGGGAAAAACCCATGGCGGACAGGTCACGTTACCGTTTATCGGCCCCATGGTTTATAAAGACGAGCTCTATCAAAAAGGTCATTATGCGCTGTCTCAGTTGGATCTGTATGTCAGTACAGGGATCGGGGTTTCGAGCCTGAAAGCCCGATGGATGACCGATCCTTCCTATACTCTGATTACCTTTAAAAGCAAGTAAGGTCCAAAAGACCTTTTCTTTTGGGCATAAGCATTGTCCGTATCCGTATCTTCAGTAATAATGAGATTGACTTCGGTGATGACATCATCAAAAAGGGAGAAACAATGCGTTTAAAAGTAGCACAATACAAACTGAAACGATCCGCCTTGGCGGCTTCAGTCTTATTGGTTTTGATTTATCTGTTGGGGGTTTATGGGGCCTTGTTTATTGAAATTCCTGAAGGCGAAGGCTGGTCCTTCGTGATGAGTTCGGTGGTCTTGTTGGGCCATGCAGTCTTAGGGACCCTGTTGATCTATCATTCAGGCAGTATCCTGGTGATGGCTCGAAAAGCCAAAAGCGCCACTTGGACCTGGGTTTCCGTGCTTGGCTTGGCGGGCGTCTTGTTGTCGGTTGGCACAGGCTCCTCCTACATCACCACAGACAATGACTGGTTCACCTTTGCGATGAGTGTAGGCTTTGCGATTTCGATCCTGGCTTATCTTTACGGGATCTACGCGGATCAAAATTAACATACTACGAAAACAGACACTCGATGAGTGTCTGTTTTTATTTTAGTGCTTTATCTCTTCTTCTTCGATACCGGTTACGTCCGTTGGTCGTTTTGATCCTGCTTACAAGATCATCCAGATCTGAAACAGAATGATCCGGTAAGTCGATGTGATAGGTCTTAAAGAAATCCCCAAAACGATTGGTCGAGACTGACTGGATCATCAGAACACTGCCCCCATCTCGTGTGGCTTGCGTTGAGATCTCATCGATCCAACTTCCGGACCACTGATCACCCCAAACCACATAATCTTTAAGATAAATCATCCCCACCTCAGACAGTATAAAAACCTGGGTATGATCCGACTCTTTCTTCAGGATCTTCTGCGTGATCTTGATCAGGACATAAAGAGGAATAAAGAACAAACCTAGGATGATCAGTTCTCGCGCAGAGGTCATGATTGCTGCCACCAAAAAGATCAGGACCAGCGGCAGCATAAACGCAGTCCCGCCGATCAGGAAGTCCTTGATCTTTTTCTTTCGGTTTTCATTAAACTTTTCAACACGTGCTTTATCGAGGATGATCTCGATCTCTGCAGTATCTCTGATCCATTGACGCTGGTTTCTGATGTCGATCACCATCAGAATCGCAAGGATCGTCATCGCAATCACAACGATCAAAAACACCGTATCATCAAAAGACTCATACTCTGAGACAACAAAAGTTAAACTCACGATCCACACAAGAAAGAAAACGGTAAAAATAATGCCGAAGAATCTCAATTTCGTCATGGGCGTCGATTTAAATCGTTGTTTTAGTGTCCGTTTGGTCATGTTATTTCCATTATAAAGCAAACCCTTCGTATTTACGAAGGGTTGTTGATTATCTAACGACCATATTGATGAGTTTATTGGGCACGTAGATCGTTTTGATTACGGTGACCCCTGTCATGTAGGTCTTGAGGTTCTCCATGGTCTTAACCAAGGCTTCAACCGTGGCTTGATCGGTATTCATCGCGACCGTGAGCTTGCCTCTGACTTTTCCGTTGACCTGAACGACGATCTCGACTTCATCTTCGATGAGGTACTTTGGATCGTAGGTCGGCCAGGGTTCATAGCTGATGCTGGTCTTACCGCTGATGAGCTCAAAGAGCTCTTCGCCGTAATGCGGGGCGAAACAGGCAAACATCTTGATGAAGCCTAAAGCGTATTCTTTATAGATCGTTTCAGCTTTGAAACAGTCATTGATGAAGATCATCATCTGAGAGACGGCCGTATTGAACTTCAGAGACTCGACGTCGGAGGTGACTTTCTTGACAGTGGCGTGATAGATCTTATCGAGCGAACCATCATTGGTGTCACTAAGGGTATTGAGTTCTGTGAAACAGCGTTCAACACGATCCAGCCATTTCTTGGTGCCATCCAGTCCGGTGGCTGACCAAGGCAGTGCCGCTTCAAGAGGTCCCATAAACATCTCATAGACCCTTAAGGCATCAGCCCCATGGGTTTCGATGATGTCATCAGGATTGATGACGTTGCCTCTGGATTTGGACATCTTCTCGCCGTTTTCACCCAGGATCATCCCTTGGTGGAACAGCTTCGCAAACGGTTCCTTAGTAGGAACAGCGCCGACATCATATAGCACCTTGTGCCAGAAACGGGCATACAGAAGATGCAGGACCGCATGTTCGGCTCCGCCGACATACAGATCGACCGGTAACCAATGCTTCAACAGTTAAGAATCGGCAATGGCCTTGTCGTTTTTAGGATCGAGATAGCGCAGATAGTACCAGC
>CAZLWH010000198.1:0-2651 GCA_964563265.1 uncultured Erysipelotrichaceae bacterium
AAAGCTTCAACACCCAAATGGTCATAGCGATCGCTCATGGGTCCTTTCTTTAGAAAAAAGGAGAGGTTTCTCTCCGGTTAATCGTAATTGATCAGGGCAAAGACGTTGTAGCCTTTTAAGACGTCGCGTCCCTTTAATGCGCTGAGTTCGATGAGGAAGGCACAACCGACGACGATGCCGCCCAGTCGTTCGACCAACTTGATCGTGGCTTCCACGGTCCCGCCGGTGGCCAATAGGTCATCGACGATCAGGACTCTTTGTCCTGGGGTGATCGCGTCTTTATGGACATGCAGTTCATTCTTGCCGTATTCCAACGCATAAGAGTAACTGACGGTTTCACGAGGCAGCTTACCGGGTTTTCTGACCGGGACGAAGCCGATCTCCAAAGCGGATGAGACCGGGCATCCGAAGATGAAGCCTCTGGATTCAGGACCGACAATGAGTTCAGCCTTGGTTTCTTTGGCGAATTCGACCATCATGTCTGTCGCTGCGCGAAAGACGTGGCCATTGGCCATCAAGGGGGTGATGTCTCTGAAAAGGATGCCTTCTATCGGAAAATTCGGGATGTCTGCGATGTATTTTTTAAAGTCCATGTTGGTTCCTCACACTGTATCATTATAGTCAATCTTTACTGATAAAACAAGCCTAAGTCCAAGACTCCGCAACCAGGCTGAAGGAGACTTTGCCTCTGAAGGAATTCAGGCTCAAACGGCCTGAACAGGACAGGATCTTTTTATCAAACTGAGACGGATCGCAACTGTTGAAACACAAGACGTCAATGAGGGTCCCATCACAGTCCACAGTCCATTTATAGCCGTTTTTAAGCCCTTTGGCGCTGATTACAGTAGCCTTGTCTATTTCTACCTCCGGTAATTCAAAACCCTGTCCAAAGGGTCTGTACGTCATTAAACGGGTATAGGACTCAATCGTAAACAAACGTGAACTGAAAAGCAGGGTCAGCCGTTCATTGGGGACAAGGCCCAAGCCGTCGGTTGAGGCATAAACACTGGCCTTGAAGGCGTCATACTGATCTTCCCCGATCTCAATCCCGGCCGCCAAGGCATGACCGCCATAGCGCATCGTATGGATCAGGCTGTCTTGTAGAAGAGATCGAAGATCGATTCCCAGCGGAGCTCTGATCGAGCCTTTATAGGAACCGTCTTTATGGGCTAAGACGATGACCGGTTTCTTGGTCTTGCGGGCCAGTTGACCGGCCGTGATCCCGACGATGCCTTCATGAAAATCAGGATCGTCCAGGATGATGACCGCATGGGGATCCGTTAAGGCGCTTGAGGTCTTGGTCATCATGACCGTATTGACGCTTTTGCGTTTCTCGTTGACTTCTTTGATTTTCTGGGCACTCAACAGGATCTGATACGGATCTTCGCTGCAGAAGTATTCCACCATGGCATTGACGGTGACCCCGTCATTCATGCGTCCGATCGCATTGATCTTGGGAACGATCTGAAACGCGATCCCGGTCTCATCCAAGAGATCCGGTTTATCGGTCAGTGCTTTCAGGGTCGGGTAGTTGAATTCGTTCAGATACGCCAGCCCTTGGGTAATCAAGGTCCGGTTATAGCCCCACAAGTCCATGACATCGGCAATGGAAGCCAAAGCGGCCAACGCACAGAGGTAATCATTTTGTTTAAGATGGGTCGACAGCATATAAGCCAAAGCACTGCCGCAACTGTTTTCATACTCTTTTTCAAGCAGATCCGGATGGATTAGGATCAAACACTCCGGAGAGGACGTAATCTCATGATGATCGATGAGGATCACATCCGTATTGGCTTGTTTTAAAAGCGTCAGGGCTTCAAAAGCACTGACCCCGTTATCCACAGTGATGAACAAGGAATAACCCTTCTCAAGGGCCTTGGTGACCGTTGAGGCCGTCAATCCATAGCCTTCTTCAAAGCGATGCGGGATATAATAACCAACTTTGGCGCCAAGATCGCGCAGGGTCTTGACCATAATGGAGGTCGAACAGATCCCGTCGGCGTCATAATCGCCGCAAACGATGATCTTCTCCCCTTTTTCGATCGCAGAAAGAATCCGTACTTTCGCGGCGATCAGCGAAGGATGGGCACTGGGTTTGATGACCTGCGGATTTAAAAGCTGATCCAATTGATCATCTTCAAGTTGGTTATAATAGCAGACTTCCGCCAGGAGTTCATCCTGTGTACGGCTCAAATAGTGTGTTTTTGGGATCATGATTTCAGTTTAGCATAAAAAAAGAGCAGCGAGGCTGCTCTTAATCATTAATACCAATGACCGTCAATTCATCAATGTCTTCTTTTTTGCGGGCTTTGTGTTTGATCTGGATCTTCGGTTTGCGGAAGTAGCGGATCTGCAACCATAACTGGGCAGCGATGAAGATCGAGGAATAAGCACCGGCCAACAAGCCGATAAACATGGCAAAGTTGAAGGTGAAGATCGCTTTGGATCCCAACAGCAACAGGAAGAACATCGGGATCAGGGTCGTTGTGGTATTCCAGATGGAACGCAGCGTAACGGCCTGAAGGGCTTGATTGACGATGGCTTTATAGTCATCCTTGGTGTAGTTGGATTTGTTTTGGGTATTGAGGGTCTCACGGATCCTGTCGAAGATAACGATGGTATCATCGACGGAGTACCCGATGATGGCTAAG
>CAZLWH010000199.1:0-2216 GCA_964563265.1 uncultured Erysipelotrichaceae bacterium
TTGATCCGTCATTCTTCCCGGGAACCGGGACTCCGGAATCCGGAGGCATCAGTTTCATGGATCTGTTGGAATCAATCCTCAAGATGAGCCATTTAAAGGTCGTTGGGATGGATCTCAATGAACTGTCGCCCATGTATGACCTGTCTCAGGCTTCCACTGCCTTGGCCTGTAAACTGACCCGTGAGAGCCTCATCGCTTTATCCTTAAACAGACAAAAATAAAAGCCCATTGGGCTTTTATTTGGATAAGGCGTTCAGAATCTCTTTTTCTAAGGATTCAGGTTCTTCGGTCGGTGCATAACGGGCAATCAGTTTGCCGTCTTTGCCGACAAGAAACTTGGTGAAGTTCCAAGGGATCCGTTTCAGTAAGCGACGATCCTGCTCTTTGAGATGCTTGTAGAGATCGATGGCTTCTTTTCCGTTGACGTTCACTTTTTTAAACAAAGGGAAGGTCACGCCGAAGTTGATTTCACAGAATTCTGAGATGGCCGCGTCATCGCCCGGTTCCTGATGGGCGAACTGATCGCAGGGGAATCCCAAGATGACCAAGCCTTGGTCCTTGTGGGCTTTCCATAAGGCTTCCAGGCCTTTGTATTGGTACGTATAGCCGCATCGTGAGGCGGTGTTGACCACAAGGACGACTTTGCCTTTCAGTTGGCTGAAGTCATAGGATTGGCCATTAGCCAAGGGGTAGGAAAAGTCGGTAAAGTTCATTTTTTCTCCAGTAAAGATTTGATGTCTTTGAGTATGCTGAGTTCATTTTCAACCGGGGCAGCAGGTGCCACCGGTTTTTCTTCCTGTTTGCGTTTCATCTTGGATAAAGCGCGGATCATCAGGAAGATCGAAAGCGCGATGATGACGAAGTCAATGACATTTTTAAGGAAGGTTCCGGTCATGATCGCCACTTCGGCTTTGGTTTCGGTCGCGGCTTTCAAAACGATCTTGATGTCTGCGAAACTGAGTCCTCCGGTCAGGATCGAAATCACCGGCATGATGATGTCGTTGACCAATGAAGAGACGATCTTTCCGAATGCGGAGCCCATGATGACCCCAATCGCAAGATCCAATACGTTGCCTTTAGAGGCGAAGTCTTTAAAGTCTTTTAGAAATTGTTTCATGGTTTACCTCTGTACTTATTATAGTCCTATGATAGAATAAAAAACAGTGAGGTGAACATGGAAAAGCTTTGGATCTTAGGCCCGCTGGTTTTTCTGGCCGGTTTCATTGATTCGATCGCCGGAGGCGGGGGTTTGATTTCCTTGCCTGCCTATATTTTTGCGGGCATACCCATTCATTTGGCCATGGGCACCAATAAACTTTCCAGTTCGATCGGGACCTTGACCGCCTCGATCACCTTTTTCATCCATAAAAAGATCTGGGTCAAACTGGCCTTGGTTTCCGCTGCGTTTGCGCTGGTCGGTTCTTGGATCGGAGCCAGTTTGGCTTTGTTGTTTTCGGATGTCGCCCTTAAGACGATCCTGATCCTGGTCTTACCGGTCATGGCTGTCTTTGTCTTAAAACCGCGCAAAGAAGTCGTGGTGACGCCCAAGGATCAGTTTCCTTGGATCCAGATCACCCTGATCACGTTTTTGGTGGGCATGTATGACGGATTCATCGGACCGGGCACCGGCAGTATGCTGATCTTCGGCTTTGTCAGTGTCATCGGGATGAGCTATACCCAAGCTTCAGCCAATGCGAAGATCGTCAATCTGGCTTCCGGCATCGCGGCATTGATCACCTTCGGGTTCAGTTCCAAAGTCAATGTCTTGTTGGGCTTGGCTGCTGCGGTGTTCTCTGTCGCAGGAAACATTGCGGGTTCTTTATTGGCCGTCAAGTACGGCAAGAAAGTCATTCAGCCCTTATTGATCATCGTCTTTGGGATCTTGATGATCAAGATGATCCTGGATGTTGTGGGGGCCGCTTGATGAGACTGACCATCATTGATTTCGAAACGGCCAATAACGCTCCCGAAAGTGCCTGCAGCATCGGTTTCGTCGTGTTTGAAGAAGGGGTCATCCTGCATGAAGGGATCCATCTGATCAAACCGGCAGAACGATACGGGTATTTTGAACCTTTCAATATTTCCATCCATGGGATCACGCCTCAGGATGTTGAAAACGCGCTGAGTTTTGAAGAACTTTGGCCGATTTTAAGACCATGGTTCAATGACGCCATCTTGGTGGCCCATAATGCCATGTTTGATATGGGTGTGCTGAA
>CAZLWH010000199.1:2226-2630 GCA_964563265.1 uncultured Erysipelotrichaceae bacterium
CTCTATGGGATCTCAAAACCGCTGATCACGTATCTTGATACAGTTGAGATTGCCAGTAAGATGTGGCCTTATTTGCCCAATCACCGCTTAAATACGGTCTGTGAATTCCTTAAGATTGAGCTGAATCATCATGAAGCCCTCAGCGATGCCCGCGGATCAGCGATGATTTTGATGAATGCGATGGCTCAAACCGAAGATTTCGACCTTGGTTCTTTCATAAATCGGCTAAAATTGAAAGAAAAGACTTTGTAAATATTTTCTTGTTTACATTTCCCTTTACATCTTTTACAATAACAATGAGGTGGATATGAGTCAATTGGAAAACAACGCCTTTTTTTTTTATTTTTTGGACACACTTTATTTCTCGTCGTCCATCATCTTTACGTAACCGGCAGGATCAGCGC
>CAZLWH010000200.1:0-1847 GCA_964563265.1 uncultured Erysipelotrichaceae bacterium
CAGGCACATTGTTTGGGACAGACAAGATCAATTCCGTGACCGTGACCGGATCACAAACCAACGCGGGCGACAGCTCCAACGTGGCCTCTGATGCGTCTGGATCAGGTCTGGATAATTACACCATTACGTACACTGATGGAACACTGACTGTGTATAAAGCAGATCCTAATGTGACTTGGCCAAGTGCTTCAAGTATCGCATTGGGGCAGTCCATTGGGGATTCTACCTTGAGTGGTGGATCATCTACCCCAGACGGATCTTTCAGTTTTGATTATCCGAGTACAGTACCTTCAGCAACCGGGACATATGATGTCGATGTGACATTTACTCCCAACGATACAGACAACTACAATTCAGCATACAGTACGGTATCCTTGGATGTTGAAGTGGCCATGTTTGTTCGGGTATCTACCGTTAACGGTTCCAGAGTGATTACCTTATACTTCAACATTGCAGTGACTACCGTAGAAGGGGAAGTCATCGAACCGACCGACTTCTCTGTCTTCAGAGTTCGTTCAGGAGTTGGCAGCTCGGTCTTGGTGACCAGTGCGAATCAGCCTGATGGAGCATTAAGCTTTGTAATCAGTGTTGCGAGCGGCGAAGAATTCGTCACCGGTGATCTGATCAGAGTGACCATCAAATCTGCTGGCGCCCTCAAGATCACTGATTTGGGAGGAAATGTCTTACCGACGACCCCAAGCTCAAGTCTGATCAAGTATTATCCTCAACCCGAATAAATCAGGTTTGAGTCAGTTTAGATAAAACTAATCAATAGAAAGAACACACCAGAAACTAAAGAATCTGGTGTGTTTTTTGATGCTAAAAAAGAGCTGCTCGGTCATAAACGGCGGATTCAGATTGGGAAGGATAGGTTAAATGGTGATACTTATAACGCGGATCATTCGATGCTTAAGTCTTGGTTTTCTCAATATTCAGTCCAAAGTGTATACGAAAAGATTTGCTTTTTTATCCTTTCGTTTTTTTATCCGATGATGCTATGATAGAAACATAGGAAGACCACAATAAAAAGGTTAAAATAATCCACTCTCTGCCAAAAAGCGCACTGCATCACCGGATCAAAACAACAGTGTTGCCTGATTTGGTTATCTATAGAATCTGCAAAATCACTCTTAAAGTCATGATCTTTTCGTGGAGTTGAAACAAGTATTCAACTGATTAATATAATCTTTGCCGAAAATTTACAAGCTTTGTAAACTGACATTGACATATGTCATGACATTACGATATAATTATTTATGTAAGCGGTTACCGCTGAAAAAGGAGAAAGTGTGCATCATGAATAAAATCGTAGAATTTTTCGATGAGAAGCTCTCGCCTATCGCATCCAAGATTTCTGCGCAGCGTCATTTGATTGCCATCCGCGATGGCTTGATCTTGACTATGCCACTGATGATCGTAGGGTCGATCATCATCATCTTCAGTACCGATTTCCCGATACCGGGATGGGCTGAATTTATTACGGGGGTTTTCCCGACTTGGGATGATTTTATTTGGGGCGTTGTTTTCCAGTCAACCATGAGTTTGGCCGGATTGATTGCGGTTATGGGGATTTCTTACTCCTTAGCGAAGAGCTATGGTGAAGAAGGTATCGTTGCCTCAGTCTTGGCTGTTTCAGCATTCTTCTTGCTGCAAAGTGCTCCGGATTGGGCTTGGTCATCCAGTGTTCTGGGTGCTGAAGGCTTGTTCTTGGGTATCGTCACTGCCTTGGTCGTGGCTGAAATCTATGTTAAAGTCGTTAAATCCGGCTTGGTCATCAAGCTTCCGGACAGTGTTCCAGTTGCGATCAGCCGTTCATTCATTGCTTTGGTTCCTGGCGCCATCATCAT
>CAZLWH010000200.1:1857-2568 GCA_964563265.1 uncultured Erysipelotrichaceae bacterium
TCGTTTTGTTCGCCTTGATCCATGTCGGTTTCCAGATGACCTCTTACGGGACTGCCGGTAACTTCATCGTTACCATCCTGCAGGCTCCGTTGGTTGCGGTCAGTGCCAGTTATATCGGGGCGATGGTTACCAGCTTCTTTATCTCGATCTTCTGGTGTTTCGGATTGCATGGCGACTTGATCGTGAATGCGGTTGCGACGCCGTTACAGCAGGCTGGTCTGTATGCCAACATCGACGCCTGGCGTTTGGGTGGCGAAATTACCAATGTTGCTGTCGAAGGATTCCAATCTTTGTTCTTGAATGTCGGTGGTACAGGTGGTACATTAGGATTAGCCATCGTATGCGCCTTCTTCTCAAAATCGAAACAGTTGAAATTGGTCGGCCGCTTGTCTTTGGGCCCTGGCCTCTTCAACATCAATGAACCAATCGTCTTTGGTCTTCCAATCGTCATGAACCCGATCCTGATCTTGCCTTATCTGTTCTCCCCGCTGATCGTTGCGACTGTAACGTATTTCGCGATGGACCTCGGATTGGTACACAAGATCGTGGCTGCCGTTCCTTGGACGACCCCTGTCTTCTTCGCCGGCTTCCTGTCGACGGGCGGAGACTGGAAAGCGGTTGTGCTTCAAGCTGTTAACTTCGTGATCGTTATTGCCATCTACTATCCGTTTATCAAGATGTGGGACAAGAAACAATACGCGTTGGAACAGA
>CAZLWH010000201.1:0-2452 GCA_964563265.1 uncultured Erysipelotrichaceae bacterium
AAGATGCGGATCTGTTGATCCACGTGGTTGACAGCAGTTCTGTCTCGGCGGGGATCCAATCCGAGATCACCTTAGGAACGTTAAAAGAAATCGGGGCTGAAGACAAGCCCATGATCACCGTCTACAATAAATCAGACATCGCAGTTTCTGCCGTGCCTTCCAAAGCCTTGGCGATCAGTGCCCTCAACGGATCCAATCTGGATGAGCTGATTCAACAGATCTTAGTCAAGATGAATGAACTTCAGCCGGTCTATACCTATCTGATCCCCTATGAATCCGCAGCCTTTTTAGAGAAACTGAAGAAAGAGTCACAGATCATCAGTATGCTGAATACAGACGATGGCTTTCTGGTTGGGGTCAGAGCCCACGAAGTGCTCAGCAGTTTAAAATCATATCTCATCGTCAAATAAACCGGATCCTTCCGGTTTTTCTTTGAGATGACAGATCAATCCTTGCTTATTCTGAAGATGAAAGCGCTTGTGTTCAACGAATTTATAAAACTGTGTATCCAATGAACACCTTTTTAAATGTTGTGTTAAAATATGGTGGACTTATGATCTATCTCGACTATAGTGCTACCACTCCCATCGATCCACGAGTTGTGGAAAAATGGGTCAGTGTTGAACAGACGTATTTCGCCAATGCCAACAGCGACCATGTTTTAGGTCGCGAAAGCAAACGCGTCAATGATGAGTCCATCCGAATCATCGCGGATTTTTTTAGGGTACTGCCCAAGGAAGTGATCATCACGTCCTCCGCAGTTGAGTCCAACAACACCGCGATCAAAGGATTGGCGTTGAAGTATCCGGATAAAAAACACATCATCACCTCATCGTTGGAGCATGCCTCCTTGATTGGGGCCGTGAGTTTTCTGGAAGGATCGCACTACGACATCGAGACTTTGGGACTGGATGATGACGGCCGTTTCGATTTGGTCTTGCTGGATCGCATGATCCGTAAGGATACCTTGTTGGTGAGCTTGATCGGGGTCGATTCCGAAACCGGGATACGACAACCCATTGAAGAAGCCGCTAAGATCACCCATCAGCACCAGGTTATTTTCCATTCAGACATCACCCAATTGGTCGGTAAAGGCCATTTTGACCTTACTGACATCGATTTGGCGACTGCCTCGGCGCATAAGGTTTACGGACCTAAAGGTGTCGGACTTCTGATCAAAAAGGTCAAGGTACCGCTTATCCCGCTGCTTCACGGCGGACACAGTTTTACACCCTATCGCGCATCCACCCCTCAAAACGGTTTGGCTGCGGCGATGGCCGAATCCTTAAGATTGGCTGATGTTGAATTTGACGCACGCCTCAACAAGGTCAAAACCTTGAATGCGTATCTGAGAAAGCAGCTGGAATCGATCAAAGCAGTTCATATCAATTCCAACGGGTATTCAATCCCGCATCTCTTCAACCTCAGTATCCAAGGATCCCGTCCTGAACAGGGTCTGGCTTACTTTTCGGATCGAGGGCTTTGTTTCTCTTCGAAAAGCGCCTGCAGCGGACAGGAAGAATTCTCCATCTCCGTGTATGCGATCACCAAGGACAAAGCTTTGGCTTCCTCGTCTTACCGCATCAGTCTATCCCATTTGACCACCTTCGAAGAGCTCGATGCCTTGGTCAGTGTCATGAAAGCGTATTTAGAAACCTTATGAGAAAAATCGTCATCGTCTCGGCCGTATGGTGTCATGCCTGCCTCACCATGCGCAAGCGCAACAAAGCGCTCAAAGATAAGTATCAGGAATGGCAATGGGTCGATGTCGATTTGGATCTGGATGATGAACTCGTCGAGCCCCTAAAGATCGGTAAACTGATCCCTGTTTATATCATTTATGACAACGACATTGAAATCAAACGAATCGCCGGCGAAATGAGCCAGGACGAATTAGAAAGCGAATTAATCCATGTTTAAAAAAGCACTGTTGGTTTTGGCCGTGCTGGCCGCTGTTTTTACCAGCGGCATCTCGGTCAAGGCCTATGACGATAAGACCCATATCTATTTCTTCCATGCGGAAGGATGCATCATCTGTACGGCGGAAGCTGTGTATCTGGATCAGTTGGAGGCTTCAGACCCCGATTTGGTCATCCACCGTTATGAGATTGCTTTTGACGCGGAAAACCAAGCCTTACTGAAACAGCTGCATGAAATCCTCGACATCGAAGTCAAATCAACACCGACTTTGATCATCGGACGCAAAATCATCGTTGGTTTCACCAAAGGATCGACGGAAGCCAACATTACCGCCTCTTTGAAGTATTTCCGTGACAACAACGGAAAAGACGTCATCGGGGAACTCTTGGGTTATGTCAAACCGGGAACCGGCGTCGACATCAATCCTGACAATGCGATCATCAACCTGCCTTTCTTCGGCGAAGTGAATGCGAAAAGCATCTCTTTACCGTTGTTGGGCATCGTTTTAGGAACACTGGACGGATTCAACCCC
>CAZLWH010000202.1:0-2449 GCA_964563265.1 uncultured Erysipelotrichaceae bacterium
TTTTTGGATTGGGATCGGGAGTGGTTCCAACGCTTGGGCTCTGATCTCATTGAGAGGGACGGGATTATAGATGGTATGGATCATTTTGGGATCCAGGTTCAATCTTTTTTGGGTATGCAGGGCGATCAGTTTCGATAACGTAACAATCGCATCGGCTTTGGGATAGAAGAAATCGGTGGCGGCTTGAAGTAAGGTGAGATAGCTTTTCCCATGACCGGTGACCATCTTATAGTTTCGGATGGAGATCGCGCTGGCACAACCCGGGGTTTTTGACAACAGGTTGATCAGATTGGGGATGTCCAAAAAGCTGATGACCAATTCGAGCTGATGGTCGCGTTTGGCGGCTTTGACTTTTCTGATCCGCAACATCAGATTGCATATTTTATCCAGTGCGTTTTTGGGCTTAGGCACGGACAGATCGATCAGGGTCCCCTGAAGTGCATAGGCCGGATCTTGAGGATCCATCAGCATGATATGGATGTCATAACGCTCTTGAAGCATGACGCTCAACAAAGACACGACCCGTTCTGCCCCACCTTTATGATAATCAAAAATCATCAGACCGATCCTTTTTTTAGTCATACTTCCCAGTTCCTTTTTAAGCGAAATACTACGCATCCATTATACCTGACTTGATGATAATTTTGGATGACAGGCTTAATTTATCCAAAAAGGACATCAAGATCTTGATTTGACTTCAACTTTAAAGACTCTTCGTTTTCATTTGGTCTGAATTACGGTAAAATATGGACAAACAATGAGGTGATCTTATGTCTTTATCACTATTAATGACTTTCCTGCTTCTGCTTCCCGGTCTGATCGCCAAGGAAATACTTCTGGTGCTTAAAAAAGAAGCCCGTGTCTTTGGAATGGCGTATCTGATCGATACGCTGATTTTCAGTTTCCTGATCCTAGGCGCCAACGTCCTGTTTAAGACCTTATTGGGCGGGGGCAACCAGGTCTTCATGATCATGGCTTACACCGTCATCACCCTGTCACTGGTCAAATACATCGGCTTGTCTTTGGTGTTTGCCGTGCTGTTGCCTCACGCCATTCTTTTGGGTGAGCTGCTGATGAAGACCTGGGCGAGAAAGATCCATGACTAAACGACGGATCATCCTCAACGGCATCGTGTCCCTTTTGCTTCTTACGGGCATTTTTTCCGCCGCCGTCTTTTTGAAAGAAGAACCGGTCGAAGTCATCGAACCGATCATTGTGGACAACACGACCCGAAAGACCTATGAAACCTTGTTGGAAGTCACCCAAATGATTGAGGATCAGACTCAGATCGATGCGGACATCCTTGCGGAATTTGAAGCCAAAAACTATACCCTCAACGATCCTTTGATCATCATCAATCCTTATAAGATCGCCCCTTTGACGGCGTTGGTCCTGTTTAAGACACAGCAGCCCGTCACGATCTCGATCCACGTGGAAGGCAAAAGCGATGAGGTCGATGTCGACTATACCATCAGTGAAGCCAAGACCACCCACATCCTGCCCATCTACGGCCTGTATGCGGGCACCAACAACACGGTGACCCTAACAGCCACGGATGCGCAAAACAACGAAAGCACAAAGATCGCTGAGATCCAGACCGAGGCTTTGATGCCTGAACTGGCCTCCAACAATTTCCTGATCACCCAAAGCGGACTGCCCATGAGTCCGGGTTTTACCTTTTCTTACCGTAGCAGCGCTTCCATGACCAACAAGACGGCGTTTGACCGGTTTGGGGATTATCGCTGGATCTTAACCAAGAATTACCATGTGGCCTGTAACTTCAACCAAGGCAAGAGCCTGATTGTCGGTTTGGGCGATGAAGTCGGCAAGATGTTTTTTCTGGAACTGTCCTATCTGGGCAAAGTGCTGACCACCTATTACTCCCCTTACGGCAATCATCATGATTTGGAAATCACCGAAACCGAACTGTTGGTGACCGGTTCCAACAACATGCCCAATTCGATCGAAGATTTCATCTTCGCGATCGATCTGAAGACCGGATCCATCACCAGGACCCTCAGTTACCTCAAGATGCTGGATCGGACCCGCAATGCCGGGGTTATCTACAGCAACTATGATTGGCTGCACATGAATTCGATCACCCCTTATCAAAACGATGTCATCATCTCCAGCAACTATCAAAGCAGCATCATCCGCAATGACTGGAACGGACAAATCAAATGGATCCTGGCCGATCCGATCGACTATACGACCAAGTATCGGCCTTATCTTTTGAAACCCATCGGTTCAGGCTTCCTTTATCCTTATAATCAGCATGCGGTCGAAGTCCTACCGGATACCGATGATGATCCTGATACCTTGGATATTCTGGTCTTTGACAATGGAACCAGCCGCTTTTTGATCGATGAAGAGCTTCAGCGACAGATCGATGCCTTTGAGATCGTCGCCCCAAAGCGTTTTTCACGCATGGTCCAATATCAGATCAACG
>CAZLWH010000203.1:0-2387 GCA_964563265.1 uncultured Erysipelotrichaceae bacterium
TAGTGCGTCTGCCAATTTCGCCACACGCGCATTGCTTTTAGATTATATCAAAATCAGCGTGTTCCTTCAATGTCTGTTTTAGCAAGTCCCAATGTTCAAGCATCCTGTCTTTCATGGGAGGAGGAAAAGATCCTTCATTGAGATAACGCATGAAGGTTGCCGCATCGATCCATTGATGATCGACGGTTTCCCCTTCCTGATAACGGATCTCTGTTTCTGAGACCGTGGTCTTGACCCAGTACGTGTACCATAAGGCATCTCCATCCGTCAGGGTATACAGAAACTGCAGTTCATCCTGGGCCACCAGGATCCCGGTTTCTTCTTCGAGTTCTCTGATCGCGCCTTGAAGTTCATTTTCGCCTTTGATGACACTGCCGGCCGTGACTTCCCAAAACAAGCCAAATATCTTTTCAGGATGTCTCAAAGTCACCAGCAATTGATTATTTTGGTTAAAGGTAAAGATCTGAACGACTTTATGATAGATGCCTTCCGGATTGTTTTCTCCCCGAATCAAATCAAAACCGAGTTTGTTGCCTTTGACATCCACCGCATCAAACAGTTCCATGTTTATTTACCCAAGTTCCTAAGATAAGCGATGACCGATAGTCCGGCTACACAGCCGTCTCCGACTGCTTTACTGATCTGCATGAGACCCGGTGTGCAGTCTCCTGCCGCAAACAAGCCTGGTACGTTGGTTTCCATCGCTTTGGAAACAACGATCTTATTGGAGGCCACTTCAACGCCCATCGTGACGGCCAGATCGACCGAAGAAGCACTGCCGAAAGCGACAAAGATCCCGCTGAGGGCTTGTGTCGTCCCGTCTTCGAACTCGATGGCTTCGACCTTATCAGTGCCGATGAGGGATTTCAGTTTGGTGGTGTTGATGGAGACTTTCGGATCGAAATGTCCTGTAATCGGTAATCCGTTGGTAAACACGATGACCTGGGAAGCCACATTGACCAATCCGGCCGCTTCGTGGGCCGCATATTCGCCGTGTCCCAAGACGCCAACGACTTTCTTGCGGTAGAAAAACGCATCGCAGACGGCACAATAAGAAACGCCTTTGCCTTCCAGTTCTTTGATGCCCTTGAGTTTGGTGGTGACTCTGGGTGAGCCAGTCGCTAGAATGACGGCTTTGGCCGTATAGGTGTTTTTATCGGTGATGACGCTGAAGCCTTCGAGCTCCATGTGGATCCCGGTGATCTCTTCATGGATCAAAGGGATCTCATGATCTTTGAGTTGCTGCTGTCCGATGGCCAACAGCTCCGGTCCGCTCATGACGGGCACCCCAAAATAATTGGCGACCTTATCGGTACGGCTCAAAGAACCACCGTCTTTACCGATCACGGAGACCTCAAGATTTGCGCGTTTGATGTATAAAGCGGCTTGGATCCCGGCGGGACCGCTGCCGCAGATGAGTACGTCCATTCTGTCTCCTTTATCCGATTGTCACTGAATCGATGTTGTTGAATTTGAATTTCAAGTCTTCTTCTAAACGAACGGCAGCTTCCTTATAATCATTGTCTTTGGCCGAATGGGTCAAGATGACATCCACTTTAGGCAAATAGGTACGATGGGTAAACATATAGCTTCTGACCGGTGCGGAGACCTTGCCCGCATGGATCGGGGCTACAATGGTCATGTGTTCATAATGCTTCAGATTGACATGATCTTCTTTCAGTTTGACCGGTTTACTGAATGTTGCCTGATAACCTCGTAACGCATAGGCAAAGAAACCTTTGGGTTCAAACTTCGGTTCGATCCGGTGAAGATCCGCATTGTGTTGTTTGGCGAAGGCTTCAGCGAAGGCATAAGCAGCGCCTGAATGAGAATACCCGACCACGATCTGTTTCATAGGTGACCTCTTTGATGCATTTATTTTAACACAAAAAAACAGAGCTTAAGGCTCTGTTTATCGAACGGATACGACGGTGAATCCTTTGGATTCAAGCAGTTTTTCAATTTTCTTCTTATCCGGGTCTGTGACACGGATGATGAACTCATTGTCAGCCATCGAAGAGATCAGGAAATGAGAGACGTTGACCCCGGCATCGGCAAAGACTTTACCGAGTTCGGAGAGCACTCCAACCTTATTCTCACTGATGTCTAAGACGATCCGTGTTCCTTCTTCATGATAGCCGAAGAAGTGAACGAAAGCGGATAGGATGTCACCGGTGGTGATGATGCCCAAGAGGGTACTGTCTTTGGCAGTGACCGGAAGACAGCCGATGTCTTTGACTTCCATGATGTCGGCGGCTTCTTTCAGCTTCACGGACGCCTGGAACTCGCCGTCGGCATGGATGACCTTCGCCCGGCGCTCGCGCTCGGCCTCGGCCTGCTTGGCCAGGGCGCGCTTCATGTTCTCGGGCAGGTCCACATCCTTGACC
>CAZLWH010000204.1:0-2295 GCA_964563265.1 uncultured Erysipelotrichaceae bacterium
TAACAGGACTGCTGAAACCAACCCATAGTTCATGGCAGGATCGCTTCGGGCAAAGAACACACGCAAGTAGCGTATTTCTTCTTTCTTCACCAGAGATACATATTCTCTGATGATGTTTGATGCATTGAGCATGTGGATCTTATCTACGAAAAGGGGAATAACATTGATTGTGGCTGGTCTGAACTACCAGATCCAATCAGACCACTTGACCTAAAAAAAAAAAAAAAATTCATGTTGCTTACCGACAACGAAATCTCTGTAGTAAGAGTAAATTTGATAAATATCCTGGGCGGATTCACACATCGGTAAAATCACTTCAAAAATCGGCGCTTGGTCTTCATTGTAGAAGAGTTTAGACGCATCAAATGATCGCGGAATGCCTTCCAGTGTTTCAAGAAGTACCTTGGCTTCTGTTTTTTCTATTTTTGGGTTTGGAACACGCAGCGTTAAGAAAATATCGGTTCCCAGTTTATTCTTTCGAAAGTACGACTCATACTTCGTCAGAAGTTTTCTGACCACATAATTGTCAGTTTCTTTGCCTTCAGCATCCCACATCTGTTCAACACAATGTAAGTGTGAGTACGCATAAAAGGCCTCTTGGATCTCATCTTCACCGCTTAGCTCTGTGTTGGTAGAGAAAAACGGGACGTTGACATTATCGGGGTGTTGGGTGCTCATTGTTTTAGGGATACGCATGTTAAACCTCCTTGGGTGAAAAGATTATACCATAAGTTAAAAAGAGTGAAATAGAATCCTTGTCTGTTTTATTCAAAAAACAGGCTTGGGAATGTCCCAAGAAAAAACCAATCAGCCGTCTTTGGGTTGAGTCTCAGGATGGATAATTCACACGAGAGCGCTCAGAGCGTTGAGGTGAGCGAATGGAATTTTCCTAAATGCGAGAATGATGTATAATACTTGCGAACTATGAAAACACAAATCCTGCACGCATCCGAACTCATCGACCCAGTCATACGCAAATCATTGAGTGATTTGATCTATCGTGGTGGGCTGGTTATATTTCCCACAGAAACAGTCTATGGTATTGGCGGCTATGCATGTCTTGAAAAAGCAGCCGAATCGATCTATAAAGCCAAAGGAAGACCTTCCGATAACCCCTTGATCGTTCATCTTGCCTACTTTCGTCAAATTGAGAACTATGCCTACATCGATCATCCGGCTGTATATACCTTAGCGAATGAGTTTTGGCCAGGACCAATGACTTTGATCCTGCGTAAGAAAGAAACGATTCCTTTGACTGTCACTGGGGGATTATCAACGGTTGCGATACGCATACCGTCTCACCCTGTTGCCAAGGTTCTACTTGAATCAACAGAACTTCCCATCGCCGCGCCATCCGCAAACCTTTCCGGGAAACCATCGTCAACCTCTTTTGAACATGTCTTATCTGACTTTGACGGTAAAGTGGATGTCATCATCGACGGCGGCAATGCGCCCATTGGTTTAGAGTCAACCGTGATCGACATGACCCATGAAACCCCCATTATCCTAAGACCAGGAAGCATCACTCAAACCATGATTGAACTCGTACTCAAAAGGAAGATTTTGGATCAATCAGAAGTTCTGGTAAATAATGTTCCAAAGTCACCAGGCATGAAATATAAACACTATGCCCCAATGGCAGTTTTGCAAGTCGTAAAAGGTCAGCCAGAAACCGTTATTGCTTTTCTGAAATCTCAGACACAGCGTGATTCAGGAGTGGTCGTGTTGGGACCAAGTCATATTATTTCATCCTTACCCATTGGCCACCATATCGATCTGGGACCCATTGAGGACCTTAATGTCATAGCCAGTAAGCTCTTCTCGGCGTTTCGTCAACTTGACGCTGATCAAGTTGAAAGGGCCTTTATCGTTGCTGTACCTGAAACCGGACTCGGAAAAGCCATCATGAATCGTGTTTTGAAAGCGTCCAATCACACCATTATTGACCTCGATCAAACCGACTTACTTCATGGTGATGAAGATTAATAACATCGGTTGGTTTTAACAGATCTATTCATTTAAAAATGAAGCAAATAAAAAACGTGAGATTTCACCGTTCGAATGGAACGACTCATCAACACGTCTTTCGGAGAGTGATTTACAGTCTTTATTGATGGATATTGTTGAAGGAAGGGCAGACTGATAAAGCCCTCGCCGCGCTGATTGAAGCGAAAAAGAAAACCAGCAATGAAACAATCGTGCAGAACTGGGAACACCTGGCTAACGGCCGGCTCAAGCAGTTCTCCAATGCGGGACTGGGTGATTTGTGGTATTCGCTTTATCTTGAGGAGCCTA
>CAZLWH010000205.1:0-551 GCA_964563265.1 uncultured Erysipelotrichaceae bacterium
TTACCCAAAACATTATAACCGATTATTCAAGATCTAAGGCAACAATAATGGGCTGGGACCGATTTCTTCCAAACGGCTTCTCAAGACGAGATATTCCATCGTCTGACAGCGATTCCACTGTTTCATCAGGGATCGTCTTCCAATGCCGATCTTTAAGACAGAGGCATCATGAAAACGGATCTCGCTATCCAAACCTACGGCTTTGATTGCTTTGATCTGAGCCGCGTTGATCCACAGACACTGCATGGACCTGGGGGTGATGGTCGGGAAGAAATAGATCTGACGGTAAGGATCGATCAAGATCGGGATCTTTTGACGAATAGACAAACGGTTCTGAAAAGCAGTTTGAGATCCAGAGATACCCAAACCAAACGTATTGGCCCAGGCTTCCAGAAACTCCATTGGTTTTCCTACTTTCCTCTCGCAGTTTTGACCAATGAATTCAGTGCATTTAGTGAGCGGATCATAACGCAGATAGTTAACAGATTTCATACTTATTTATACGGATATCAACTGCTTTTTCCTATAAAAAAAGCGGTTCCATGCCTTAT
>CAZLWH010000205.1:561-2284 GCA_964563265.1 uncultured Erysipelotrichaceae bacterium
TAACCGCAGCAGGTTCCGTCGGAACAGGTTTCCCCTTCTTTACAGTCACAGCTTTCGCCTTCTTTGCAGTCACAGCTTTCGCCATCTCCGCACCCGCAGCTGTCGCCTTCACAGTCGCAGCTTTCACCGCAACCGCAAGCTTCACCATGCTGATGAGCCACTTGTTGTTCATAGACCAAAGTATCGATCACGATGGCTTCGATCTCGATGTGGGCGCCTTTTGGCAGTGCCGCAACCTGAACCGTTGAACGGGCCGGATACGGATCAGCGAAATAGGTCGCATAAATTTCATTAAATGCTCCAAAATCGGCGAGATCGGTCAAGAATACGGTGGTCTTGACGATATGGCGCATTTCAAGGTTCATTTCGGCTAAAACAGCTTCCATGTTTTTTAAGACTTGATAAGCTTGTTCCTGGATGTCACCGGCAACGAGATTGCCTTCAGCATCCAAAGGCAGTTGTCCGCTGACATAGACGAAGTCGCCCAGTTTGACATCCGGAGAGTAAGGCCCGATGGCTTTGTAGACATTGGGAGATGAGAATGATTTTGTAAACATGGTTGCTCCTTTTACCACTCTTTGTAGTATTCGATTTCTTCCTGGATGATCCGTTTCCTGCGATGGCGCATAAACAGGCTCAGGTTCAATGCGAGCGCAAAGACCACTAAGAATACGATCAAGAAGGCTGACAACACATCATTCAGATTTTCGATCATGGCTTTACCTCGTGCTTCATTATACGCAATCGAAAGCGTTCTTTCAATCTGAATACTCATGAAAACTCAAACGAAGCATCATGACAAACAACAAGTTCATCAGGATCACGGAAAAGACCAACTCCACGATCGCAAACATTTTGACACTGTTTAAAACAGCCAGGGTATCGGTACTGTTGACGGCACTGATGAAGACCCAAGCCAAGCCAGCATTCAGCAGCAGTTCGCTCACAACCACGATCCTGGCGATGAGATGGACCTTGCGTCCTTCGATCTTGAAACAAAACAAACAACCCAAGATCAGAAAGACCCAATCTTCGGTATGGATTGCCACAAAGAGATACGGGATCTTGACTCCGTGATCCAAGACTGAGGCGACCCAGCGGGTCAATAAGGTCGCTTCTTTCAGATCCGACATGATGGTCAGATCCGTGATCGAGGTGGCTTGGGTCAGCGGATAGGCAAACGCGATCTGATTTTTCAAGATCCACCAGGCACTTAAGGTAAAGACACAAAACAGGACGGTCAGTCTGTTTTGACGTTTTGAGAGCCAATTCAGTACGGTATTCATTGGGTCAGCCAATCTTCGCCTTTGAGGACTTCTACTGAAGACAAACCGGGAAAATCCAGCTGTCTTAGGACCTCATAAATGACGATGGCGACACTGTTGGAGAGATTGAGGCTTCTGGCCGTCTTGACCATCGGTAAGCGCAGGCAGTGCTCCAAATGGTCTTTCAGGATCGGTTTGGGGATCCCGGTGCTTTCCTTACCAAAGACTAAGATGATATCGCCTTCGACGTTGGCATACTCGACCTGATACGGCGTTTTCTTTCCGTAACGGGTGATATAGAACGTTTCTCCGGTGACTTTTTGAGTGAATTCATCAAAGTTCTCATAGACAAAATAGGTCAAATCATCGATGTAGTCCATTCCGCTTCTGCGGATGCGTTGTTCATCGAGTTTAAACCCCAAAGGTTTGATCAAATGCAAGGTCGCGCCGGTCGCAAC
>CAZLWH010000206.1:0-2234 GCA_964563265.1 uncultured Erysipelotrichaceae bacterium
CATATGTATCATCAGATGCCTGAATCAAGATTGATGTATGAAACCTTCCAATCTTTGTATCATGCCCATCCGATCAGATTCGACATCGGAGGCTCAGATGAAAGCGTCTTGGCCATTACGAAAGAGGAACTGGAACTGTGCTACCAGCTCAACTATCAGCCTGGTAAATCGATGTTGGTCATTGTGACTTCGTTGGACCATGAATCGATCAGTACGATGGTCAAAGCCAATCAGGCTAAAAAACACTTTGCTTTGCCGGTCAAATTGAGTGATGTCAAAGTGAATGAACCGACTGAGGTCGTCGTTGGCGAAAAGATCGTTCCGATGGACATCCAATCATCGAAAATGACCTATGCCTTCAAACTGCAGCCACAAGACCTCACTGAAATACAAAGTGCGACCCTGGAGTGGCAACTCAAAATGGGTATGGAACTCTTGTTTACTTCCCTTAATCCGGATTATGAGAACTGGATCAGATCCGGTCTGATCCATGACTATTTCGGTTACGACATTGAAATCAACACCGATTACTGGTATGCGATGTTTTATGGGGAGACCGAGGATAAAGAGGCGTTCATCGCTTTGATCGACCGGGTCTTGGCCACGGACATCAGACCGCTGCTGCCTTATCTGAAACAACTGAAACGGCGTTATCTGTCCTATACCTATCGTTTAATGGATGATCAGGATGATTATGCGATCCATTATCTGCGCAATGCGTTCTTTCATCTGTCGATCGAAGATACGATTCGCATCATCGATGAACTTGATGAAGAAGCCGTTGTGGCAGCGATGAAAACACTCCAGACGGACAATAAAACTGTCGTTGTGATCCAAAAGACTCAAACTGGTCAAAACGACTGATACGGCACAGGCATATGTGCCGTTTTTTTATAAGAAATGACCAATTCGTCGATTTGTATAATTGAAACCGTTTTGTCAAACTGGATTCAACCAGGAGGCAAAAATGCTAAATCAAGTCGTCATCGTTGGAAAAGTCTTAAAATTACCGGAGATCAAGGAAACCGCGGCAGGGATAAAACTCGCCGAACTATTGGTAGAAGTCGATCGAAACTTCAAGAATTCACAGGGAGAATATGAAACCGATCAGATCCAGTGCACTTTATGGAGAGGGATCGCAGAAAGCGCCATCGAACAATGCGCAGTCGGTTCTTTGGTCGGCATCAAAGGCAGACTGCAGGCCAATGCGTTTGATACCAAAGACAATAAACCCTTTTACTACTGTGAAGTCATTGCTGAAAAGGTCTCATTTCTGACCACCAAATAGAAACGTTAAGCGTTTCTTTTTATTGGAATTTCATTGTATAATGTTTGAGAGGTTTCTATGAAAACGTACCACACTCTGCTTCGTCACATTTTAGAAAACGGTGAACGCCGCTTAGATCGGACTAACACTGGAACGATATCGGAATTCGGGTATCAGTTTCGGGTCGATCTGCGCGAGGGATTTCCGCTTTTAACGACCAAAAAAGTCCATTTTAAGTCTGTTGTCCATGAACTGTTGTGGTTCATCACCGGCAATACGAACATCCGTCCGCTGGTACTTAACGGTGTGCGAATTTGGAATGACTGGCCTTTTGCTAAATACTGCAAATCATCCGCCTATCAAGGGGAGACAATGGATGAATTCATAGCCAAAATCAAAGCCGATGAAGCATTTGCCCTAAAATACGGTGATCTTGGACCGGTCTATGGTAAACAATGGAGAAACTTCAACGGTGTCGATCAATTATCGGTCCTGATTGAAAACTTGAAAAACAATCCGTTCTCAAGACGTCATATCCTAAGTGCCTGGAATCCTGCCGAACTGACCGATATGGCGCTGCCGCCGTGTCATCTGTTAATGCAGTTTTATGTTTCAGCCGATAAAAAATATCTCTCTTGCCAGCTGTATCAGCGCAGTGCTGATGTCTTTTTAGGGGTCCCGTTCAACATTGCCTCGTATGCGCTTTTGACCCATATGATTGCTCAGGTCTGCGGCTATGAAGCCAAAGACTTCGTCCATACGATGGGAGATGTCCATATCTATCTGGACCATCTTCAACAGGTTGAAATCCAACTGTCCAGAACACCGAAACCGTTACCGACGATCAGACTCAATCCCGATATTAAAAACATCGAAGATTTCCGTTATGAAGACATCGAATTGTTGAATTATGATCCGGATCCGCTGATTCCGGCCAAGGTTTCCGTATAATGCTGAAAATCATCGT
>CAZLWH010000207.1:0-2230 GCA_964563265.1 uncultured Erysipelotrichaceae bacterium
CAGTACTTTGGAGAAATACAGAAATGACCACGATCTACCACTGAACTTCTATCCTTCCGAATCCCAAGGACCTCAAGCAGCGGATACATTGCTCTTAGACCTTGGATCTTCATGGATCCCTGCCGACATCACCGAAGAAGCCTTCTCGAACTAATCGAGTCAAGACTTCTTTTTTTTGTTATGATTAAACTATGAAAAGAAAACTTGGATTGGCGCTCTCGGGCGGGGGCATAAAGTCGTACTGTGAAATCGGGGTCTATCAGGTTTTTGAAGAGAATGACATTCTTTTTGAAGGATTTGCGGGGACCAGTATGGGATCCATCATTGCCGCATTCATGGCTTGCGGCTTGAAAGCAGAAGAAATCAAAATACGCATGTTGGATCTGGAAGCCGAAGTCATCAAAGAGAAACTGTTTAAAACGAAGAATCTTGAAATTTTGCCTTTGGTATTGAAACAGACGGATGGATTCATCAACAGTGATCCGTTTGAAGCCAAACTCAGAAAGCATTTTGATGAACTCAACATCAAAACCATCGAGGATCTGCCATTGCTGTTTGTTTGTGTCGCAGTCGATCTGATCAGCGGTAAACCGGTGTTGTTTACCAATGATCCGAAGTCCTTTGAGAAAAGCAAAGAGTACATCATTGTCCATGAACTCGACTTGGTTCAGGCTTTGACCGCATCCTGTTCATTTCCGCTGGTCTTTAATACCACCAAGGTCAATGACATGCAGTTGGTGGATGGCGGGGTCATGATGAATATTCCTGTCGCACCCTTAAAGGTCATGGGCTTTGAGAAAGTCATTTCCGTATCAATGCAGGATACGACCGATTTCAAAGAGACCTCATCGATGAGGGAAATTGCGATGCGCATTATCGATTTGGGTATGCACGAGTCGGAGAACTGGATGATTGCCACTTCCGATCTCAACATCAATGTCCGTTCCAAAAACATCGCCGTATTTTCGATGGGTAAAGGATCCGTCATGATTGATAAAGGCTATAAAACCGCATTAAAAATGTTTGATCAGATTTCCAAGATCAAGATCCAAAAGCGTAGATTTTGGATTTAGTCTTCTCGAAAAAGACACGATGGGCCGTGATCAACGGTAAGTTTTCGATTTCTGCCGGGCTAAACCAGGTCAATGCTTCGTTTTTCTCAGTTTGGATCAGATAAAAATCCAGATTCCAAATCAAATGGGTAAAAACATGGTGATGATGTCCCAACAGGATCGCTTGATGAGGTATGGGGTTTGTTTCGGGAAAACGCCAATAGCCTTTCATCAGGGTATCGTTGGTTTCCTTCGTCAAGGCGATTCTGTGATCAAAAGAAACGCTGATCAAAATTGATTTATGAAACACCGGCTTCGCTTTGGAAGCCTTTTTTATTGGGTAGGAAGTCATTGTGTTGGATGTGTAGGATTGACAGGTCAACTTCAAAGGACAATGCGCACAATCCGGATTTTTCGGGGTACAGATCAAGGCTCCCAACTCCATCATGGCTTGGGTAAAGACGGAAGGGGTCGCACTTTCCATCCAGGTTTCCATTTTCTCAGTGACTTTCTTTTCAAGGGCTTTTGAACCTTGCTCATCGCTGAATTCAAACAAGCGTGAGACGACCCGGTAAACATTGCCGTCAATGGCGACCGCTTTGGTTTCAAAACAGATCGAAGCGATGGCAGCAGCGGTATAGGCCCCAATTCCGGGTAAGGCTCTGATCTGATCGAGTTCGCTGGGGAAAACAGAACCCTGATCCTTCAATGCCAACGCGGCTTTGTGGATATTTCGGACTCGGGTGTAATACCCCAATCCTTCCCACATCTTCAACAGTTCATTCTCATTGGCCTCAGAAAGCGATCTTAAGCTTGGCCATTTGGTCATCCAGCGCTCATAATAGGGAATCATTGTATCGATTTGGGTTTGTTGAGCCATGATTTCAGAGATCCAGATGCGATAAGGATCTTTGTCTTGCCTGAAAGGCAAAGATCGTTGGTTTTGGATAAACCAGTCTTGAAGAAGTTGAGTGATTGACATGGACTCATTATAAGATAATTAAAAGCGATTTTCATCGCTTTTAATTGGTTTGATTCCGTTGTCTAATATGGGTGGAGGGAATGAAGATAGAATCAAGTGTCTAAAGCATTTCGGCTTCACCTATATTATAAACGGATGCCAGGATTCTTATATGAAAATAAAGTGAAAGGTGAACACATAGTCAATAAGCATAATA
>CAZLWH010000208.1:0-2215 GCA_964563265.1 uncultured Erysipelotrichaceae bacterium
TATAACTAGGCAAGATGATATAATTAACCTGCTTAAAGGGGGAATCCGAATGTTAAAATCCATTATATTGGCTTCACAGAGCCCGCGTAGAAGAGAATTGATGATGCTGCTGAATACGCCTTTCAGTTCAGAGAATCCTCAGGTAGAAGAACTGGTAGACCCCTCATTGCCGATTCAGAAAGCCATCGAGAAGATCGCTGTCGATAAAGCCATGGATGTATTCAAAAGACATCAGAATTCCATCGTCATCGGATCAGATACCGTTGTCGTTTTAGATGACTTGGTTTTAGGAAAACCAGCGGATGATGCGGATGCGATCAGAATGCTGAAACTGCTCTCCGGAAAGACCCATAAGGTCATTACCGCAGTCTGTATGGTCAGTGATAAAGAGAAGATCGTTTTTCATTCCATCGCAAAGGTGACCTTCTATCCCTTGGATGATGCATTGATCAAAAGTTATGTGGCTTCCTCTTTACCTTTGGATAAGGCAGGGGCTTACGGAATACAAGATCGAGGCGCGCTGTTCATCGAATCGATCTCCGGGGATTATTATACGATCATGGGCTTACCGATCGCCGAAGTGAATCGTCGATTGAAATTGATGGAAGGAGGCAACGGATGAAGTTTTTCTTTTGGGCCATGTTGAGCAATGCGCTTTTAGCCTTGATCTTGGCCATTCCAACGTATTTTACCGGGTTTAGTTTCTCTTTATTGTCGGCCTTGATCTTCTACGGGTTGATTCTCAAAGGCATTTTCACCTTGGATAAGACAGAAACACATTTCAGAACCGTCATGGTGCTTTCTGTGATCATGATCGCCGGGAGTATCATTCAGATCCTGGGCAGTTTCATCAACAATGATCTGATCAATGCTCTGGTGGGTTGGTTTGCGATGGTGTCCTCGGTCGGAGGGATCTTTGCGGAATACAATCTGATCAAAGGGATCCAAAGCTATAAACCGGTTTTAAATCAGCCCAATCAGGCAGATAAACTCATGAAGTTTTGGAAGATCACCCTGATTTCCGGATTGGTGCTTGTCTTTATCATTGTGGTTGCCATGGTTTCTTTCTATATCGTGATCATCATGACCTACGGCTTTGAACAAGCGGCAGTCATCCTTGAACAAAACGTATGGGGGGATTTGATCATGGAAGCTGCCAGAGCCAACGGGGTCTTCACGGTCATCTTATTGGTCCTTGCGCTGTCTACGGCCTTGGTCAACATCACCAGCCGTATCCTCATGATCGTGACCATGTATTCGGTATCCAAAGATCATCGGCAGGTTTTATCAGAAAAAGCATACAACCTTACGGTTGAACAATAAAAAAGAGCTGAAAGGAGCTACTCATGAATTACATTTTCTACGGATTTCTGGTTTTTGCGATTGGGGGCTATAAGTTCGGATCGATCGATCTGTCATCCTTGGTCAACGTTGCCGCTTATTTCCTGATCCATAAAGGCGTCACCTCACTGGACAAGGAGAACACGTATTTCAAAAAAGCGATCCCGCTGCTGTATGTCCTGATGGGCATCAACGGACTCAATTTCCTGTTGTCCCTGTTTAATAATTTCTATATCGGTCTTGTGGTCGGATTTACCATCTTTGTCTTGGACATCTTCGTTGTTTACAATGTCATCAAAGGCATCAAGACCTATTCTGACAAACTGACGGATCAGAAACTGCCGTCCAAGCTCTTCAAAAACTGGTTGATCAATACCGTCCTGGTGAGTGTGATCGGGTTGCTTGTGGCTGTGGTCGTTGCGACTGTCGTCAACACCATTGGTCTTGGCGTCATCCAAAACCTAATCGCGACGTTCCAAGCGGCCGATCCCAATGATTACTCGACCATCTTCTTAAACAACACTGAAATCTTCCAATCCGTCTTAGGCATCGTCCTGTTGAGCAGCCTGTTGATTATCTTTTTAGGAATTGCCGCCTTTATCTTTAAGATCCTGTTTCTGGTCTCCATGTTTAGGATCCAGGATGAGTATTCACGTAATAAGGCTTTGGCCGCCTTTAATTCATTGAACTCTTCAGAGCCTGCTGATTTACAGTAATTAGTACTTGCAAAATTGCCTGAATTTGGTTATTATATTTAGGCAACGCCATCATAGTTCAGTGGTAAAACGGAGCAATGGTAATGCTCAGTTCTGAGTTCGATTCTCGGTGATGGCACCATGAGACTACGAAGCCTTATTCTATAAGGCTTTTTTGA
>CAZLWH010000209.1:0-2206 GCA_964563265.1 uncultured Erysipelotrichaceae bacterium
CAGGTATGGGCTTACTAACCATCAGCGCGACCCGGCGATATGGGATCGAGTGCACTTTTAGAAATAAAAGTGAACTAAGGTGGAACCACGCGAAAGCGTCCTTAGCGGACGCTTTTTATTTCCTCAGGAGGAACTTTATGAAAACAAAAAACGATTTCTACATGACGACAGCGATTGCCTATACCTCAGGGAAGCCTCATATCGGCAACATCTATGAGATCGTCTTGGCGGATGCGATCGCACGCTACAAGCGTCAGGAAGGTTACAACGTCTTCTTCATGACCGGGACCGATGAACACGGCCAGAAGATCGAAGACAAAGCCAAGGCGGCCGGTAAAGCGCCTCAACTGTTTGTTGACGAAGTCGCGGGAACCATCCGCGGTCTTTTTGATCTGATGAACACCTCTTATGACAAATTCATGAGGACCACTGATTCAGACCATGAACTTCAGATCCAAAAGATCTTTAAGAAGCTCTATGACCAAGGCGATATCTATAAAGGTGAATACGAAGGCTGGTACTGTAAAGCCTGCGAGTCTTTTTATACGGAAACTCAGCTCAATGACGGAAAGTGTCCCGATTGCGGAGGACCCGTTGAGAAAGCCAAGGAAGAATCTTATTTCTTTAAACTCAGTAACTATAGCGATCGTCTGATCAAACACATTGAAGATCATCCGGAGTTCATTCAGCCGGAGAGCCGCAAGAATGAGATGATCAACAACTTCTTGAAACCGGGTCTGCAAGATCTCGCCGTATCCAGGACCTCCTTCAAATGGGGCATTCCTGTATCCTTTGATGAACGGCATGTTGTATATGTCTGGATCGATGCCTTAAGCAACTACATTACCGGGATCGGCTATGACGCGGACGGAAATCACGGAGAAAACTTCCTGAGATTTTGGCCGGCAGATCTGCATCTGATCGGGAAAGACATCTTACGTTTCCATACGATCTATTGGCCGATCATGCTGATGGCTTTGGATATTCCGTTACCAAAACAAGTCTTCGGTCATCCGTGGTTACTGGTGGGTGAAGGCAAGATGTCCAAATCCAAAGGCAACGTCATCTATGCGGATGATTTGGTCAAGCTGTTTGGGGTCGATGCGGTAAGATACCTCATGCTTCATGAAATGCCGTTTGCCCAAGACGGGACCTTGACCTACGATATCATGATCGATCGGATCAATTCTGATCTCGCCAACATCTTAGGTAATCTGGAAAAACGCACTTTAACCACGGCCAACAGATGCACCGGTGTCGTTTTGGAAAATCCGAAAGTCCCCGGACCTTTTGATGATGAACTGATCTCCTTGGCACTTCAGACTCCCATCAAAGTCAAAGAACACATGGCTCACTTAAGAGTTCAGGATGCGATCGATGATGTCTTTGATCTCTTAAGACGCTCCAACAAATACATCGATGAGACCCTGCCTTGGAATCTGGCCAAAGATCCTGCAGATCTGCCCAGACTCAAGACCGTTATCTATAATCTGTGTGAAGCCATCCGTGTTTCCGCAGTCTTGCTTCATGCCTATATTCCTCAAACCTCCGATTCGATCCTGGATCAGCTCAATACCCAAGCCAGAGATCTGGAGTCGGTCAACGCGTTTGGCGGATTGGTCAATGGGACAACAGTCACACCGACCCCGACCATTCTTTTCCAAAGACTGGATTCAAAAGCCTTGCTTGAACAGCTCAATCCGGCTCCGGCCAAGTTAGAGCTCAAACCAGAGATCACGATCGATGATTTCGGTAAACTGGATCTGCGCATCGGAACCGTACTCAGCTGCGAAAACCATCCGGATTCAGATAAACTGTTGGTCTCTCAGGTCCAGATCGGTCCTGAAGTCCGTCAGATCGTCAGCGGTCTGCGTCCCAGTTTCCAAGCCAAAGATCTCGTGGGTCGACAAGTCGTCGTGGTCGCCAATTTAAAAGCCGTCAAACTGAGAGGCGTTGTGTCTCAAGGCATGCTGCTGGTGGGTGAAGACAAAGACGCACTGGAGATCCTGCATTTCCATAAACTCAAAGACGGCATCGTACGATGAGTTCAGAAGATATTACCGTATCCCAAAGCGCCATTGATCATCTGTCATCACAAGACAAGATCATCGGGGCCTATATTTCGAAAGTGGGTCCTTTGAGCCGGGAAACCCTGGAAGATCCGTATCAGTCCACCATCGACTGTATCATCGCTCAACAGGTCTCC
>CAZLWH010000210.1:0-2096 GCA_964563265.1 uncultured Erysipelotrichaceae bacterium
GTCGGCGCCCACAGCGGCGTCGTGGCGATTGCGATCGGGACCGATACCGGTGA
Organism: uncultured Erysipelotrichaceae bacterium; assembly: GCA_964563265.1. Classification (GTDB taxonomy): domain Bacteria; phylum Bacillota_I; class Bacilli_A; order Erysipelotrichales; family Erysipelotrichaceae; genus UBA2212. Next base: position 54 of record CAZLWH010000210.1, read on the forward strand.
TTCGATCCGTAAACCCGCTGCCTTCAACGGGATCGTCGGGTTCAAACCGACCTATGGACGTATTTCCCGTTACGGCGTCATTCCGTATGCGTCGTCATTGGATCATGTGGGGTTCTTTACCTCCAACGTCACCGATGCGGCACTGTCCTTGGAAGTGTTGGCAGGCCGTGATGACAAAGACATGACCTCCTCCTTTTTACCGGTCGAGCCGTATTCCAAAAAGCTCAACGGCGATCTGAACGGGAAGACCTTTGGGGTCATCACGAATGTGACCGAAGCGATCCAAAACAAAGAAACCCTGAAACAATTCAACGCGTTATGCGAAAAATTAAAAGCCAAAGGTGCCATCGTCAAAGCAATCAGACTCAATGAGGATCTGATGAAAGCGATGTTGCCAACGTACTATATCATTGCGAATGCGGAAGCCACGGCCAACCATTCGAATCTGGATGCCTTGCGATTTGGGGTCCAGAAAGAAGGCAAAGACAATGAAGAAGTCATGAGTGCGTCCAGAACGGCCGGTTTTGGACCGTTGTTGAGAAAACGTTTCGTCATCGGTTCTTTTGCCTTGTTTACCGAAAATCAGGAACTGATCTTCAGAAAAGCCCAGAAAGTCAGACGGCTGATCGTAGAAGATGTCCAAAGAGCCCTGACTGACATCGATTGTCTGATCGCACCGGCTTCCGGAAACGGAGCACCGCTGTTGGAAGACAACAAAGCCGATGAATTATCCAATGAATACCTGGTCGCTGAAAACTACATGGCTTTTGGTAATTTCTCAGGCTATCCCAGTATGACTGTACCGTTTGGTTTTGACGGAATACTGCCGTTGGGGGTCAATCTGACCTGTCGTCCCTTTGACGAACAAGGCATGCTGAATCTGGCCAAAGGCATTGAAGAAGTCACCGGATTGAATGATCTGATCTGTGAGGTGAAGTCATGAATTACGAAACTGTCATCGGGATCGAAATCCACTGCGAACTGAAAACCAAATCCAAGATGTTTTCAGGAGCGCCGGTGGTTTATGGTGCCCAACCCAATACCGCGGTCAATGAGATCGATCTGGGTCATCCCGGAACCTTGCCTTCCTTAAACAAAGAAGCCGTGCGTAAAGCCCTGCAGGCCTGTATGGCACTGAATCTTAAGATCGATCCGCTGATCCGTTTTGACCGTAAGAACTATTACTATGCGGATCTTCCCAAAGGCTTTCAGATCACCCAACAGTTTTATCCGATCGGCTCTGATGGCTTTATCGATTTGGATCTGCCTGAAGGCACCAAACGCATCCGGATCAACCGTCTGCACATGGAAGAAGATACCGCCAAGCAGTATCATGTCGAAGAAGAATCCTGGATCGATTTCAATCGGGCAGGGACACCGCTTGTGGAGATCGTTTCCGAAGCCGACATGCGCTCAGCCGCAGAAGCCATGGCTTATGTCGATAAGCTTCGAAACATCTTGATGTATCTTGACGTCACGGACGGCAAGATGGAAGAAGGCTCTTTACGCTGCGACATCAACATCTCCTTGCGTCCTGAAGGAACCACTGAATTTGGGACTAAGACCGAAATCAAAAACATCAACTCGATCTCCAACATCGAAAAAGCCGTCGCTGCGGAAATCATCCGTCAAAAGGGCTTACTGGAAAGCGGTCAAACCGTGGCCCAAGCAACGCGCCGTTATGATGACGTCGCCAAAGACACCGTCATGATGAGACTCAAAGAGGGCAGTGTCGACTATAAATACTTCCCGGAACCCAATATCCCGCCGATCCTGATCCCACAATCCTGGATCCAGGAAATCAAAGCGAATCTTCCTGAACTGCCGGATGCGCGTGCCAAACGCTATGCGTCACTGGGCCTTAACGATTACGACATCAATCAGCTCGTTCAAAACAAAGCCTTGTCTGATTTCTTTGATGCCTTGGTTTTAGGGGTCAAAAACGTCAAACTGGCCGCCAATTGGTCTTGCGGAGACGTCTTGGGCGCATTAAGCCAGAAACAGCTCGAAACGAAAACCTATGACTTGAAACTGTCTGAACTG
>CAZLWH010000211.1:0-2030 GCA_964563265.1 uncultured Erysipelotrichaceae bacterium
GGTCTATGAATCCGAGACCTTCATTACGGATCTGTCCGGTAAAAGACTGTTGGATATCACCCGAAGAGGGAAATATCTGATCTTTATGCTTGATCAGGGCTTTATGAGTGTCCATCTTAGGATGGAAGGCCGGTTCTTTCTGACGGGCTTGGATGATGAACCTAAGAAACATACCCATGTGGTCTTCACCCTGTCGGATAAAAAACTGGAATTCAACGATACCCGAAAATTCGGACGACTGCGATATAGTGCAGAGGATCCTAGCTTGGCTTTATCGTTGGGCTATGAACCTTTTGATGAACGGCTGACGCCTGCCCATTTACGTCAGTTGGCCAAGAAAAGAAGCATTCCTTTGAAGACCTTCCTTTTGGATCAGACGATGGTGGCCGGGATCGGTAACATCTATGCCGATGAGATCTGTTTTCTTGCCAGAATATCACCGCTCAAAAGAGTACATACCCTGACGCTGAAACAGTGGCAGGAAATCATCGGGATCATGCGTATGGTATTGAGTGAAGCGATCTTGGCCGGCGGTGCGACCGTCAGGACCTATACCGCCTCTTTGGGCATTACCGGTAAATTCCAAAGCAATCTCAGAGTCTACGGACGCGGATCCAAAGCGTGTATGACTTGCTCAGGAACGCTTAAAAGCGTTAAGATAGGACAAAGGACGACCGTATATTGTCCGGTTTGTCAGAAAGGCTGATATGCACATTGCGATCACAGGCAGTATCGGCAGCGGTAAATCCAGCGTCAGCCGAATTTTGAAATCATTGAGCTATCCTGTTTTTGATGCGGATACCTTGGCGAAAACCCAGTATGAACGTCCTGAAGTCAAATTCGTGCTCAACGGCTATTTCAACGAAAATCTTTATCCCAACGGGATCTTTGATCCTGCACGTTTATCTCAGCTTATTTTTGAAGATGATACGGCGGATGCGCGACGTTTCGTCGAAGCCCTGATTCATCCTTTGGTGCTACAGACCTTGGATGAGTTGGCCAAAGAAAGTGGTGAGCCCATCGTCTTCAGCGAAGTCCCACTGTTGTTTGAAGCCCACGGGGAAGAACACTTTGATCGTGTGTTGTTGGTGACCTGTGAGGAAGATATCGCCGATAAACGCCTGATGGAACAACGTGGCATGACTATGAAAGAAATACGCCGAAGAAGAGCCCTTCAACTCAATCCAGCCGTCAAAAAAGTATTGGCGGACGATTTGATCGAAAACAATGGCGATGAGGCCAGTTTAGTGAAGCAAGTGACCCTCTACAGTGATAAAATAAGAAGTATCTATGGAAAGAAATAAAAATGCTTTGATTCAGATCGAATCTTTTTCTAACGCCCTGGATACAGCCAGTCTTTTTCTGGTGTATCAGCGCCTGTGCTCAAGCAGTGCCATCGGTCTGTATGGCCTTTTGGTGCATCTTTCCGTCCCTGAGAATTTCACTCATGCGAAACTTGCGGCCTTGTTGGGGATCGATGAAGTTCAATTAAAAAAGGACTTCGAAGCGCTTGAACAGGTGTCCCTGATCGAAAGTTATCATCATCCGATCGAAGACAAGTATCTTTATGTGGTCAAGATGCCTTTAAAGATCACCGAAGCCCTCAATCATCCTGTATTGGGCAGAGCGTATCTTCAGTCTGTCGGTGAAGTCCATTATGATACTGTCAAAAAACGTTTTAATCCGCTCAAACCGCTCAAAGAGGGATTTGAATCCATCAGTAAGCCTTTTGAAGCCCAACGCTTAAGGACTTTCGATCCCAAAATCGAGACTCATTTTGAAACCAGTGAAACCCCGTTGAACGGACTTCGCTTCAATCTGCTTGGATTTAAACAGCGTTGTTCGGAATTGGTTTTTCCGCAAGCCTTGCGCAGCGCAGAAAACCTGAATCTCATCGAAGAACTCGGTTCCGTGTATGGGATTACGGTGACGAAAATGATTCAGCTTTTGGGCGATTGCGTCAATATTTCAGCCATGACCTTTGATGGTGAGAAATTGGAACGCTTGATGAGCAAAGTCAAAGAGCCCAC
>CAZLWH010000212.1:0-1987 GCA_964563265.1 uncultured Erysipelotrichaceae bacterium
AGACATAGACAGCCAGAAAGGCCAATATGACCCTTAAACTCAGTTTCTTCATCCGTTCCTCCCTCAAAATAATGGTTTGATTATAACACAAAACAAGGTCTGCGTTGAATTGACAAGTCAAAGACCTCATGATAGTCTTAGAACATCTTTCATCTAAGACAGAAAGAAGAAGCCCATGATTAATGTTGCCGTTGTCGGCGCAACCGGAATGGTTGGCCAAAGTTTCATCAAAGTTCTGGAAGAATTTGATCTTCCCATCCAAAACATCGTCTTTTTGGCCTCTGAGAAATCAGCCGGAAAAAGCGTCTCTTTTAAAGGAAAAGACCATAAGGTCCAGACCTTGACCGAATCCAGTTTCGATCAGCCGTTGGATTATGCCTTGTTTTCCGCAGGCGGGGATGTCAGTAAGCTTTACGCACCGATTGCCGCATCCAAAGGCGTCATCGTCATTGATAATTCCAGTGCCTGGAGAATGGATCCCAAGGTGCCTTTGGTGGTCCCTGAGATCAATCCTGAAGATGCCTTCAAACATCAAGGCATCATCGCCAACCCCAACTGTTCCACCATCCAATCCGTTTTACCGCTGTATGCCTTGCGTGATTATCAGATCAAGCGCGTCGTCTATTGTACCTACCAAGCCGTTTCCGGTTCAGGATACAAAGGCATCCAGGATCTTAAGCGCAATATCGCCGGAGAGCCCTCTGTATTCTATCCCAAACAGATTCTTCATAATGTGATTCCTCAGATCGATGTTTTCTTACCCAACGGTTCCACCAAAGAAGAAGAGAAGATGGTCAATGAGACCCGCAAGATCCTGCATTCCCCCAGTTTAAGAGTCACCGCGACCTGTGTCAGGGTCCCTGTCTTTAACGGCCACAGTGTCGCCATCAACGTCGAATTCGAGAAAGAATTTGTCCTTGAAGAGATCATCATGTCGCTGAAGGCTCAAAAAGGCCTCAGAGTTTTTGAACAGGATTATCCGACCGCCTTGGATGTCTCGGGTCAGGATCTGACCTATGTGGGCAGGATCCGCCGTGATGAGAGCGTCCCCAATGGATTACATCTGTGGGTCGTCGCCGATAATATCCGAAAAGGCGCTGCTTCCAACGCCGTTCAGATCATTCAAGTCCTGTTGGGTTCTTTCTAAAGTCATTTGTCTTGTCTAAATCAGAGGTGACCTTTAAAATAAACTGGTCCAATGACCCAAGGAGACCCTATGGATTTTACATTTCAAACCCCTACTTTACTCTTCTCGGCCATCTCCCTGTTGATGCTGGCCTATACCAACCGCTTTGTGGTCATTGCGAATCTGATCAGAGAACTCTATGTGATCCATGTGGCCAACCCCAGTGATGTGACTGCCAATCAATTAAAAAACCTAAGAAAAAGAATGCGTATCATCAGAAACATGCAGGTCTATGGGGCTTTCAGTTTCTTCTTCAGTGTTCTCAGTCTGTTGTTTATCTTTCTCAACAGTATCCTGGTAGCAGAGATCATCTTCGGAATCAGCCTGGTTGCCTTATTGATTTCCTTGGTCTTGCTGATCATGGAACTCAACATCAGTATCCAAGCCTTAAATATTCAGCTCAAAGATTTTAAAGACTAAAAAAAGGAATACCGGATCATGGTATTCCTTTTTATGCACAGCACAACACAACAATCCATCAACGTCCATGCACAACACTTCAATGCCCTAAGACAATCAAAGGCTCTGCACAACACTTCAATGCACTGAAATAATGGCTATGCTAAGCAATACTATGCACTTCCCTTCTCATCTAAGATCATCCAATCCATGCTCTGCACATCACACCAATCACTTCTAAGCGAGGCTATCATATCATCCGATTTGACCACTCACACAGAAGAGCTAAACTTATGGGATACCAACCAGGTCAGATCGAATGGATATGCCTTTGGGAATGAAAAAAGATTTCATTGTTTAAGCTTTGGAAGCAAACCTTTGCATGATCCCAGAAGTCTGAAA
>CAZLWH010000213.1:0-397 GCA_964563265.1 uncultured Erysipelotrichaceae bacterium
CACTTCCGAGCGATCCAAAATTGTAGTCCCATAATTGGTTCTATATGATTCATTGGATTCACTGAAGTCAGGGATACCGCTGTGAGATTGATACACATCCAATTTCACTTTTAAAGCCAAAATCGAATTTCTTTGCTCGGTTTGCTTTTGCTTCAATACTGCGATTTGATCTTTGAGGGTTTGGATCTTATCGTTTTGCGCTGTCGATAAAGTCGCAGTCTGACCACAGCCAGTTAACAGAATCAAGATAATAAACAAGAGGAGTGATTTTCTCATGTCAGTTGCCCTCCACGAAGCTGATTTTTCTTCTTAAGAATTCATCGGCTTGGGCTTGTTGTGTTTCATCCAAGATCGAATCCATGTCATGTCCGTTGACAATGGAACGTTTTCCGGTGAT
>CAZLWH010000213.1:407-1968 GCA_964563265.1 uncultured Erysipelotrichaceae bacterium
TCTCTTGGAAACCCCAAATATTTGACATGATGAAGTAGGAAGCAATCCCGTCGATTGTTTCTGAAGTCTGATATCCAAAATCAATACGGAATCCATCTCGGCTTATCATAATGTATTCTGGAATTCGCCCCTCAATGATCATTTTGAGATTGACTCTCAAAAACTGAATGGTCGTCGTATCGCTGGTTGAGTCATAGGTGATGAATTTCTGGTTCTGTATTTCGTGAGCATTTGTCCAATAAAAAACATCGGCATTCACCAGTTGATCAGCGAGTTGTTCCGAGATCGGAATGAGTTGAGGACTTTCCAACGTTGCCAGTTCCGCTTGAAGAGAAGCAATGCTTTCATCGTTTTGGCTGATGGAATTCTGAAGGGTCTGAAGTTCTTTTTCTAATGCGACAAGTTCACTATTCTCTTTAGCAACACAACCAGATAAGATCAAAACAATCAGGATCAGGAATAGTTTCTTCATTCTGCGCTCTCCGTCAGCTTCAGAGTCAGCTTGTTGATGAAATCATTGACTTTCGTCTTGTCAGATACAGTAAGTTTACTTTGGTCATGGATGACCACGATGACACTGAATCCGTTCCCCAAGGATAAGACTGGTAAAGTATTCTTAGTCAGTTCCAGATAACGGTTCGGATAAGCCAAATAAGAAATGATTGCTTTGTCTTGATAGCTGAAGACCAGGTTGTAACTCGTATCTTCCGTAACGGTAAAATCTTCAGGAAACTGACCCTCAAAATCGACTTCATATGGCATGGTCAACAAAATGACCTGGGTCGGTGTATCGGTCGAACCCAAAAAGACATTGGTGGATCCGCAACAGAAGATCCCTGACCCATAAGTGTTATAGAACAGTATGTTTGTATCTTTTAGTCGTTGAAGGATCGTCTTATAACAGCCATCCATATAGGTGTTGGGATCGACATAGTCCAAAACATGGATTTCGCCAATTTGGTTGGAGGTTTCTTCTAGTTTTTGATTCAACTCTGCCAATTGTTGTTCAATGGCATTGAGTCGGTCATCCGTGTCTGTCTTTGTCGCACACCCGCTCAACAAAAACAGGACAAACAGGATTTTGATGATGGATTTGTTCATACTGCTCCCCTTTTTTTCCATTATACCTCACGATGAGTGTGGATTTAACAGCTTAAAAGAATTTTGATATTCTTACACAAAAAAAGCGGCATCAAGCCGCTTTGGATTAAAGTTTAGTAGACAGTTCGCTCAGTAATTCATTCAGACGGGACGCATCTTTTCCGCCGGCTTGGGCGAAATCAGGACGGCCTCCGCCGTTACCTCCGGTCTGCGAAGCCATGGTCTTGACCAGATCTCCGGCTTTATACCCTTTCGCGATGGCTTTGGTGCCACAGAACGCGACGAAGTTGACCTTATCTTCATTGGTTCCGGCCAACAGGATGAGACCTTCTTTGATCATTGGCTTGAGGCTTTCGATCATCAGTTTCAGATTGGTCGCGTCATGATCGACACGAGCCACCAAGACATCAAAATCTTTTCCGGAGACGATCGAGGCACTTAGAACTTTGGCTTCCATCGA
>CAZLWH010000214.1:0-1888 GCA_964563265.1 uncultured Erysipelotrichaceae bacterium
AAACATGGCCAGATCCATAGAGTCTGTAAAGGGAACCGCTTCATCTTTGACGATGTAGAGATTGCCCCACGTCACGACAGCCAGCAATTTGTAGTTTGCATCGCCGGACTGGATCAGTTTTGAGCCCAGATTGATCGGGGCGATGATGACATCTTTGGAGCCTTGGATCAAGGCTGCCGACAAGACGTCGGTCCCATCGACCAGCTCCACAGAATCGACCGCATCCTTCAAAACAGGAATCAAAGATACGGAAGGCGCACCTTTGGGAGAGAGCCAGGTAAAGGTATAGGTCTTGGCCGGTACGCAAGCGGTTAAGCTCAATGTAACGACCAAGATGATCAGCAATTTCCTCATTGTTTACTATCCAGTTCGTTTTGGATGTTAGCAATAAAGTCTTCCAACGGCATCGATACGGATTCATTTTTACCGTATCTTCTGACATTGACAGATCCGGAAGCCATTTCACCGTCTCCAATGACGACTTGGATCGGGATCTTTTTGACTTGAGCTTCACGCAAGCGGTAGCCTAATTTCTCATTTCGGTTATCGACGATCGCTCTGAATTTCAGGGCGTTCAGTTTTTCTTTTAAGGCATCACAAGCGTCTCCGTGAATGTCTCCGTTGACCCCTAAGATGGCGATCTGGACCGGTGCCAGCCACAACGGGAATGCCCCGGCATAGTGTTCGATCAGGATCCCGATGAAACGTTCAACGGATCCGAAGATGACTCTGTGCAACATGACCGGACGTTTCTTTTCCCCATCGGAATCAATGTAGGTCATGTCGAAACGTTCAGGCAGATTCATGTCCAGCTGTATGGTTCCGCACTGCCATTCTCTGTCTAAAGAGTCAGAAATATGGAAGTCCAGTTTAGGACCGTAGAAAGCGCCGTCTCCAGGATTGACTTTATAAGCTTTACCGGCAGCGGTAACGGCTTTGGCCAAAGCGGCTTCTGAGGCATCCCAGACTTCGATTGAACCGATGTATTTGGTTTCGGGTCTGGTCGACAGTTCGATGGTATAAGGCAGATTGAAGAGTTTATAGAAACGATCAAAGAAGTTGATCAGACGGATGACTTCGCTTTCAATCTGATCCGGTCTCATGTAGATATGGGCATCGTCCTGGGTGAAAGTACGGACTCTGAAGAGGCCGTTTAAGGCGCAAGAGGCTTCATGCCTGTGGACCAAGCCCAGTTCACCGGAACGGATCGGAAGATCCTTGTAGGAATGCAGGCTGTTCTTATAGACCAGGATCCCACCTGGGCAGTTCATCGGCTTGATCGCAAACTTGCGTTCATCGATTTCAGAGACATACATGTTTTCACGGTAATTGAACCAGTGACCGGAAACTTCCCAGAGTTCCTGATTCAGCATGATCGGAGTCTTGATGAATTCATAGCCTTCTTTGGTGTGTTCTTCATACCAGAAGTTTTCAAGGATGTTTCTTAGTATCATTCCATTGGGTAGCCAAAACGGAAAACCGGGGCCGTATTCGCTCATCATGAAGAGATCGAGCTCTTTGCCCAATTTTTTATGATCGCGTTTCTTGGCTTCTTCTAATAAATGCAGATGAGCATCCAGAGCTTCCTGGGACTCAAAACAGATCCCATAGACACGCTGAAGCATCTTATTGTTGGCATCACCTTTCCAGTAAGCGCCAGAGACTTTCAACAACTTGAAGAATTTCAGTTCTTTGGTGGTTTCCGCATGCGGACCGCGGCAAAGATCAACGAATTCGCCCTGACGATAGGTTGAAATGATGGAGCCTTCATCCATGTTGGTGATGAGATCCAGTTTATACGGATCCCCTTTGAACACGTCCAAAGCAGCTTCCTTGGAGAGTTCTTCTCGGATGATGCGTTTGCCGTCTTTGGCGATCTTTTTCATTT
>CAZLWH010000215.1:0-1885 GCA_964563265.1 uncultured Erysipelotrichaceae bacterium
TTCTTTTGATGGTCAAAGGGGTCATCGCCAAACGTGAAGTCTAGCATGCGATCTTAACTGGCATCTTGATCGATAAGACGGCAGATTCAGATTGCCCGATGGATGACGATCTTCGCCGTATCCTGTTGGCTGATGAAAGCCTCTATGGGATCGATGAAGTGTTGGCGTATGGGATCTGTAATCTGTACGGTTCGATCGCATTGACCAATTACGGGTATATCGATCGTGAGAAGCCGGGTATTCTGGCCAACATCAACGATCACGGAAAACAATGCAATGTATTTTTAGATGATATCGTCGGGGCCATCGCTGCCAGTGCAGCCAGTAAGATTGCCCATACCCACGGAAAGTAAGGAAAAAATATGAAGAAAATTCTCGTTTTAGTGTCAGTTCTGGTGATCCTGTTGACCGCATGTACAAGCAAGATCCCTTCAAAGATTTCAGATAAACCCGGTTCTACGACCGAAATCACCCAAGTTCAGCCGTCTTATGTCGTTGAGCTGATTGAAAAGAAAGAAAGTTTCCTGTTTTACTTTGGAAACTCTTGGTGTTCAGCCTGTGAATACATGAAGCCGATCAACAGTGAAGTCGTTCGCCGTACCGGTCAGCCGATCTATTACATCGAAGTCGATAAGACCTCCAAAGAACAGCTGGCGAAGATCTATAAATTGGTGACTCAGCCGCAGGCGACCCCGACCTATGTCGTGGTCATTGACGGCGTAGTCAAAGAATCGTTTACTCCGGATATCCTGGTTGGCGATGACACCGGCTTTGTCGATGAACACATCAACCTGTATACCGTTAATTTGATTGCCGTGCTTAAAGCCAAAGGATTGATCACAGACTAATCATGCTTCCGGTGACCTTTGACAACGTACTGACCGCTTTCAGGACTTTAGGACTGAAAGAAGGCGATACGATAGAACTTCATGGGTCACTGAAAGCTGTCGGCTTGGTGTCCGGTGGACCCAATACGATCATCGATGCTTTACTCAAAGTGCTTTCTCGCGAGGGCACTTTAATCATGGCTGCCCAATATACGACCAATACGGAACCGGCATTATGGGAACACCCGCCGGTCGATATCGAAGCGTTTGAAGCCATCCGGGCCACACATCCGCCCTACAAAGGCAGAGAATCCTATTTGCGCTGGATGGGGTCCTTGGCTGAGGTTCTGCAGCTTAAGGAACAGACCCTCTTTTCTGATCATCCCAATTTGGCCGTCATGGCCTTAGGCAAACAAGCCAAATGGCTCACCATGGATCAGCCTTTGACCCCGGCCTTCGGTTTGGGCTCTCCCTTTGAGAAAGCCTTACAGCTTAAATCCAAAGCCCTTTTGATCGGGGTCGGTTATGATGTCTTGACCGGACTTCATGTGGCGGAAGCCCTGTCCGGTAAGCGACCTTATCATCTGGAATCCGCCACCATTCTATCTTCCGGGCATCCCAAACGAATCAAATTGCTGGATTATGACTATGACTCGGAGCTGTTTACCCAGATCGGTTTGGCGTATGAGAAGACCCATTCTATCGAAACGGTCCTCTTAGGCAATGCGACCGTCAAGCTCATCGATATGGTTTCGATCCATGACTTTGCCTTGGCCTATTGTAAGGAGCACCTATGAAAACCAGTGTCCCATTCTTAGATCGGTATCTGACCGTGACCGGTGATGATTGGGTCATCACGTTTCTGGATATCACGGAAAAGGATGAAAGCGAAGGCGAACCAACAGGCGAACTTTTAAAAGCCGTCAAACAGCTGAAGAGCTATGCCTTAGGCGAGAAAATAAACTTTGAGTTGAATCTGGATCCGAAAGGAACGACGTTTCAAAAGAAAGTCTGGGCAGCCATGCGTGAGATCCCGTATGGGGAGACCCGAACTTACG
>CAZLWH010000216.1:0-1833 GCA_964563265.1 uncultured Erysipelotrichaceae bacterium
CTTTTAAGATACGGATCGCGACATAGGCGCGCAATCCGACTTGGCAGTTGACATAGATCGGGGTGTCTTTTGAAACTTTGATTTCAGCCAAACGGGTGCGCAGTTCATCGACTTCGATGTTGACGGCGCCTTCGATATGACCGGTCCCGAATTCGATCGGTGTACGGACATCCAGGAAATAAGCCCCCTGTTTGGCCAATTCATCGATCTGTGACGGATAAGCCACTTTATAGTCGCCCGCAACAACGTTTTCAGCGATGTAACCCAGGATATTGACCGGATCTTTCGCGGATGAGAACGGCGGCGCATAAGCGAGTTCGAGATCAGAAAGATCCGTGACCTTGGCTTTGCATTTGATGGCGGTCGCGATGACGTCAATGCGTTTTTCAGTGCCTTCCTGACCGACATCCTGAGCCCCGACGATTTCGAGGGTCTGCGTGTTATAGATCAGTTTAAGGGCGATGTTGGTGGCGTTGGGATAATAGGAAGCATGGTTATTTCTGTGGGCATGGATCGCCTGAACAGGGATCTTTCTCATTTCAGCCATACGCTGATTGTTGCCGGTAGCCGCAATCGTGAGATTGAAGACTTTCAATACGGAAGTCCCTAAAGATCCGTTGTATTGAAGATCAGCGCCGTTGATGATGTCGGCAACCAGTCTTCCCTGACGGTTGGCCGGCCAAGCCAAAGCGATGGCCGTATCGACTTTCGCAACAGCATCCTTAACTTGGATCGCATCGCCGATGGCGTAAACGCCGTCAACGATCTCATTGGTTTTCGCATCCATGACCTGCATCTTGGCAGTCGTGGCGATGTGGCCTCTGGGACCCAGTGCCAAATCGGCTTTTTTCGCTAAGGTATTTTCAGGAACGACCCCGATGGCCAAAATGATCAGATCGGTTTCGATCGTCTTTCCGGATTCGAGATTGACGTTTTTGCCTTGATTGGAGAAATTCAGTAAGCCATCACCCAAAACGAGATTGACCCCGTGGGCATTGAGTTCCTGATGAACCAGCTGTGCCAGTTCGAAATCGATCGGAGCCAAAACTTGAGGCATCTTTTCGACGATGGTGACTTCAATACCGCGTTCAACGAGGTTCTCCGCCATTTCGACACCGATGAAACCGCCCCCGACAACGACAGCCTTCTTAGGCTTTTTGGTGTCGATGAAATGGAAGATCGCATCCGTATCCGGGATGTTTCTTAAGGTAAACAGATTGGTGGATTCTTTGAGGCCATCCAGCGGAGGCACGATCGGCTTGGCTCCGGGAGATAAAATCAAAACATCATAAGACTCGGTATAGGTTTCGCCGGTCTTGGTTTTCTTTACGGTCACGGTCTTATCGGCACGGTTGATGTCGACGACTTCGGAGAAGTTGCGGATGTCCATATTGAAACGTTCGGTCATTCCGTCAACGGTCTGAACCAACAGGTCATCACGGTCTGTAATGACTTTACCGATGTAGTAAGGCAGTCCGCAATTGGCGAAGCTGATGTACTCATCGCGTTCAAACATAATAATCTGATCTTCTTCGCTTAATCGGCGAAGTCTGGCTGCCGCAGTAGCGCCTCCGGCAACACCGCCTACAATCACTATTTTCTTCATAGGGGTTCCTTTTCTTGTGTTAACAGTCCAAGAGTAGTGTAGTCACTTTCACACTTCTTATCAATAGAAAAACACGAAAAACTTTAAAATTTGTGAAAGTTCTCAAAACTTTATAATATTTCTCATTTTTTCACAAAAAAAACCATCACTGGTCTTTTTTTGGGGGAGGAAACAATGAAGTTAAAACTCAGGGACGAAGTGCATTGCTCATCGGTAAGGTTCCTGCA
>CAZLWH010000217.1:0-1832 GCA_964563265.1 uncultured Erysipelotrichaceae bacterium
ACGGTAGATGACTTCTTCGATGAAAATCATGAAGACGGTCCTGGTTTTCTCATGAGGCTGCAGATCGGAAGACTGGGGATACTTCGAAAGCCAAAACATCTTGTCGCAGTTTTTGATGAGCGAAGGATTATATTCTTCCGCGACCACCAACACTTCTCCGCCTTTGGTTTTGGCCAACTCAAAGATGTTTTGAAACGACTTGAAAGAACCGGTGGTGGTCAAGACGATCAGCAAGGTCTTATTGTCGACCATCGAACGGACCGATAGTTCATCGGTTAAGGCCAAGACGGTCTTGTTGGTACAGACTCTTAACTTATACTCGAAATACTGGGCCATCAAAAAGGAGGGACCATATCCAAACAGGATGACTTTTTCATAGCCGTTGAGGATCTCGATGAAGTCATCGATCATGGTCAGATCGAAATCATCGATGAAGTGCTTGAGACGATCCAATTCATTGGAGCTTTTCTTTTCAACCGGCGTACGGCCATAGACGAAGTCCATGTATTGTTTGAAGTTGTCAAAGCCCAGTTTCTTGGAAAGCTTGGAGACTTTAGAGATCGAACATTGGCTGATTTCAGCTGCTTCTCGGATTTTCAGATCCGAATGATCTTTGGCATAGGCATGGATCGACTGATAGACAGTCAGTTCTAACGGATTCAAACGGCTCAAATCGAGATTGATCATAAAGGACCCCCAAACATCACACAAAAAGTGGAAAATTTTCTACTTCTATCTTAACATTAAAATTCTTAACCGACAATAGACGCAATGAAAATAGTACACAAAATGGAAAATATTCCAATAAGAACCATAATATAAATAAAAAATAGAAAATTATCTTGACAAGGTTTTTCCCTAGTCCTATGATGTAAGCGTATTCAAGAAAAAATGTTGCTAACTGTACGAACATTACCAAAAGGAGCCAGAACATGAATCACGAGACACTACTTATCGAATTATCCAAGATGCTGGGAAAGGATCAGATCAATACGAACCCGGAAGAGTTGTATGATGCCTCAGCTGATCGTTACAAGAAATATGCGAAAGCAAGAAAAGTATTGGATGTACCGGCACCTGTCGCCATCATCTATCCGAAGTCGACCCGTGAAGTCAGTTCACTGCTGAAATTCTGCAACGACAACGATATCAACGTGATTGCGCGCGGTGGTAAAACAGCCACTGAAGGCGGATTGGAAAACTGGAAAGAAACGACTTTGGTCATCGATGCGAAATTCCTCGATAAGATCATCAAGATCGACTACTATAACATGCAGGCCACGGTTCAAGCCGGTGTTGCCTTACAGACTTTGGAAGATGTCGTCCGTGAAATGGGCTTTACCACCGGACATTCACCGCAATCCAAACCGGTCGCCAAATTCGGCGGCTTGGTCGCTACCCGCTCCATCGGTCAGTTCTCGACCTTATACGGCGGCATTGAAGACATGGTCGTTGGCTTGGAATGCGTGTTCCCCAACGGACATATCTCCTTGATCAAAAACGTATCCAGACGCGCAGGCGGCCCGGATATCCGTCACATCGCCATCGGCAATGAAGGCACCTTGTGCTACATCACTGAAGTTACCGCCAAACTCTTCAAGTACTTTCCGCAAAACAATCAATTCTTCGGCTATCTGATCAAAGATGTCGAAACAGGCGTCAGTATCCTGCGTGAAGTCATGGTCAACGGTTACCGTCCGTCGGTCGCCAGAACCTATTCTGAAGGCGATGCCGGTCAGCATTTCTACCATTTCCACAAAGGCAAATGCGTGTTGTTGTTTATGGCAGAAGGCAACAAAGACATCGTTGAAGCCACCGCCAAAGGCATCCAC
>CAZLWH010000218.1:0-1822 GCA_964563265.1 uncultured Erysipelotrichaceae bacterium
CATCAATCCAAAATTCAAATACAAACATGGTTTAATCAATGCCTATGTCGGTGGATTCATGTCAGGGATCACCCCAAGCAGTACCGGCGGTCAGTTTGCCCAGGTCCTATCATTTCGCTCTAACGGATTGAAAGCCTCCCAGGGGGCCGGTTTGGTCTCCATGGATTTCTACATCTATCAGATCGCGTTTGTCATCACGGCCATCATCATGTATCTGACGTATCTGTCGACCTATACGCATGTCGCCATCGGTTTGATCTTTGCGATCGGTCTTTTCTTCAACAGTTTCGTCGTTATCATTTTATGGATCATGGTGGAGTTTCCTAAGCTGTATCATAAGATCTCCTTTTGGGCGATCCATCTCCTTCATAAAATGAGATTCATCAAAAATAAAGAAAAAATCCTGGAAGACTGGAACAAGACCCTTGAACATTTCAATGAAGCCATTGAAAACGTCAAAGAAAACAAGGCCATCTTCTGGAAGATCCTGGGACTCAATATTTTAAAGAACTGTCTCTATTTTTCGACTCCGTTTTTCATTTCCGGCATCTTGGGCATCCAGATCTCCTATATGGATTTCTTCCCGATGCTGGCACTGGCTTGTTTCGTTTCGACCTCCAACACCTTTGTCCCTTTACCGGGCGCTTCAGGCGCTACAGAGGGCTTGTTTGTATTGGTGTATTCGACCATTGGTTTTGGTAAAGGCGCTGCCGCATCCACGATGATCTTGTGGCGATTCACCAACTTCTATATGCCGGTCCTGATCGGCGGATTCCTGTTTATCCGCATGAGAAAGATCAATCCGTTTAAACCGATCCAGACTGAAGACCTGCTTAAGGACAATGAATAAGCACACTGATTATCAGGAAACGCTGATCCTTGATACGACAGTGATTCCGCTCCACATCCAACACAAACGGAAACTGCATCTCAGTTTCCGTTTTATTGACGGGACCTTATTTGTATCGGCCCCTTTGAATGCTTCAGTCTCTGACATCAAGACCGCGCTAAAGAAAAAGGAATCCTGGATCCTGAAACATTATGCCTTAAGCCAAAGACGTCTTTTGGGTGACCATGAGATCCGACTCCATGATTCACGATTAAGAGTGGTTGATCAGATCGGAAAGACCTTTGCCTATGCGATCACCGCTGATCAACTGATCATCACCCATCCAAGCCGTATGAAAGCAGAGAATGCGCTCAAACGATTTAAGAAAGAGTACAGTGAAATCGTTCTGACTGAGCTCTTCAATCAGGCAATACAGGAAACAGGACTGAAACCATCTTCCATGACCATCCGCGATACGACCTCCAGTCATGGTCGCTGCAACAGTAAAAAACAGATCACCTTATCGAGTAGCCTGATTGCGTATTCTTATCCGTATATCCGTTATGTCTGTATCCATGAACTGGTCCACTTAAGACACATGAATCACTCCAAAGCCTTTTATGCCTTGGTTTCCGTCTATTGTCCGGACTATAAAAAGCTGTTCGCCCAAGTGCGATCAGCGGTCTTATAAATATTTATCGCCCAAGAGCTTTTTCAGTAAGGCTTCATCGGGATCGATGTAGATTGTCTTATAGTGTCCCAAAGACACCAAGCCCAGATTACCGCTGGGTATTTTTTTGACTTGATGGATGGGGGTATAGTTGATCCCGACCGTGCCGGAATGTCTCGCCTTGGAGTAATACAGGGCGATCTGCGCAGCGGATCTTAAGGTCGACTCATCGGATTCAGGATGGGCAATGATCACGTGAGCGCCGTGGAAATCCTTCACATGGACAAACACGTCATTGCGTTTGGCCAGCTTGAAGGTGATCA
>CAZLWH010000219.1:0-1806 GCA_964563265.1 uncultured Erysipelotrichaceae bacterium
CGTCATTGGACAACACGTAAGCACCTTCAGCGCCACGTGGGCCTTTTTCTTCGTTATGCCTCGATCGTTGAAAAACTCAACATCGTTCAGGTCTCAGATACATCAACCCTGCAGAAACTGGTTGAAGAAGTCCTCAGTGAAAATCCGCAGTCGATCCTGGATTATCACGCGGGAAAAGATCGGGCCATGGGCTTTTTGGTCGGTCAATTGATGAAAAAATCCAAAGGTCAGGCCAATCCTGCCTTAAGTAACACCCTGATAAAAGCAGAATTGGATAAAAGAAAACCCTAAATGAGGTATAATAAGGTCGTCCTATGAAACAAAAAACACCAAAAACAAAGAAAATCAGACGTAAGATCAGCTTCGGCGGTTGGATCTTATTGTTCAGTTTATCCATCGTCATCATCGCCGGCAGTGCCTTTGCCTGGATCCTTTACGGTGCCATCAGTGAAAAAGGCCACATCATTGTCGGAAACCGTTTCCAGATGGAACTGGATCCTGCGATCGAAAAAGCCAAGATCACTGAAGTCAAAACTGCGATCGAAGCCAACGCTTTTGCGGTCAAGACCAGTGTCAATCTGAGATCAGCCACACTGCGCATCCTGGTTCAAGTCAACGGCGAACTGACCGATGCGGAACTATCCGCAGCCATTCTGAAGATCAAAGATGACGTCAATGCAGCCTTACCGATCGACACCTATTTCACCTCGACTCCAGACATCAAGATGTATGACTTGGAAATCCAAGTCTATAACGGGACTGAACCGGTCAGCACTGAAACGTTTACCTATCATCATTTCATTCTCGTTAAGAATGCCAATATGGTCTCCTGGCAGATCCAGGATGTCTCTGTGGCAGTCAATCCTGAAATGAGAGCGATCTTGGAAGAACGACTGAATTCATTCAATACCCCAGCCCAATAAAGGAAACCCATGAATAAAAATGATATCATCGCCGTTGCCGCAAGTGACTATAATGAACAAGCCTTTGCGGTGTGCAAGAATGAAGGTTTTGTCGTGTTTGTCAAAGACATGATGATCGGAGAAGTTGCCGAAATCAACATCGAAAAAGTCAGTGAAAGACATGCCTACGGGCGTATCCATAAACTTGTCGATCCCAGTAAAGACCGCGTGATCCCACGCTGTCCTTTGGCGTCCAAATGCGGTGGATGCCAGATCCAACACATGAGCTATGAGGCCCAGCTGGACTTCAAGAAGAAACATGTCACAAGCCTGTTTAAACGCAATCTCAATCTGGACATCGATCCGGTCATCCACGGGATGGACGATCCTTGGTTCTACAGAAACAAGACCCAGGTTCCTTTCGACGTCACCAAACGCACCATCGACTACGGTTTCTACCGCAGCC
This sequence comes from uncultured Erysipelotrichaceae bacterium, assembly GCA_964563265.1. Lineage (GTDB taxonomy): Bacteria > Bacillota_I > Bacilli_A > Erysipelotrichales > Erysipelotrichaceae > UBA2212. The sequence continues at coordinate 1,369 of CAZLWH010000219.1, forward strand.
ATACCCATGACATCTTGCCGTTTACGACCTGCTACATCCAGTCCGATGAAAGCAATTCGATTCTTTTAGACATCAAGCGTTTCTATGATGCTTCCGCCATCAAGCCCAATGCGTTAAGAACGGTCCTTATCAAGAAGGCTTTCAGCACGGGTGAACTCATGGTGGTCTTTGTCTCACGCAAAGACAGTCTGCCCAATCAGAAGCAGCTTTTAGAAGAACTGACCCGTGATCATCCAACGATCAAATCGTTTGTGATCAACGTCAATACCCGTGAAGACAATGTTGTCTTGGGCGATACTTATATCCCTTTGACCAAACAAACGGTCATTACCGATACTTTGGGCGGATTGAAATTCGAAATCTCCGCTGCTTCTTTCTTTCAGGTCAACCCGATCCAAGCCGCTGTGTTGTATGAATCAGCGTTAAGTGTGGCCAAAG
>CAZLWH010000220.1:0-1801 GCA_964563265.1 uncultured Erysipelotrichaceae bacterium
CTTTGACGCCCTGCCCTTTACTGATGAAACCAACGATCTCATCGCCTGGTACGGGTGAACAGCAACCGGCAAGACCGATCATCATCGAATCGACCCCGGCGACACGGATCCCCGATTTGGAGATACTGCGTTTGGTGGGTTGTTTGAAAAGCCGTTCCAGATTGAACCCATCCAGAATCGAACGTTTGGTGGTCAGTTTCTCCATGACCGCAGCCAAAGATAAGGATCGTACGGCCAAAGCATAATAGAAATCATTGTCATTACTGACGGCGAAATGACTTAGAACACTGTCAAGACGTTTTGAATTGACGTATTCTTTCTCATCGAGGTCTCTTCGTTTAAGCTCATCAATGAACATCTGACGGCCCTTTTCAATAAATCCGGCCCTGTCTTCCAGTTCTTTATGCTGCAGGAAGCCTTTGATCTTGCTTCTCGCATGGCTGGTCTTGACGATCTTGAGCCAATCTTCGGAAGGTCCGTTGGATTGTTTGGAGGTCTTGATCTGAACGACGTCTCCGGTTTTTAAGGGCGTATTCAAAGGGACCATCGTATTATTGACGATGGCACCGACCGTGCTGTGACCGATTTCGGTATGGATACGGTAAGCGAAATCCAGCGGTGTCGATCCGTTGGGCAGGTCGATGACCCGACCTTTTGGAGACATGACGTAGACATTGGCTTCAAAAACGTCATGGGTCAAAATATCCATGTATTCGCCAGCAGATTCGGATTCATCCGTCAACATTCCCAGATCCTTGAACCAGCCAAGCTTGTCTTCGATCTCTTTTTGTTCCTGGGGCTGAGTCCGTTTCATGCCTTCTTTATAACGCCAGTGGGCTGCGACCCCTTTTTCGGCGATGTCATCCATCTGTTCGGTTCTGATCTGGACTTCGAAGATGCTGCCTTCCGTACCGACGATGGTGGTGTGCAGCGATTGATACATGTTCATCTTAGGCATGGCGATATAGTCTTTCAAACGTCCCGGAATCGGACGGTAAATCGCATGGATATGGCCCAATATTTCATAACAGTTCAGTTCGTTTTTCGTAACGATACGGATCGCATTGAGATCCAAGATCTCTTCGAAACGCTTGCCTTTGGTGGTCATTTTCTTATAGATGCTGTACAGATGTTTGGATCTGCCGAAGATACGGTATTCAATGTTCTGTTCGGTCAGGACCTTGCCGATCTCTTCGATCATCGCGGTGACCTGTTTGTCGCGTTCTGCTTTGCGCAGTTCGACCATATGGGCCACTTCATAGTATTTTTCCGGATACAGGTAAAAGAAGCTCAGATCTTCAAGTTCATTTTTGATTTCGCTGATCCCCAGACGGTGGGCGATCGGCGCATAGACTTCCAAGGTTTCCGAAGCGATCTTCTTTTGCTTATCCAAAGGCATGAACTTCAAGGTCCGCATGTTGTGCAGGCGGTCGACCAGTTTGATCAGGATGACCCGGATGTCTTTGGCCATGGCGATGAAGATCTTACGGTGATTGACCGCCAGATATTCTTTTTCGTCCTTGAATTCGATGTTACCGATCTTGGTGACCGATTCGACCAAGGTCGTGATTTCTTCATCAAAGGCTTTGACCATGGCTTCCCGGGGGATGCCGCAGTCTTCCAAAACGTCATGGAGAAGACCGGCACAGATGGTTTTCGGACCGACTTTGAGCGTGCTTAAAATCAGGGCGACCTGGATCAAGTGATTGATGTAGGGTTCCCCGCTTTTACGGACCTGTCCTTCATGTTTTTCAGTGGCATAGAGTAATGCCTTTTCGATCAGCACGATGTGGGCCGGATT
>CAZLWH010000221.1:0-1761 GCA_964563265.1 uncultured Erysipelotrichaceae bacterium
TTCCTTCATGCGTTGAGTCAAGTAAGGCAAAAGATAGTGAGCTCTGTTTCCAGACTCATCCAAGTGAAAATCAGATTCAAGATTGTACTTCTTAGCAAGACCAAGGATAAAATCAATGTGTTTTTCACCTTCTCCCTTGGTAATGGTATGTCCGCCGACTAAATCCGCTCCCATAAGGATTGCATCTTCCAAAAGTTTTTGTGTCTGATTGTCAAAGAACACACCTTCTTGAGCAAATGCAACAATTTGAATCGTGATAATGTCTTTGTATTTTTCACGTAAGAGAATCATCGCTTCTATTCCCTTCAAACCGACTGATTCATCCACATCCACATTGGTTCTAATGGCCAATGTTCCATATTGGATCGCTTTCGTGATGATTGTTTCTGAGCGTTTCATGATGTCTTCGACTGTGAAACCTTTTTTCATCGATAAAGTCAACAATCCTTTTTCTGCGCCAGTGCCTTCAACATAATTTTCTTTTTCATTCAGCAAAGCTTTGTCCAAATGCATGTGACAATCGACTAGTCCTGATATTAAAACCCGACCTTTAGCTTCAATGACCATTTGAGCCGGTTCATCGATGTTGTCTTGAAGACTGACAATCCGATCAAGACGAATCCCGATATCTTTGAGTTGACCCTTGAGGTTCGCTTTTTTTATTAATAAATCGAGCATATTAAGGCGTTACTTTGGCTATGGCAGCCACAAGATTGGCCCCCAGTGGACCTTGATGTTCATAGCCTGCGGAGGCTAAAATCATCGTATCACCAATCAACGCTCCTACAATGGCATTGATTACCGCTTTGGCAAAAATACCTTGATATCCAGCCAGATAGTCTGATTTCATGGTGGTCCTGCGTCCACGGATAGAACCTAAAGCATCAGCCCCTGCATTGATAAAAACAGTTGCGACTCTGTCTCTCTGATCTTGCGGAATCATCTGATCAAAAATCAGACCCGCTTTTCTAAATGCGGTAAAAGCACCTTCAATATCCAACGTGTCCTTCATAACGCCGCTTCCGATCTGATAGGCGCTGCATGATTGTGATGAGTTGCCCATCAAGATGATCTTACATGCAACTTGTTCATTTCCTGCTGATGTAGAAGCAACTTTTGAATATAAATTAAAATTAGTACAAATAGCTTCATCGGTAACATCTTTGTCCTGAATTTCACCCAGGGCCAAAGCAACTCCCAAAGCTGATGCTCCTTTTGATTTGGATCCAGCTTCAGCAAAGTTCGTACTCACACATTTCTTTCCACGGCTAATGGCATCATTGAGGCGATCGAAGGTCAAATTCGGGCATTTTACTTCAACACAATGAACATCTTCAATTTGCTCAATCCCAGCGTCTTTCATCGCTTCTCGTACAGCCTCTGCCACCAAAAGAACATGAGTTCTGGTTCCGTACTCTTCAGGCAAAAGCACTCGAGTCACTTTTATCCCCAAAGCAAGCCGCTTTTCAGAACCACCAACAGAGTCAACTTTTTTACGAGTGAAAACAGTATAGTGAGGACTCATAAGACCCCCCGTCAAACCGATCATCAACATGGGGATTCTGGCTGAAACATCATTGCGGTTCAAACCTGTCTTTTCCGAAAGCATCAGTTCGAAATTCAAAGCACTGTAGCCTCTGGCAAAGCCATCCCCTTCAGTCTGAGCAATAATGGCACAAATCTCGGTGGCAACAATGGTCTTATTATCTATTAATTGGGCTAATGCCGAAACATCATTCGGTCCAGCCATCGGTAATCGAT
>CAZLWH010000222.1:0-1747 GCA_964563265.1 uncultured Erysipelotrichaceae bacterium
GCCCCAGATGTCGGTGATCGGCTGATGATGCCAAAGCGTGGCTTTAAAAGAAGCTTCGTCCAAGATCCCGATATGATCCTGAGCATGTTTGGCGGTGATGTCTAAGGCAACTTTGGCCAGAAAGAGATTGGTTCCGACACCGGCCGTTGCGGTAACCCCAGTTTCATTGAACACCGCTTGGGTCAGCATCAGTACCATTTCTTTGGCAGTCTTATTGTAGGGTTTCAGATAGCTTGTGATATCGAGGAAACATTCATCCACAGAATAGACATGAATATCATCAGGACTGATGTATTTGAGATAGGTTGAATAGATGTTGGCGGAGACTTCCATATAGCGTTTCATGCGGGGCAGAGCCGTGATGTATTTGACGCTGTTGGGGATCTCAAAAATACGGCAGCGGTTACGGATTCCTAAGGCTCTCATGGCGGGTGTGATGGCGAGACAGATCGCTCCGCTTCCGCGCGAGGGATCCGCCACGACCAGGTTTGTGGTGAGGGGATCTAGACCACGGTCCACACATTCGACTGAGGCGAAGAAACTCTTCATGTCGATACAAAGATAGGTCTTGTTTTCCATGGTTCGTTTCTCCTTAACACCATAATTATACCATTTTGAAGGGTCTGATTTATCAACCCAGGATCATTAAACTCTGAGCTGTCCGTAGACTTGGTCAATGAAAGTTTGGACTCGATGTCAAACTAAAAGCACCGAAGTGCTTTGTTATTTCATGAATTTTCTGCCTAAATATGCAATCGGTCTAAACAAAGGTCCTTCAAGGTCTGCTTTGACCTCTTTCATCCGATCACTGATCATGATGCTTTGCGGACAGTGTGGTTCACAGGCATGACAGCTTTGACATAAGGATGCAATGGCAGGGTGTTTGGTCATGGCTCCGGTATTCTGCATGTAGGTAAACATGGCACTGAAACCTTTGTTGTTGAGGTATTTGTCATTGTAGGCCGCGAAGACGGCAGGGATATCGACACCGTACGGGCAAGGCATACAGTAACCGCAGGTTGTACAGGGAACTTTGGTCTTTTCGCGGATGATGTCCCGGGCTTGATCAAACAGGGCCAGTTCTTGAGTGGTCAAGGTATTGGCTTCGGCTTCATTGGCGATACGGATGTTTTCATCGACCTGATCCTGAGCTGACATACCTGAAAGCAGCAACAATACTTGCGGTTGATCCCAGACCCACCGCAAGGCCCATTCGACGACAGAGCGCTGAGGGGTCATTTTCTTCCAGATCGCATCGACTTCTTTCGGTAAACCAAAAACAATCTTGCCGCCTCTTAAGGGTTCCATGACGATGACGGGGATCCCTTTACTGTATGCATAGAGAAGACCGCTTTTACCGGCTTGGTTGAATTCATCGATGAAGTTGTATTGGATCTGACAGAAATCCCAGTCATAGGCATCCACGATCTTCATGAATTCCGTTTTGGTTCCATGAAAGGAAAAACCGATGTTTCGGATCTGTCCGCTTGCTTTCTTCTGGGCAATCCATTCCAAAGCGCCTAAGGATTTGAGCCTTTCCCAGGTCGCTTCTTCCATCAGCATGTGGATCAGGTAATAATCGATGTGATCGGTCTGAAGCCGCTGAAGCTGGATATTGAAGATCTTATCGAAATCGGTCGACTTGCGAACCATAAAGGGCGGGATCTTGGTGGCGATGTTGACACGGTCACGGTAACCTTTGGCCAGGATTTTGCCAAGGACCAGCTCGCTTTTTCCGTTTTGATAG
>CAZLWH010000223.1:0-412 GCA_964563265.1 uncultured Erysipelotrichaceae bacterium
GATCTGGATACTGCCATCGATGAGTACACCCTTGGCGGTGCTTACGCGAGTTTTGAAGAAACGCGTAAAGGCAGACTGCTTCCTGGCTACTTTGCCGATCTGGTGGTGCTTGATCAGCCGATCTTCACTTTGGATCCCAGTCAAATCAAAGACGTTCAAGTGATGATGACCATGGTCAACGGTCAGATCGTTTATACTCGATAAACACAAACCCCGTTCAATCAAGAATCGGGGTTTTCTTTCGTTTGGAAGTTCTTTCTGTCTGATTAGGATGAATGATGTAGAATAGAACTGTATCATCAGAAATTTAAAACTTTTCGAAAGGAGCCTTATGAAATCATTGAAAAAGATCCTCCTGATCACGATTTCCATCGCACTGGTGTTTGGATCCACCGTGTTTTTTCAATACACC
>CAZLWH010000223.1:422-1553 GCA_964563265.1 uncultured Erysipelotrichaceae bacterium
TATCAATTGCTTGGCTTTATCCCTTTCAAAAAGACTTATCAACAGAATGAACCCATCCGTTACGACACCGATCAGATCCTCAATACCCTGAGCGTCAGCGAGACGACACAAGTCAAAGTCACAGCACCGGATCAAAGCACTCAAACCGCCACTGGGAGTAAGACGCTCTCTTTTGAACAAGACGGAGAATACAAGATTGAACTCGATGATGCTTCCATTAAGGCCACCCAGGTCCATTATGAATTCATGGTTGATGTTCAGATTCTGTCCAACATCACGATCAGTACTCTGACTCCGTTTCAAGGCGAGATCCTGATCATCGACATCACCAACATCCCCTTAAACAGCACCATCACCGTTGCCAGTCAGTTTTTACCTTCATCGATCTCTCAGATCGACCATGAGTCCAGATTCTATTTACCGATGGAATTCAAGGCTGAAGCCAAACAATATCCTTTGGACATCACCATCAATGGAAAATCCTATGATTATGTTTTGGATGTCCAAGCGTATGATTTTAAAAAAGAATACTTCACGATCGATCAAAGCATTCTTGATAGCACAACCGGTAATCCAGCGGCCGCCAATGAGTTCAAAGCTGCCATTTATCCGCTGTATGAAACCTCGGTCCCTGTGGAATACTGGTCAGGGAATTTTACCTTGCCTGTACTGAATGCGAGAATCTCATCCAATTTCGGAGACATGCGTTTCGTCAACGGGTCCAAGACTCCTTCCCGCCATAGCGGTATCGACTACGCGATTGAATGCGGAACTGATGTTTATGCCAGCAACGCCGGTAAAGTCGACTTCGCGCAACGGCTGATCATCACCGGCAATACGGTGGTGATCGATCACGGATTGGGACTAAAAACCTATTATGAACACATGAGTGATCTTGCGGTCGCTCAAGGCGACATGGTTGAAAAGGGACAGCTGATTGGTCATGTCGGAACAACAGGAGTATCCACCGGCTGTCACCTGCATTTCCAGGCCATGATCAAAAACCAGATGATCAACCCTGACTTTCTCTATCACCTATTCAATTAATCAATGAAAAGAAATCCGTTCGGATTTCCTTTTTTTATTATAGTTTCCAGAGTTCGGGATCTTTATCCAGGATACGGTTACACA
>CAZLWH010000224.1:0-1517 GCA_964563265.1 uncultured Erysipelotrichaceae bacterium
TTGAATGAAATGGTCAAATTTACGTCCATCTCTGAAGCCGTCTTGGATCTGCGTGCCGGCAACATCGATGCGATCGTCGCCGATGAGATCTTTGCCCGCTATGCGGTCTCCAAAGATCCGACTGCTTTCCGTGTTGCGTCCGAAGTCTTCAATTCTGAAAACTATGGGATCGGGTTCCGCTTGAAGGATGTCGCCTTAAGAGACAAGATCGATGAGATCATCGACGAGATGATCGAAGACGGTACAGCCGCTGAGATCTCGATCAAATGGTTCGGCGAAGACCTGCTTACCCGTTAATATGGCATACTGGCTCAAAATATGGCCCGTCCTTCTGGACGGGTTTGCCGTTTCCGTCAGCATCTACGCCTTGACGATGATCTTTGCCTTACCTTTGGGTTTACTTGTCGGATTGATGGCGGATCTGGTCAAACCGGCAAGAAAACTGATCAGTGTCTTTACCTGGATCATTCGCGGGACCCCGCTTTTGCTTCAACTGTATGTGACCATGTATGGGTTGCCTTTGTTGTTTCCGATGCGCATGGACCGTTTTGCGGCTGGCGCCATCACCTTCATCATCAACTATGCAGCCTATTTCGCAGAAATCTTTCGCAGCGGACTGGCCATTATCCCCAAAGGGCAGTGGCAAGCAGCTGAAGTCTTGGGTCTGACCAAAGCCCAGACCGTCTGGTATGTCATCTTGCCGACGATGTTTAGGAATACCTTATTGCCACTGATCAATGAGGCCATCACCTTGGTCAAGGATACGTCCTTGTTGGCCGCAATCGCCATCGGCGAAATGCTGCGCAATGCCAAAGAAATCGTAGCCCATGATATGCGCGTCGATGCGTTGTTTATCGCCGGGGCCATGTATCTGTTGTTCAGTTTGGTCGTTGTTTATATCGGAAAGCAGTTTGAAAAGAAACTGTTGGTGCAGCGATGAGCCTGATCTCTGTTAAAAACTTAAGTTACGCCTATGAGGCACAGAAAGTATTGGATGATATTTCATTTACGATCAGTGAAGGCGAGATCGTAGGGATCTTGGGCTTATCCGGCAGCGGAAAGACGACCTTAATGAAGATCCTGAGCGGATTGTTGCCGTTTAGAGAAGGCACTTATGAGATCGAAGATAAACCGGCCTATGTCAAAAACAGACGTTCCAAAGAGATCTCTCAGGAATTGGGGGTCGTTTTTCAGGAATTCAACCTGTTCATGCACAGGACCGTCATCGACAATCTGGCCTTGCCCTATCATCTGAGAAGCAGAAAGCCGATGGCTGAATGCCGTAAAGAGGCCATGGCGGTCTTGGAATCTTTAGGCTTACAGGATCAAGCGGATAAGTATCCGTTTCGGTGTTCAGGTGGTCAGCAACAGCGTATCGCCATCGGACGGGCTTTGATTCTTAAGCCGACCGTGCTGTTGATCGATGAACCGACCTCATCACTGGATGCGGAAAACACCCAGAAAGTGATCGATATCCTCAAAGGACTCCATGAGACTGGATTGACCTTGATCCTGAT